>CAYFXL010000181.1:0-5587 GCA_964346945.1 uncultured Syntrophobacterales bacterium
GCCTCTGTGAACAACCTGAGGTGAGTGTGAAAATCCCAGGGGCAATAGGTGTAATGGCTTATCCCGTGGTCCAAGAGGGCCTCAACCACTTCTTCAAAGCCCATCTTCTGGGCAATCTTATCGTAAAAAGCGGTATTTATGGTTATCTGTTTATCCTTCATCTCCAAGGCAACATTCTCCGTTCCGTCTGAAGCCTTGGGTACGGGCAGCTCAGGAAAGAGATGCTTCTTCCTCACCTTCGGCCAAATCCTCTTAATGATCTCTTCGGGGATCATCTCGAAACAAATCCCTCAATAGTAGACGTTGGATTGACGATAATTTCGAGGGTAGATCACCTTTTCATCTTCATATACCTTCCCATCCACGATCTTACCCAGACCCCGCACCCTTCCCCCTACGAAGATCTCTCCCCCCATCATCCATTCCCCCGTGTGGAGGCCTATGTTCTTCGTCACCTTAATTCTTCCACTCTTCATCCCGGCTCCCGTATAGTTCTTAGCATTTCCCTCAACCACCAACTCTCCCCCCTCCATTCCAATCCCGGTAAAATCACCCAAATTCCCCTCAACAGCTACCTTCTTGCCCACCGGAAGCCGATAACCGAGGAGGTTTATTTGGGTCTTTAAATCATTCAACTTCAGGATGATTTCCTCCTCCTGGGCATAATTGCACAATGCAGAGATATAGATGCCAGCTGGTCCGGTAATGAGATAGGGAATCTTATCCGTACTATCCAATTCATAGCAAAACTCCTCGATGTCCTCCGCCTTATATTCGAACTCCTTGACTACCTTTTCCGCCAGGGTGTAAGCTTTGATCACGGTATTATATTGGACCAACCAGACCAACTCCTTGACCTCCTCTTCCAAAAGCTTCTCATAGCCTTTGGTGATCTGAGACATTACCCTTTCCCTCGATCGGATAATGGAGTCCAGGGGTATCTCCCTTTCCCTTGTCCGATGATCCCTGAAGTCGTCAAAGGGGTTCTTCATTTAATCCTCCAATCCCAAGTCCTTTTTGATCTCGAAATAAACGGGGTGATCGCCACCCACTGGCTCGAGGTCTTCCCCCTTGAAGAGCCGATATCCAGTCGCCAGCGCGCTTTTGAGGTGCTCACTCTGTTCACCATAGCGATTGAAGATGCCCCTCACCGCATCTTTTGCCAGATATATTTGAAAGGGATTGTCCCTCTTATCCTTTTCCTTATTAGAGAGGTATTCCTCCTTCCATTGTAATCGATGGGCCAGGGCATATGGCATAGTCGCCTTGATATGCTCAATACCAACCTCGGCATCCCCTATCAACCAAGCTAATGCTTGGGAATACGTTTTGATAGAAGTGGGGAGTCGATTGGATGCACAATTCTTAATGTCGTGGCACAGATACCCCGTAAAATGACAACCCTCCTCACAATTCTCAATGGATCTCTTTTGCCCATATTTATAGCAGAAGGAGAGCTCGGCGAGTAACATCCGGGTAAATGCATTGGCGTCCAAATCCAATTCCAGTCTTGTTATTGCGGTATGGATGGCCTTCCTATCTTGGAGCCCCACCGTTTCAACCCCCAGTTTCTTCTTCAAGAACTCCCCATAGGCAGAGCAGACCTCCTCCATCTGGCGCAGCTTCGTTTGATAGGATACCTTACCTTTAAGGATTTTCTGGATGGAATTTTCGGCCTTGGAATTTCGAAGGATACGGTCTTTCTCATTAAATTTTCCGACCAGATAGGCGATATTGGGACCAGGGTGTCGGGATTCGACGACGACGTCGAAACGGTCGATCATCGGCGCGATAATAGTATTCGTACCCCTATCCTGGTAGTTGGCCGTTGCGAAGAGGCAGTATTCCTCATTGATAATCATCTCATTCAGGTATTCCCAGTTTCCCCTGTCCACCCCATCGAGAATCATACTCTGCTTCGTCTCGGGCAGTCGGTTGATTTCGTCGACGATCTTAATGGGAATCTGGGCGAAGTGTGACCAAACGACCTCTTCCGTCCCTCTGTTCAGTTTTCCTAAATCCGGCCTGCCGATAATCTTCTCCTCCGTCTGCTCGGGGTGCCCCGAAACTTCCGCTCCCCAAATGGTGCCTATGGGGATTCGATAGAGCAGGGAGCCCACGTATTCCGCGGATGTGGTTTTCCCCAAGCCCGGTTCCCCTATGATAAGCTCCTTTCCCCTATTGAGACCCGTCAGCAAGCTGAAGATGAGGGCCGAGTTGAATTTTTTCCCCTTGACTTCCAGATCGGGCCGGTTGAAGTAGAGATTATCCCTAATAAAATCGTAAATGCCCCTGACCTTCTCTCGATAATGATCCTGCGTCATCCCTCTCCCTCGCTCTCAAATCGCCTCTGCTTTCAAATAAAGGGTATCATTTCGATTTTCTCAAATCAAGATAATCCGAAGAAGGGAAAAATAGCCCCACCGCATTCAACCGCTGAAGCGAGCGAGGCGATTACCTACTGCTCGAGGCGAATTGCCAGTCCTTTCGTTGGATCCTCATGCTTCAGCAATATCCCATCCCTTATGGAGAGATCTCCTACATCGACCCCTCCGATTGTGCAATGATACACGCCATCCCTTACCCGTCTGAAGGCTACCTCCCTCACCATGGCCTCCGAAAAATGAAAGGCCCTCACCGAATATATTGCCTCCTTACTCAGTTCGGGGTAGATGGCCCTCACCAGAACGGCCAATAGGGAGAGGGCGTTGTTATCGATGCAGTAAACTCCCTGCTTCCCCACATCCACGGATCCCTTCCATTGTTCCGAGCCATCTTTAGTAACCTCACCCGTCACCTCTCTCCCATGGAAAGCGTATCTCAACTCCCAAAGGCCATTTTGGGCGGGTATTTCGGGTAGCTGAACATCCAGCTGTCTCCAATAAGCAACGGGTTCTCCGTTTTTTCGAAAAATCAGTTCACTCTTTCCCCGTTGATGGCTGTTGGCCTCTCCAATATCTATATCGGCTTTCAAGATGAAGTGCCCCCCCTTCTCTTCAAGAAAAAAGGCCTCCTTTCCGATTTCAACTCCCCTTCTCGTATACTGATAGGTATAGGTCCTGCCATGTGGGAGGCGAGCATAGTGGGAGCAATACGAAAATGATATTCCCATGATGAGAAGTAAACTGATTACCTTTAGAAATTCCATTCTCATCCCTCTCTCCTCAGCCATGGGAAATGAGGGCCATCTTCAAAGCCCACTTTGAGACCAGATGCTGAATCTCCGGCCAATGACGAAAGATGAGGTTTAAAAGGATTACTGAGACTAAAGTATACATTATATAGCAATTTGACTGAAAAGAAACTATAATTTTTGAAAATCATCGTTCACCATAGCCTATGAAACCCTTGTTTCACACACAGCTCATCCACGATCCCTTTGGCGACCCGGGAATGTATGTCGATTTCATGTTCGATAGAAGGGCCCTCCTTTTCGATATGGGAGATCTTCAACCCCTTTCCCCTCGAAAGATATTGAAAATTAGCCACATTTTCGTCTCCCACACCCACATGGATCACTTTATCGGTTTCGACCATCTCTTGCGAATCTTCCTCGGGCGCGATAAAGAGCTCTCCCTTTTTGGCCCCCCATCTTTCATTGACCATGTTGGGAATAAACTGGCCTCCTATACATGGAACTTGGTGGAAAATTACTCAAACAACCTGACGCTGAGGGTCACCGAAGTCAACTGTACCGCGCGGAAAACGGCCTGTTTTCGCGTTCAATCTGGATTTAGGCGTGAGGACGTCACCCGTGCTGACTCATCCGGTTCGATCCTCTTGGATGAGGCAGCATTTCGCGTGAGAACGATGGTGCTGGATCATAAGATCCCATGCTTGGCCTTTTGCGTGGAGGAGAAGCAGCACGTCAATATCTTGAAAACTTCTTTGGAGAAAATGGGGCTTGCCGTTGGTCCCTGGTTGAAGGGGCTGAAGGAGGCCGTGATACGGAAAGAATCAGATGAGACACTGTTCCGGGTATGCTGGAAGGAGAAGGGTAAAACGAGGGAGAGGGAAATACCCTTGGGAGAACTGAAGGCGAGCATCGTCAAAGTCGTGGCCGGTCAAAAGATTACCTATGTCGCCGATGTCATCTACCATGAGGAGAATGAACGGAAAATCGTCGAGCTGGCCAAGGGATCCGATATGCTATTTATTGAAACTGGCTTCTTGCAAAGGGATGCGAGGTTAGCGGCGGAAAAGTTCCACCTCACAGCCCAACAGGCCGGCCATCTTGCCCACCTGTCCCGAGTCAAACAATTGGTGCCCTTCCACTTCTCCCCTAAGTACACCCATCAGGGAGACCTCTTGATCGAAGAGGCCATGAAAACCTTCAGAAACTCTCCTTGATTTCTTCAACTCGGTCCTCGAGCCAGAATTCCGTTCGGGGTGATTTACATCCTCCTCACCCGAGCCCGTCTGAGTTTCATTAAGATCTCACGGTTCGTCGTGGACTCAAAGAATGTGATTATCGCATGAGCCACCTTGGGGCCGATACCCGGTATCCCTTCAAGATCCGAGGGCTTCGCCGTGGACAATGCATCCAAGGAGGAAAAGTGGGTCGCCAGGGTTCGCGCTGTCCCCAACCCCACCTCCGGAATCCCCAAGGCGAAGATGAGATTCTCCAGGGGCCTCTGTTTAGCGCTGGCAATGGAGTTCAGAACCCGATCCGCATTCTTCCCCTTGACCCCGACCTTCTCCAAATCCTCCTTTGTCAGAAAGTAGAGGTCGCCAACATCCCCTACCATCCCCCTTTCGACGAGTCCATAACAGAGGGCATCTCCCACCCCAACCATATTCATTCCGTCCTCGGAAACGAATTGTCTTACATGTTGGGCGAGCTGAGCCGGACACTTGCTCCCGGTACACCGGGAAAAGGCTTGGCCTGTTATCTTTCTAACCGGAGCGCCACACGAAGGACAGTATCGCGGTACCTGAAAGGGCTTCTCTTTTCCCGTTCGAAGGGCTTCGACAGGCTTTACCACTTCCGGCCTCACGCCTCCCGCACGCCGCACCACTACCCGATCGCCAATTCTCAGATCCTTCCTTCGAACATCCTCTTCGCTATTCAGGGGAGCAACCCGAATGGTGGCCCCACCTACTCGGACGGGCTCAAGAAGCCCAAAGGGCTTGATCGCCCCTGTCCTTCCGACGACGATAAAGATGTCCTTGAGCTGAGTAGTTGCCTCGACGGGCTGAAACTTATAGGCCAAGGCCCATCGAGGTGCCCGAAGGATCTCCCCGACCTTTTCACGATCACTGAGAGAATCTACCTTGACCACCACCCCATCCGTTTCATAGGAGAGTCCATTTCGTCTTCGGCTCCAATATTCAACGAATTCCCATACCGACTCAATGGATTGATGTCGTTTGTTATGGGGATTTATTTTACATCCCAGGGATGCCAAGTATTCAAGGGTTTCCCAATGCCTCTCCACATTTCTCCCTTCAATCGATCCAATCCCGAAGATCCATATATCCAATGGCCTCTCAGCCGTTACACTGGGGTCCCCTTGTCTCAGGGATCCAGAAGCGGCATTTCTCGGGCTGGAGTAAAGGGGAAGCCCGCTTTTTGAGCGCCTCCTGT
>CAYFXL010000182.1:0-5404 GCA_964346945.1 uncultured Syntrophobacterales bacterium
TGAGGTAGGGATAGTTCTTGTCATCCTTGATCTTGACGTTATATCGGGGCTTATACTTCTTGATGAGGTTGTTCTCAAGGATCAGGGCCTCCTTTTCCGACTCCGTGACCAGGTAGTCCACGTCGGCAATCTTGCTCATAAGGATTCGGGTTTTAATATCCCTTTCATCGGCCCTTTGGGAATAGGAGCGGACTCGATTTCGGAGGCTCTTGGCTTTCCCGATGTAGATGATCGTCCCCTGGAGGTCCTTGAGGAGATAGACCCCAGGCGATTCGGGAAGGTGCTGGACTCTCTTCTCTATATCTCTGTTCATCCCTTGGGATTCTGTGGTGAAAGGGGTTTCAGCCCATCTCCCCTCAACTCAGCTTCTTGGATCTCGCGGATTTGATCCCTCAAGAGCGCCGCCCGTTCAAAATCGAGCTCTTGGGCGGCCTCCCGCATCTCTCTTTTCAGCTTCTTGACCACCTTGGGTATTTTCCTTGGAGGGATGTACTCTGTCCGAGTCTCTGCAACCAGGGGCACGGTGTAGTAATCCGCCTCGTATATTGAGGTGAGGATGTTCTTAATGGACTTCCTGATGCTCGTCGGGGTGATGTTGTGGGCTCGGTTGAATTCCTCCTGAATCTTCCTCCTTCTCCGGGTTTCCTCCACGGCCATGCCCATGGATCGGGTAATCTGATCCCCATACATGATTACCCTTCCAGAGACATTTCTCGCAGCCCTTCCACAGGTCTGGATGAGCGACTTGGTTGACCTCAGGAACCCCTCCTTGTCCGCATCGAGGATGGCGACTAGGGAGACCTCGGGGATATCCAACCCCTCCCTGAGCAGGTTGACCCCAATCAGGACATCGAATTTTCCGAGCCGAAGATCCCGTATAATCTCCACCCTTTCGAGGGTATCGATCTCCGAATGGAGATACTTGACCCGAAGCCCGAAGTCGGCGTAGTATTCGGTGAGGTCTTCGGCCATTCGCTTGGTCAGCGTGGTGACCAGTACACGCTGGCCCTTCTCAACACGCTTTCTGACCTCCTCCAGGAGATCGTCAACCTGATTTCTTGCTCCTTTTACCGTGATATCGGGATCGATCAGACCGGTCGGGCGAATGATCTGTTCCACCACTTCCTCTCGTGCTTGCTCGAATTCGTAATCCCCGGGGGTGGCCGATACGTAGATCACCTGATGGATGCGGTCCTCGAATTCGGTGAAATTGAGGGGACGGTTGTCCAATGCGGAGGGAAGCCTGAAACCGTATTCGACCAGTGTTTCCTTTCTCGACCGATCACCCCTGTACATCCCCACCAGTTGGGGAACGGTGACGTGACTTTCGTCTATGATCAGGAGGAAATCCCTGGGGAAGTAATCCAGTAAGTTCGGGGGAGGCTCCCCTGGCCTTCGACCCGTCAGGTGGCGGGAATAATTCTCGATCCCGGGACAATAGCCGAGTTCCTGAAGCATTTCGAGGTCGAAACGGGTCCTCTGTTCCAAGCGCTGGGCCTCGAGGAGTTTATCCTGGGATCTCAGTTCCTCCAATCTCTCCGCCAATTCGATATGGATATTCTCGATTGCGCTTTGCATCCTCTCCTGGGTGGTGACGTAGTGGCTTCCCGGATAGATGGCGACTTTGTCCAGCCTCTCGGTCACCTTTCCCCGCAGGGGGTCTATCCCCGAAATAGCCTCTATCTCATCGCCGAAAAGCTCGATGCGGATGGCTTGGTCTTCCTCATACGCGGGGAAGACCTCCACGATATCCCCCCTCACCCGAAATGTCCCCCGATGAAAATCGATGTCGTTTCGCTCATACTGAATTTCCACGAGCTTATTGAGAATTTTGTCCCGTGGCACCGTAGCCCCTGTCTCCAAAAAGAGGAGCAAGCCGTGGTAGGCCTCGGGAGATCCCAACCCATAGATACAGGAAACACTGGCCACAATGATTACGTCATTTCGATCCAGCAGGGATCGGGTGGCTGAATGCCTCATTTTATCGATTTCGTCGTTGATGGAAGTGTCCTTTTCGATATACGTATCCGTCGATGGGATGTATGCCTCGGGCTGGTAATAGTCGTAATAGCTCACGAAGAATTCAACGGCATTTTCCGGGAAGAGATCCTTGAACTCTCCATACAGCTGAGCTGCCAGGGTTTTATTGTGGGAGATGACTAGGGTGGGTTTTTGGATTCTTTCGATGACATTGGCCATGGTAAAGGTCTTCCCGGAGCCAGTGACGCCCAGGAGGACTTGGTGTTTCTTCCCTTCAAGTACCCCCGTGCTCAATTTATCGATGGCTTGCGGTTGATCCCCCGTGGGCTGGAATTCCGCAACGAGCTTAAAGGCCTTCATATTCGTCCAAGTGCCTCCCTCGCCGCCCATATTCCACTGGCCGATGCCTGGAGAAGGCCCCGGGTAATCCCGGCCCCATCTCCGATAATGAAGAGGTTATCGATTTCAGATTCCAGGTTCCCGGTTAACTTGATGCGATGGGAATAGAATTTCACCTCCACTCCATAGAGCAACGTGTGCCGCGAGAAAACGCCTGGGGCGATCTTATCCAGGGCTTCCAACATTTCGATGATATCCCTCAAATACCGATAGGGAATTACGAAACTCAAATCTCCCGGCGTGGCCGATCCAAGGGTTGGGCGGGTAATGCAGCGGGAGATCCTCTCCGGTGTCGACCGTCTCCCCTCCATCAGGTCCCCGAGCCTCTGGACGATGACCCCCTCCCCCAGGAGGTTCGCCAGTTGGGATATATACTTCCCATATGCTATGGGATCATCGAAGGGTTCCGTGAAGGAACTGCTGACCAAGATCGCGAAATTGGTGTTTTCGGTCTTCTTCGTGGAATAGCTATGGCCGTTTACGGTGATAATTCCATTGGTTTCCTCCGTTACCACCTCCCCGTAGGGGTTCATACAGAATGTCCTCACCTTGTCGTCGAAGGTCTCCGCATAGTATATGAGCTTCGATTCATAGGCGATATCCGTTATCCTCTTCAGTACAGCCGCCGGCGTCTCCACCCTGACCCCTATATCGATGGGGCTGGGGACGGCTGATAGGCCGAGACGCAGGGCCTCTTCCCTCATCCAGTTGGACCCGGTTCTCCCCGGGGCTGCAATCACTACTTTTCCGTTAATGGACTTCCCACCATCGAGATCCACTCCAACGGCCCTTCGCCCCTCTACGCGGATCCTGTTTGCCCTGCAGAGAGTTCGGATCTCCGCCTTATCTTCCAAGTCCCTTCGCATCGCCTTGAGGAGGGGCAAACAGTTCTCCGTTCCGACGTGCCTGATTTCCATCTGGATGAATTCCAATCCGACCTGTTTCGCCTTGGCGTATAACTCCTCCGTTTGATCAGAGACCTGCCCATATGTCTTCCGAGGAGCCCCGTACTTAAGGTAGATCGTATCAGCCTCTTTGAGGAGGTGCTCCAGATCCCCCTTAGGGATGAGGTCCCCGAGAAAGCCACCGACCTCCGAGGAGAGGGTAAGTTTTCCGTCGCTGTACGCCCCCGCACCGCCCCACCCGCAGAGGATATCCTTTCCTCCCCTTCTCCGTCTCAAGTTTATATCATTTCCCTGCTCCAAGATGAGGATGGGTTTCACCCCTGAATCCACCAGCGTCAAAGCGGCAAAGATCCCTGCTGGCCCCGCGCCAATGATAATGGCCTCATACTGTTTCATCAACTCCATCTCCATTTCATGGCAATCTCGATTCGTTATTGAGTCACCTTAAGGTGAGTCATGGGGAAAGGGACCATCAACAAGATTGGCGGCCTCCAAACAGAGAGGCCTTTTCTCCGGCGAGAGGGTAACGGAACTCCTCTAATATGCTACCGTTGGCATTCCGTTTTGTCAAGAAATGCCCGTGGCTTCGGGGTCCCACGTCTTCGGTCAAAATCCTTACGGCGTGATCCGGCGAACGGGCTCCCATAAAAGGCCCCTCAAGAGAAGGTGAGTCCCTTATCGTCCGCATCAGGTCATCTCATCGGAAAAATATTCTCCCCTTCCCTTGACAAAGGGGGGTACAGTGATTAGTTTCATATATCACGTTAGGTGTACTGTATTTTTGCGTACAAACACAAACTGGTATTCGTTCCGGAAATAGGCAAGATAGTTTTGCGATCAATCAATAGTTCCCGGTAATAACCATTTGGCCATAACATAAAGAAAGGAGTGTTTGAAAATGGCAAAGGTGAAGATAAAGATAAGGCCATTGCAGGACAGGGTAATCGTGAGGCGGCTCGAAGAAGAGGAAAAAACTGAAGGGGGCATTATCATCCCGGATACCGCCAAGGAAAAACCCATGGAAGGGAAGGTAGTTGCAGTGGGGAAAGGCAAGGTCCTGGAGGACGGAAAGGTTGTACCCCTCGATGTAAAGGCAGGCGACCGAGTCCTTTTTAGCAAATACGCGGGGACCGAGGTCAAGTTGGACGGTGAGGAACACTTGATTATGCGGGAGGACGACATATTGGGGATTGTGGAGTAGTTGAGGAAGGAAAAACGCGCACAATAGGCGTGCATTTACTAAGGGAGGTTAATGAAAATGGCAAAGGAACTGAAGTATGATCAAGATGCGAGGACCGCAACCCTCAAGGGGGTGAACGTCTTAGCCGAGGCGGTGAAGGTGACTTTGGGCCCCAAGGGGAGGAACGTGATATTGGAAAAATCCTTCGGTTCCCCACAGGTAACCAAGGATGGGGTAACGGTGGCGAAGGAGATTGAGCTGGAGAACAAATTTGAAAATATGGGAGCTCAGATGGTTAAGGAGGTGGCCAGCAAGACCTCAGATGTAGCGGGGGACGGAACGACTACGGCCACGGTTTTGGCTCAAGCGATCTACCGAGAGGGATCCAAGGTGGTGACGGCCGGAGCCAACCCCATGGAGGTCAAAAGGGGCATTGATGCGGCGGTGGATGTGGTGGTCGAGGAATTGAAGAAATTGAGCAAGCCCACCAAGGACCAGACGGAGATCTCCCAGGTGGGTTGCATTTCCGCCAACAACGATGAGACCATAGGCCGGATCATAGCGGAGGCCATGAACAAGGTGGGTAAGGAAGGCGTCATTACCGTGGAAGAGGCCAAGGGCATGGAGACGACCCTGGAAGTGGTGGAGGGGATGCAGTTTGATCGGGGCTATTTAAGTCCTTACTTCGTGACTGACGCCGAAAAGATGGAGGCGGTTGTGGAAGAGCCCTATATCCTCTTGCATGAGAAGAAGATCAGTAACATGAAGGACCTGTTGCCGTTGTTGGAGCAGATTGCGAAGATGGGCAAACCGTTACTCGTAATAGCCGAGGATGTTGAGGGCGAGGCATTGGCCACGTTGGTAGTCAACAAACTTCGCGGCACCCTGAAATGCGCTGCGGTCAAAGCCCCGGGATTTGGGGACCGACGCAAGGCGATGT
>CAYFXL010000183.1:0-5313 GCA_964346945.1 uncultured Syntrophobacterales bacterium
ATCCAAAAAAACCCATTTTCCCCATCATTCCGATCATTTCCCTGACGTCCCCTTTCCTCTCGAGCCAAGGGACGATCTCCTTTTTTGCAAATCTTTCGGCCGCATCGGCCATCATGGTTTGCAAATCGTTTAAATGAAAATCCATCAAGCCCTCCTCCTCTTTACCATTGCCTCCAACCGTTCCCTTGAAGTTTCGAAAAAACTCCCTCTTCGCCGCTTGACGGGCTGTTGCCCAAAACCCATTCCGCTCACTGTTCGTGTTTCGTGTCCGTGTTCGTGATTCGTTATTGGTTTTTTTGCTATTTGAAATTTGAGCTTTGACTTTTTTTGCCTCAAACCTCCAGCCTTGACCTTCTCCTTAACCTCAACCTAAACCTTAGCCTGTCACCTTTGTCACTTGCGCTTTGAAATTTTTCTTTCCGCCTCCAACCAATCCCTGAATTTCGGATGAGCCACGTCAATGAGCGCCCGGGCCCTCTCCCTTAGGGTCATGCCCGTAAGACGGGCAATACCGTATTCGGTGACCACGAAGTCCACGTCGTGTCTCAAATTGGTGACCGATGCGCCGTGTTCAAGACGGGGAACAATCTTGGATCGCGCTTCATTGCCGGAGGAGGATGGTATCACGATAATCGATTTTCCCCCCTCTGAAAGGGCAGTTGCGCACATAAAGTCGGTTTGACCCCCGACGCCACTCACTTGGACCCCCCCAATGCTCTCGGCATTGACTTGCCCCATAAGGTCAACCTGGATGGCGGTATTTATGGCGTGCAATCGATTGATTTTTGACAGGGTCACCTGATGATGGGTGTAATCCGAGGGATAGGATTCCACCGCCCGGTTTTGATGGACAAACTGGAAGAGTCTATCCGTTCCCACCATGGTTGTGGTGACAATCTTTCCATTCTTGAGCCCTTTACAGCTGTTGTCGACGACTCCCCTTTCAACCAAATCCACCACACCATCAGGGAGCAGCCCCGAGTGGACTCCCAACCGTTTTTTATGGTAGAGGCATGACAGGACCCCCTCGCTGAGCCTGCCAATGCCGATCTGAATGGTGGCGCCATCATCGATGAGCTCGGCCGCATACTTGCCGATTTGTCGGTCCTTCTCCCTCAGAGCTGTCCGGGGCACTTGGGGTAGCACCCGGTCGCTTTCGATACAATAATCGATCTCACCTACATTAATGAAGCTACCCCCGTAAACCCGAGGCATTTGCTGATTGATTTCGGCAATCACCGTCCTCGCGCTTTTTGCCATGGCCAGGGTAAAGTCAGAGGAGACCCCGAAGCTGCAATTTCCCCTTGAATTCGGCGGTGAGAGGGAAACAAGGGCAACGTCTAAAGGGATGATCCCCTTGAGGAAAAGACCTGGAATTTGTGAATAGCGACAGGGAATATACTCCACGGTTCCTCTCTTTACCCCTTCGAGCGTGAATCGATCGACCATGAATGATTTCAGTTTGAACCTGTCTTCCAGATGGTGCCGAACAAATCGCTCGCTCCAGTAGAGAATCATGCCGTAAATTTCTAAGGATTCGAAGCGGTCTTTCTCCTGAACGAGAATATCAACAATGGTCTGGGGTTCAGCACAAGCGTTTCCTATGCCGGCTTTTGCCCTTGGACCGATGATATGGGGAATATCGTCTGCTTTGATCTTCTCCAAGGTTATTCAAACACCCCGTCTGCAAGTAAATCTCCAAATTCCTCGTCATCCAGCTTCAGTATCTGCCGACACACATACTCGGTATGTTCTCCCAAGCGTGGCGCGGGCATCCTCAGTCTTCGCGGCGTCTTGGAGAGATTAAACGCATGGGATTCAAGCCTATGCTTCCCGATGACCGGGTGGTCGACCTCCCAAAAATAGCCAAATTGCTTGAGCTGAGGGTCAGTGTAGATGTCCTCGCCTTTTTGTACTGCCCCAGCGGGAACCCCCGCCTCCTGAAGTTTGAACATGGCTTCTTTCGCCGTCAACGTAACGGTCCACTGCGATATCAATTGATCGAGTTCATCTTCATTCTCTTTCCTCTTGGGAAATGTAGAAAATCGGGATTCCCTCGACCATGCTGGATCGCCCATGGCGCGACGGAGATTCTCCCACTGTTCATCGGTGAAGACCGTAATGGCACACCAACTATCATCACCTCGAGATGGATAGACTCCATGAGGAGCAGCGTACTGATGAAGGTTGCCCTTTCTCATTGCTATTCTTCCGTTGACCTGGTAGTCCATGAGGACTGGGGCAAGGAGATGAAGCCCTGCTTCATATTGTGAAAGGTCAATGTACAAGCCTTTGCCAGTGCGGCGTCGATAAAGAAGAGCGGCAATAAGCACAACGGCTCCAAAGCGCGCCGCCGGGCAGTCTGTAAACCCCCCATAAAGGACGCTTGGTTCACGGTCCTCCCAACCTGTGAGGCGGTTGAAACCAGTATAAGCAGTGAGCTGGACACCCGTGCCACGCATGGTAGCAAGCGGTCCTGTCTGGCCTAATTGGCTTGACGAAAGCATTATGATGTCAGGTTTTATTTCCCTGACCTCCTCATACGACAATCGCCACCTTTGCATGACACCCGGTGAGAAGTTCTCCACGATCACATCTGCCCAGGAGACGAGTTTTTTTATTATTTCCGCCGCGCGGGGGTGATTCATATTAAGGCTGAGGCCATATTTGTTGCAGTGATAATTCACCCAGTATACGGAACTATCGACCCCGGGTTTGTCATCTTTGAACGGTGGCCCCGATCGGATGATATCGGGATGGTGCACGGTTTCCACGTGGATCACCTCCGCCCCATGATCTGCGAGATACTTTACTGTCCAGGGACCGGCAATAGCCCAACTGAAATCCAGTACCTTTAGACCTTGAAATACCTCTTCTGCCATAATCATAAGGCTCCGAGCTCTTTGAGCTTTATCATTTCCTCTCGGGAGAGTTCTAGCTCACCTCCGTAAACCTCTTCATTGTGCTCGCCGATGAGGGGAGCCCGTCTTTTTCGGACTCTCAGCTCCTCGGACAAAAGGAAGGGCGGCTTTGGATAGAGCAGTCGTTCCTCCAACTCGGAATGATCGATGGCCGCCCAGAAGTCTCTTTCCTGTAACTGCGCATCAGCAGTGACATCCGCCGTGTTCTGTACGGGGTAGAGAGTCATCTTCTTTTTCACCGCCTTTTGGAAAAGTTCCTTCTTCGTGTGGGCTTGGAAAAATCTCGCCATATGATGGCTAAAGTCGTTGAATAGCTCCTCGGGAGCCGTTGCCATATCGAAGGTTTCCCACTCCATTTCCTTCATGGAGGCGGGAGCCATGCCATCCTCTTCCATATATTCAACCAGCGCCCTATTGGTGCGAGCTCCGCCCTTACCACCCCAGAAGAAGAAGGATACCTCGCCATCCTTGCACTTCCAGATAACCTTTTGCCCAGTGGCAATGTTTAACCCGATGCGAAATGGACCGGCCCTGCACAAGTTAACACCGGCTGCTTCCCAAAAAAGTGGCGCATTCATCATATCCTTGGCAACGCTGGCCTGGATTGAGACATCCACATGCTGTCCCTCGCCGGAAATCTCGCGATGATAGAGGGCGACCATTGTAGCGGTGGCCGCCTCATTAGCCCCCGCCAAATAAGCCTGTGGAAAGCTTACCTGAACTGGGGGACGATCGGGGTCGCCAGTGAGGTAGGCAAAACCCCCCATGGACCAGCAAACCAGGTCTGATACGTGAAAATTCCTGTAAGGACCATCCTGGCCGAAAGGGGTAATTGAGGTGAGAATAATATCAGGCTTGATCCGACAGAGATCGTCATAGTCTAGCCCCCTAGTTTTCATGTAGCCCGGGGGAAAGCTCTCTATCACAATATCTGCCGTTGTAACCAGTTTCTTGAATATCTCCCTGCCATCCTCGCACTCCACGTTGAGGGTAATACCCCTCTTGTTTGCATTGTAGGCAAACCAGAATAGGCTTTTCTCAGGGTGGGGGATGTCCTTATAGAAGGGACCTCTGTTGCGGGAAGGACATCCTCCCGGCGGTTCTATTTTGATAACATCGGCTCCCAAATCCCCCAAGATCTTCGCACAAAGTAGGCCCTTTTCATCGGCCAGATCGAGTACCCGATACGGTGAAAGAAATCCCTGCCTCTCATCATCCATATTCTATCCCTCCTTTGAAGGCAAGGATATGGTTGCCGAACCCGGACCAACCTTTGCGCCATCTTGATTCTCCACCCAGATATCACAATCTACCAGGTTTTCGCCTCCGTTCCGATATTTTCTAACCACCGTTCCACTACCGTTAAGGGTATCACCGGGAAACCCCATCACCTTGACTGTATATTTCAGTTTCCTCAGTCCTCCTGGGTCACCCGTCCATCGAGTCATCATTGTAGCCAAGAATGCACCATAAAACGGGGCATGAATGCTGGCATCCCTGAACCCCTTTTTCTGAGCGAACTCCCTTTCTAGATGGAGCAAATAGAAATTCCAGGTAGCAGCAGAGTATCGTATCAATTGCAATAAATCTACCTTCTTGATCACGTTCGGAATGTGAGTGCCCACCTCCACATCTTCAAAAAATAGCCGCTTCATAAAGGTCCTCCCGCAATCATCTCACGAACATCATTGTCTCACGACATACACCCAGAAGTTTGTCTTTCTGATTGGTATAGCTCGTTTCATAAACAACAAACAAAATCATGCCTGCCTTTTTCCCCTTTTTTTCGAAGATGTCGGTAATTTTTCTCCTCCTGTTTACTATATCCCCTGGTCTTGCCGGCTCAAAAAACTGGTATTCATTGCCGCCTCTCACGGCGCTTAGACCTTGTATCGTAACTCTGGATAGATCACGGCCATCTTCCCCGACCTCAGCGAAAGTGTCGTGACTAACGTCAAATATGAACGTTGGAGGGGCAATGAGCCCACCATATGCGCTCTTTTTTGCAAATTCCTCGTCAACATACAGGGGATTCAAGTCCGATATTGCTTGGGCATACCGTCTGATGGCCGTTCTATCGATTACCTCCTTACCGGGAAAATATACCTCCTGCCCCAGCATTTTTCTTATCTCCGGCGTTATCAGACTTCCTTCGGACATCCTTTCCCCTCCTTTTTGTTGATTGTCGAGCACAATAAATCATCATGTACAGGTATCACAGGCAAGCCGAGGACAGCATCATCAGCAGCAAGCACTATATCCTATATCACATGCAGCTCCCAAAGTATAGCTGTCTTCCCAAAGGCCTCCCGCTTTTTTGAGAATACCGGAGTTTCCTGATTTTTCTCATGGATTTTTTGTAACTAATTGAGTTTAAATGAGAATTGCTTTT
>CAYFXL010000184.1:0-5181 GCA_964346945.1 uncultured Syntrophobacterales bacterium
ACATCGTGGTTCTCGGGAACGACGATATCCTTTCCGAGCCACCGTTCGAAGGCGGCAACGACCCCTTTGTTGAAGGCCGTACCCCCTTGGAAGAAGATACGGTCCCCGACCCGTTTTTCCCCGACTACCCGGTTGAGGTAATTCTGGACGATGGAGTAACTCAATCCCGCCACGAGATCATCGGTCCTCGCGGCTCGTTGCTGATGGTGTACCAGGTCTGACTCGATGAAAACAGTACACCGTTCCCCCATCCTGGTGGGGTGTCGGGCCTGGAGAGCCAATGTTCCGAACTCCTCCTTTATGGAGATATCCAGTTTCTCAGCCTGTTCCTCCAAGAAGGAGCCCGTTCCCGCAGCGCATACCTTGTTCATCTCGAAGTCAACGACAACGCCGTTTTCGAGACTGATGTACTTGGAATCCTGACCCCCAATTTCGAAGATGGTGTCTACCTGCGAGTCGATGTGTGCCGCGGCTGTTGCCTGAGCTGTAATCTCGTTTCTCACGATGTCCGCCCCCACAAAATCGGCAGTGAGATACCTCCCGGATCCCGTGGTGCCGCATCCACTTATGCAAACCCGATCTCCGATCTCATCGCCGATCTCCTTCAACCCCCTTCGCACAGCCTCGATAGGTCTGCCCCCCGTCATGAGGTACCGCTTGGCCAACACGTTTTCATCTTCATCGATAACCACCAGATTGGTACTAATGGAGCCCACATCCAAACCCAGGTATGCATTGATCGTTTCACCCTGCAGAGGAACCGTAACACCTTTCCCCTTGGTTTCCAGGTGATTCTCCGATAGGGAGAGTTTTTCCAGGCTCGCCTTCTCCTCCCTGTGATGGCTGATGTAGTCCTCAAGCCTTTCCAGGCCGAGGAAGTTGTGATCGGAGGCCTCATCTTCCATGGTCATCAAGACGGCGCCGATGGCCCCCATGGAGGCATAGTATTTAGGTATGATCAGTTCTCCCTCACCTAGTTCCAAGACCTCCAGGAATGCCTTCCTCATGCCCGTGTTGGCTGCCACGCCTCCCTGAAAGGATACGGGTTTGACAATGGTTCTTCCCTTTGCGATATTGCTCTTGAAATTCCGGGCCAAGGCGAAACAGAGGCCCGCAACGATATCATAGTCGGGGGTGGCGATCTGCTGCAAGTGGATCATGTCCGTCTTTGCGAAGACACTGCACCTTCCGGCAATCCTGGGGGGGTTCTCCGACTTCAGGGCCAGTTCCCCGAATTCCTCGATGGTCAAGTCCAAACGGCTCGCTTGTTGATCCAAAAAAGAGCCCGTGCCCGCTGCACAAAGGGTGTTCATGGCGAAATCGCTAATCTTGAAGTCTCCATTGGCCCCTTCGTAATCAAGCAGGATGAGCTTGGAATCCTCGCCTCCCACGTCGATAATGGTTCGCACTTCTGGGTGGAGAAAGGAGATCGCCTTAGCTTGGGCCATGATTTCGTTCACGCATTGCCCGCCAAGGAGCTCAGCCAAAAGTTTTCCGCCCGTTCCCGTCAAGGAAATCGCCTGAAACTCCTCCCGCGGAATACGCCCCAATATTCCCTCCACGATCGACCTAACCGTGCTTAATGGTTGTCCCTTCGTTCGGGTATAGTGTTCTTCAACAACCATTCGATTGTTATCCAAGATCACCGTATTAGCGCTTACCGAGCCGACGTCGATACCTAAATAAAACCGCTTCATCCTCGTATCCTCTTGAGTTCTTATCTCATTAGGATTTAACAACTTTCTCGCACCTGATTCCTTTCAACCCTGACTGAAGTCAATTTCCAGGTAATCAGGCAGAGCCCTTTGAATCTCGTCATCGCCGATGCTCAAATAATCCAAAATTATATAAAACTTTAAATTCCCTTTGCAAGAAAATTAGTGGGGAGTCATCGGTCTTTTAAGGGAATTGTTTTTAGTCTATGAATTTCATGAGAGAACGAGACCTGTCCTATCGCTTCCCTCCTTTGTGGGGTCACCCTTTCGGGAATTACGCTTGGGAACGCGAGGACCTCCAGCATCCAGCAATTCAGGTGGCTCCGGCATTTAGCCAATTGCTTTTTGTGAATGTCTATGCTAATTTTCCTGGGTGGTAGCAAACCGATCGAGACTATTTCCCATCAGGCGTTGGGGCAAGTGAATGAACAAGAGCCCCGGAACACAAAGGGTAAGGGCACGGGTCGTCGTAGCGGGGAGAGTACAAGGGGTTTTCTTCCGCTATAGTACCCAGGAAGTGGCCAATCGCCTCAACGTCTTGGGATGGGTAAAAAATAGGTGGGATGGAAAGGTGGAAGCGGTCTTCGAAGGGGAGCGCACTGTGGTGAAGCTGATGATCGAGTGGTGCCATAAAGGTCCTCCCGGTGCTCACGTCCAAAGCGTCGATACGCACTGGGAGGATTATTTGGGGGAGTTCGACCAGTTCTCCATCGCTCACTGAACAATTCCCGCTATAAATTAGGATCAGAGTTTTCCAACCCTTGATCTCGTTCGCTTGGATCAGTGGCACCATCAAGGCGAGGCGAACTGACAGTGCCCGGTGAAGCTCAATGGAGAAAAGAAGGTCGCCGGACCGACCTGCGTGAAGAGAAAAGGTGGGGTATTTCGGACTAAGAGAGCCTCACTGCCTGTATGAAGTAGGCGATAGACCGTCATCTCGGGATAGGCTGAATTTGAAGCTTACGGAGTTGCACAGCAGCTAGCGTTTGGTAAGTAGGGACATTACCATCCATTTTTTCGGAGACAATAGAGGGACAGGGGTTGTTTTTCTCCGCCCTTATTCACGTATCATAAGATGACTCATACCACCACCCCTTTCGAATCGCGGCTCGCCAAGTCCGTTCGATTCAAATCGATCCCTTTCTTCATTACCCTGTCCGTCTTTCTCCTCTCCTGTCAGTATCGGTCCCCCCTGTCCATCAAAAGACACCGCATTTTAATGGGAACACTCGTCGAGATCACCGTCATTGGAAGGGATATGGATAGGGCGGAAGCCGCTATTCGTGATGCCTTCGACGAAATGCAACGGATAGAGGAATTGATGAGCAGGAGGATCCCCGGAAGCGACGTCTCAAGAATTAACGAATGGGCGGGCATCAAGGCGGTTCCTGTCTCTCCGGAAGTCCTCAGGGTGATTTGGAGGGCGGGGGAGATTTCAAGGGCATCGGAGGGGTATTTCGACATCACCATTGCAGCGGTCTTGGATCTATGGGGGTTCGAGGACAATGGAAATCGCCTTCCGGCGAAACGAGAACTTGATAAAGCGCTTGATGCCGTCGGTTACCAAGCGATCCATATGGATGAGAGGGCATCCACTGTTCATATCAAGCAGAAGGGGATGCGTATCGACCTGGGGGGAATTGCCAAGGGATATGCCGTTGATCGTGCCATCTATGTGCTCAAATCAAGGGGATATCGGAATATGATCGTCAATGCCGGGGGAGATATACGCGTGAGTGGAAGGAAAACGCATGGACCCTGGGTCATCGGCATTCAGGATCCAAGAGATCGTTCGCAGATCTTGGCCACTATCAATGCCGAGGACATTTCAGTCGCCACCTCTGGGGATTATGAGCGCTACTTCGTGAGAGAAGGAAAGCGTTATCATCATTTGCTCAATCCCTTCACGGGGTTTCCCGCCCGGGAGTGTCGGAGCGTCACCATTCTCACCGTGGATGCCCTCAGTGCGGATGGATTGGCCACTGCCGTCTTCGTGCTGGGTCCACGAAAGGGGCTGCATCTCATCGAGGCGATGGAAGGGGTGGAGGGGTTGATCGTCTCGTCCGAGGGCGAGATCATCCAATCGGAAGGCCTCAAGGGCAAGGTTCGGTTGTCGGATTGAAAGACAAGATATATTTTTTTCTTGACACCATGGTTGGTTTTGGTATGATTTGTTCGGCACTTTGTGACAAAAGGAATAAGAGAGAAAGGAGGTTAGGGTTTCATGGACAAAAAATTCGTTTCTATTGCTGCGGCGATTCTGTTCCTTGGATCCTTGTTCGTGGTGCAGGGAGTTTCCGGGCAACAGGACCTAATCACCATCGACAATCCTGGGCTTCACACAACGGATACGTACCAGGGAGTTCAGTTCACGCACAAAAAGCATGTCGATTCGGTGAAGGATTGCAAGAAGTGCCATCACACCTATAAGGAAGGGGAGACGCCTCAGAAGTGCGGGAGCTGCCATACCAAGGACTCGAAGGTTACCGCGAAAACGGCCTATCACAATACCTGCAGGAAATGTCACAGTGATTTGAAAAAAGCGGGCCAGGCAACGGGCCCGACCCTCTGCACGAAGTGTCACGCCAAGAAATAAATTCGGATTGAAACCCGAGGGGTGAAAGGGGCCGGATGGGAAAGATCTCATCCGGCCTTTTTGTGCCTTTGTGATGGTCCCATCCTCTTTCACCCAGTGAAACGATCCATACCATTCCCCTCCCCTGAGGAATCGGCACAATTCGGCACATCGGTCCCAAGAGAAGATCTTTGTTTTCACCCCGTTTTTTGGTATGATGACCTTACCTCTTAACGATTATATCCGTAATGGGCCTTCGCGGTGATAAGGCCAAAGACCATGATGACGGGCGCAAGGTAAACCGACCAGGAGGAGAGATCTTGGAGAAAAAGGCCGAAAGGATCCTCCGGGATAAGCCCGAAAGGCTCTGTCTGGACCCTCGGGAGCTCGAATCCATTGTGGCCTCCTTTTCCAATAAAATGGTAGCCATTGCCGAGTTGGCAGGGCGGGATAGCATTGCCGCGGCCATGAAAGTCATGAAGGAGAAGGAGGTAGAAATGCTTTTACCCGTCTATACGTATACGGGTACGGAATATGGCTCCTTCGGCTATTTGGAGAATGCCGTGGAATGGCTGAAGGGGCGATTGGGAAGCGGCAGAGTAGGGAACCTCGTGCTATTGGGATCCCCGAAATTCTGGCACGCCCTCAATGGTCGGTGGGTAAGAGAGCTCATCCTGAGATATGGCTTCTATACCCCCTGTATCGGCTGCCACGTCTACCTGCATGCCTCCCGGATTCCGTTGGCCAAGGCCCTGGGGGTGAAGAGTATAATTTCGGGGGAGAGGGAATATCATGATGGGAGGGAAAAGATCAATCAGATCTCCCTGGCCATATCGGCCTATCGGTTTCTCCTTGCGCGTTTCGATGTGACCCTCTTGACGCCCCTCGTCA
>CAYFXL010000185.1:0-5162 GCA_964346945.1 uncultured Syntrophobacterales bacterium
ATTATCGTGGTGAGCGTCGACTACCCCCGGATGAAACAGTTGAGGCGGAAATTCGCAATCCGCGGTGTCCTCGAAGCTGGGGAATTTGGGGAAGGAATTCAATTCGTATCAATCTTGGACCGTTCTCTCTCCCCTATCGCCGAAATAGGAAAAGGAGGGATGGGGGAGATGAGGGATCCGTTCCTCCTTCAATTCGTTCAAGGGGAGGGGTTGCGATCCAGGTTTCGTTTCCTAGCCAATGGGCGAGAGGTCTTGGAGGTAGTCGAAACCTTGCACCTGGGAGGAGAGCCGTATGGTATTATAAGGATGGGCTTATCCACCGAAGACATCCGAACCATTCTCTCGCTATCCAAAAGGAATATCATCCTCTCCGTTGGGGTACTCTTGGGGTTAGGCATTGCAGGGGTAAGCCTCATCTATATTAATCAAAACCGACACCTGCGAAAGGTTGCGGAGATGGAAGAGAGAGTTCGGACGGCCGAAAGGCTCTTATCCCTGGGGAAATTGGGGGCTGGGGTTGCGCACGAAATTCGCAACCCCCTCAATGCCATCGGATTGGCCATACAGAGACTGGGGAGGGAATTTCTACCCAGGGAAGACGGAGAACTGGAATACCAGGATATTATCCGGGTCATTCGGGGAGAGGTACAGAGGTTGAACCAGATCGTGGAACGGTTTGTTCTCTTCTCCAAACCTCCCAGATTGGACCTCGCCCCTGCCTCGCCCATGGAGATTCTGGAAAACATCTCAATTCTCTTTGCCGAAGAAGCTAGAGAACAGTCCATAGAGATCAGCAAGGAGATCGGCCCGGGCCTTCCTCACCTGATGATTGATAAAGGGAGGATTATCCAGGCCCTCATCAATATCGTAACCAACAGTATTCATGCCATGGAAGGGGGGGGTAGCCTTACCGTAAAGGCGGAAATGGAGGGGAAGGATTGGGTGAGGATCACGGTCTCAGACACGGGAAGGGGGATCCCCGAGGAGGAGATTGAAAAAGCCTTCGACTATACCTATACTACGAAAGAGAAGGGTCTAGGCCTGGGGCTTCCCATCGCTCATAGGATCCTTGAGGAACATGGGGGCAGGATAGTGATTGAGAGCCAGGTTGGAAAGGGGACCACTGTTTCCCTATTCCTTCCCGTAAAGGTGACGGCTTCGTAAAAAGCCCATCTGCAGCATTGCGCTGTATCCTTCGTCATTGCAGCATGCTTCTAGGTATGCCTCATTCCCCAGGATTTGTGCGCCTTGCATCTGGACCTTTTTTCTTTGCCGCCTGGTTCCGACTTTTCACGAAATCACGAGAGGTGACTTCTGGGAAAAAAGATTATGAGCGCACAGCAGGTGAGCGTGCTGATCGTTGAGGATGAGAGATCCCAACGGGAAATGCTTGAGGGGTTTCTCCATGGTCAGAATTTCTCCGTTTCTTCGGTGGAGGCGGGAGAGAGGGCTCTGGATGAAGTTCGGCAAGGAACCTTCGATCTGGTGCTCTTGGACTATAAGATGCCAGGGATGGATGGCATCCAGACCCTTCGGGAGATAAAGAAGATTAACCCGGAGTTGGCCGTAGTCATGATGACAGCCTATGGAACCATCGAAACGGCAGTTGAGGCGATGAAGGAGGGGGCGGCGGACTACCTGACGAAACCTATCGACCTGGACGAGCTGCTTTTGCTCATAGAGAAGGTATCGGAAAAGATCCTTTTACTTCGCGAGAATAAGGAGCTGAAACAAAAGCTCCGGGAAAGGTATCGATTCGACCAAATCGTCTGTGGCAGCAGTGCGATGGAAGAGGTCATGAATTTGACGGGCAGGGTGGCCAAAAGTGAGGCTACGGTCCTCATCCGGGGGGAAAGCGGGACGGGAAAAGAGCTCATCGCCAACGCCATCCACTACGCGAGCCCCAGGGCAACCAGACCCTTCATCAAGGTCAACTGTACTGCACTCCCGGAAAACCTTTTGGAGAGCGAACTGTTCGGACATGAAAGGGGAGCCTTCACGGGGGCTATTCAGAGGCGCATTGGCAGGTTTGAGCAAGCACATACGGGGAGCATCTTCTTGGATGAGATCGGCGATCTCTCTCCATCGCTCCAGATGAAACTGCTCAGGTTTCTCCAGGAGAAGGAGTTCGAACGGCTCGGGAGCAATCAGACGATTAAGGCCGATGTAAGGGTTATGGCGGCAACTAACAGGGATCTGGAAGAGGGTATCCGAAGGGGAACCTTTCGGGAGGATCTCTACTACCGGCTCAATGTGATTGCCGTCTTCCTTCCCCCTTTGAGGGAGAGGAAGGGAGACGTTCCTCTGCTGATCGACCATTTCCTTCAAAAATACAGCCAGAAGAACCGAAGGGCTATCCCCAAAATCTCCAAAGAGGCCAGGGATCTGCTGCTTCGATATGCCTACCCGGGAAATGTTCGAGAGTTGGAGAATATTATCGAGAGGAGCCTGGTGGTGAGCAGGGGTGATGTCATTGCGACCCGGGATCTTCCCTTTCAGGTTCGGGAAGGCATGCAAGAGGCCAAACTTAGCAACGATAGTAAGGAGGCGTCCCTCAATACCATGCTCTCAGAGATGGAAAGGGATCTCATCATGAAAGCCCTTGACGAACACGGAGGGGTTCAAACCAAGGCAGCCCAGAGCTTGGGGATTAGCGAGCGCGTTCTGCGCTACAAGATGAAAAAATACCGCATCCCTCCCTGGGTGTCCCTAAGGGATCGTGCCGGCATTAGAGAGTGAAGAATGAAGAGTGTAGAATGCAATACTCTTAATTCTTAGTTATTCATTCTTCATTCCGGTTTCTTGAGGCGGTAGCACTGAACCTTATCGCCTCGAAAGGCCTTGAGTGAGCACTGCCCACAGGTTCGGCATGGCGAGGGGGAACGATCGCCGGACTTCCAGCGTCTGACCAGATGGGGTTGCCCAATAAAGGGCCTGCTCATAGCAACATGGTCAACCTTCTCCTCAGAGAGGAGTCCATCGATCATTTCCACGGACCGAATACCCCCAACCAGGAGTATGGAGATGCCCAGCCTTTTTCTGAACTCCTGAGCCTGAGGCAAGAAGAAGGCGCTGGTCTCAGGGTTTCGGGAGTAGCCCTGCTTTCCCACGTGGTTGATCTCACGATGCAGTTCTTCAGAACCATATTCCCGATTCGCGCCTCCTCAAAGATCTCGAACATCGACCCCTTCTCTCCTTTCTGTTGGGTCCCCCCCGTTGTAGACTTCCCCTTTATATCACAGGCCTTGGCAGGACCGCGATACAAAGGGAGCGGGCGTTTCCTACGCTCCTTTAAACACGATCATTTGCGCTGCAGTCTGAAGCAGGTGCGAGTGCGGAAGAGATCTGGGAGTGTCAGTTAAGGGTCACTGAGAGCGGAAAGGCTTTCCCGGGGGCGCGAACACGAAATCGATTCAGTCAGCACACGCTAGATCCGATCCGGCAGGAGATTGAGAACCTCACCAACGAGCGCTGGGATGCTGGCAATCTCATTTATTGGCGTTTGAATTAGTTAAAATTCGCGTACTCGGTTCGGCCTCTGTTTGCTATCTGAGGGGCCCTTTTAAGAGCCGAATATCATCAATCCATGCGGTTCCCTTGCCATTGATGACGAGATTTAGTTTCACGTTGTCGGGGTTCTCTCCCTTCTTCAGGAGGAATGGAGTCTCCTCGGTTGTCCATTCCGTGGTCCCGGTGAGCGGAGTCTGGAGTCCCCTGGAGAAAAAATCGCCTTTACCCGGGAAATGACACCACATCTCCAGGTACACCTTACCCTCCACTTTTTCGGTTCGAACTCGGGCCTGATAAATCAAGCGGGCATTCTCGATGTCTATATCCCTTACCTCAAATAGCCGGACAACAGTGGGCCTCGTTGTGGTAACTCTCAAAGAGCCATTGCCATCGCTTGATATATTCTTGTCGATCTCGACGCCTGACCGTGTAATGATTCCCTCCATGCTGTTAACGGGAAACTGCTTTAGTTCCTCCACCTGGTTTGATGGTTTGGAGCAGCCGAGGAGCTCAAGAAGGAGCGCAAAACAAACACACAAAATCACCTGTTTCATGCTCATGTTTCTTTCCTCCTTTCGTATGATTTCGTTTCAGGCGAACCTTGGGAACCGTTTTGAAATAGCTCATATGGTCCAAGCAAGGAGATAAATACGGGAACCTCAAACATTCCGTTTACCATTATGTCTCCAAAATGCAGTGTGTCAAATTCTATTCTTTCCTTGATGGGTTACACATATATTCGGGAATGATAGAAATCATGAAAATGATTTGTCTCCCGTCTTGGTGGATGACCAATATGAGTCCCAAAGCAAGGTAAGCAATAACGCTTGACCCTCCTCCCCGCTTCACGTTAGGTTTAACGGCAACGGAGGTCTCACATTCGGGGGAATAAGGGAAATGGGAAGCTTGATGGAGACTATTACCAGGAGATACAGCGTCAGGGGTTACCTGGACAAGCCAGTTGAAAGGGAGAAGATTCTCCACATCGTGGAGGCGGCGCGCCTTGCTCCCTCAACGAGCAATGTCCAGCCCTGGCGCTTCATCGTGGTGGAAGACCCAGGGCTGAGGAATGCCCTGGTCAAGAGAGGGATGGGGGTAGTGGTCCCCAACCGGTGGGCCAAAGAGGCCCCGGTTATCATCGTCATCTGCGCCCATTTGGACTGGATTGTCCATCGATTAGGGGCAAGGGCTGCAAATCTCCAGTACTATCTGCTGGATATCGGGATTGCAGGGGAGCACATGGTCTTGACGGCAACGGAGCTGGGCCTTGGCACCTGCTGGATCGGCTGGTTTAGAGCCAAGGCCATCAAAAACATTCTCAACATCCCCGAAGGTTGGAAAGTTGCGGCACTCGTCACGTTGGGATATCCCAAAGAGGAAGGGCCCCCAAAAACCCGAACCAGGCTCGGCCTCGATGAGATACTCTTCTTTAATAGATTGGGAGGATCATGAGATGATCCTCCCTGATACCCTCCTGGCCCTTTCTCGTTCTTCTGTTTTTCTGTTTGACAAAAGGAATAGACTATGATAACAGGGTCTCTACATTCCATACCGTGGTTTGAACCTATGAATCTTCCCATAACTCGAGTGGAAAGCCGGCCATCCAAGGGATTTTTCCCTTTTGCAAACCCTTAATAAAGGAGGAGAGCTAT
>CAYFXL010000186.1:0-5098 GCA_964346945.1 uncultured Syntrophobacterales bacterium
ATGGCCACCTCGAAATCCCCCGACATTCCCATGGAGAGCTCATCCATCCGGACCCCCTCAATCCCCTCTTCCCGAATTCGGTCCCTGAGCTCCCGAAGCCTTATGAAATAGGGACGCGCCTTTTCGGGCTCATTGAAGTAGGGGGGCATGGTCATCAAACCCTCGATGGAAATATGCTCCAGGGGGGCTACATGGTAGATCAAGTCAATCACCGTCTCGGAGTCAATCCCGAATTTGGACGCCTCTCCCGACAGGTTCACCTCAACCAAGGCCCTCATCCTCATCCCCTTCTGCGCAGCCCTGCGGTCTATCTCATGGGCCAGGGGGATTCCGTCGAGGGAATGAATGTAATCGAAGAGGTTTACAGCATGTTTCGCCTTATTTTTCTGCAGATGTCCGATCATATGCCATTGAACCCCACGTCCAATCTCCTCGATCTTCTCCCGGGCTTCCTGCACGTAGTTCTCCCCGAGGATGGTCACGCCCGCATCGATCGCCTCTTGAATCCGACCTGACTCTACGGTCTTTGATACGGCGACCAACTCGATCTCCTCCGGGTCACGACCAGCCCTCCCCGCAGCCAGATGTATTTGCTCCAGGACCTTCGAGAGATTATCCCTTATCGATGACATCGCACGTAACCCTTTGAAGCTAGGGGATGGAACTCATGACCTCCCCAATAGATCTACGGCCTTCAGGTGGTTCAATACTTCCAGAAACTCACAAAGGGGGAGGCCGACTACATTCGTATAGGAGCCTTCGATCCGTTGAACCATGAAGGCCCCGATTCCTTGAATTGCATATCCTCCGGCCTTGCCGAAGGGCTCCCCCGTCCCGATATACCAGGTAATCTCCCCGGGATCGAGGTTTTTTATCCTCACCACGGTCTCGACGGCCATAGTGTGCCCCTTCCCCCTGGCCCCATGACAAAGGGATACTCCGGTGATAACCACATGATCCCTTCCGCTCAACGCAATGAGCATCTGGTAGGCCTCCCGGTCGGTTTGGGGTTTTCCCAAAATCATCCCATCGATTGAAACAACGGTATCCGCCCCGACCACCCACCGGTTAGGGTACACCTCAGCCACTCTTCGGGCTTTGGCCTCGGCCAACCGAAGCACGTGATCTTTCGGGCTTTCACCATCGATGAAATTTTCCTTTACGTCGCTGGGAACCTCATCGAAATCCAGCCCGATTTGTCGCAAAAGTTGTCGCCTCCTCGGCGACGAAGAAGCAAGAATGAGCTTTTCCGTCATCGGTCATTAAGTAAGATAAATTGATGTCATTTGTCAATGCCAACAGCCTTTCTCAACCTAGTTGCCTTGACTCTCCTGGGGTAGATTGATTATCATGTGGCAGTGATATTTCCTTTTACGCATGGAAAGCCTTGAAAAGGCTCCAAAGGGAGGAGACTTATGCCCCGGGACAAAAAAAGGGCCAAACATTTGGAAGATACGCTGAAATTGAAAAACAGGTTAGCCTGGGATCAGATGCAGGAATCCTATAGGAAGGAATGTTTCCTCTTTGCCGAGGATTACAAACGATTTCTCAATAGCGCCAAAACCGAAAGGGAGGCTGTTGTCGAAGTACTGAGCTACGCCGAGAAAAGGGGCTTTCGGGAGATTTCCGATCAAAAAAAGACCCGGAGAATCTATTGGGTGAACAAAAACAAGAACATCGCCTTGGTTACCCTGGGGAAACGTCCTCTCTCCGAGGGAATGCGAATCATCATATCCCATATCGATTCGCCGAGACTCGACCTGAAGCAGAATCCCCTCTATGAAGAACTGGAAATGGGCCTTCTCCGAACCCACTATTACGGCGGCATAAAGAAGTACCAGTGGGTGGCAAAACCCTTGGCCCTCCATGGAGCGATGATTAAGAGGGACGGCACCCGATTGGAATTACGCCTTGGCGAGGAGCCCGGGGATCCCGTTTTCACCGTTTGTGACTTAATGCCCCATCTCTCGAGAAGGGTTCAAGACGAGAAGAAACTGAGGGAGGCCATACAAGGGGAAAAATTGACCATCCTCGCGGGCAGTATTCCCTTCCCCGATGAGGTGGCAAAAGAACGCATAAAGCTTAACCTTCTCGATTTTCTCTTTAAGCAGTACGGATTGGTGGAGGAGGATTTCTTGAGCGCTGAACTGGAATTGGTCCCAGCGTATCAAGCCAGGGATGTCGGGTTTGATAAGAGCCTCGTGGGTGCCTACGGCCAGGATGATAAGCTCTGCGCCTATGCCTCCTTGAGGGCCATCGATTCGGTAAAAGATCCGGAATATACAACCCTTGCCCTGTTTTTGGATAAGGAGGAAATAGGAAGCGAGGGGAACACCGGCGCCAAATCCAAATTCCTGGAATGGATTGTGGCAGATCTCCTCAGATTATCGGGTGAGGAACTGAGCGATATGGCCGTGAGGCACGTCCTGTTTAGTTCCAGAGCCCTTTCAGCGGACGTGGATGGAGCAATGGATCCCAACTATCAGGACGTCCATGAAAAACAGAATGCGGCCAAAATCGGATATGGAGTTTGTCTATCCAAGTTTACGGGATCCGGCGGGAAGTACGCCACAAGCGATGCCAGTGCCGAATACGTGGCGGAGATCAGGAGATTATTCAACGATCACGGGATCACCTGGCAAATGGCCGAATTGGGCAAGGTTGATGAGGGAGGAGGTGGAACGGTAGCCAAGTATTTAGCGAGCTACGGAATGGATATCATTGACTGT
Source organism: uncultured Syntrophobacterales bacterium (assembly GCA_964346945.1). Classification (GTDB taxonomy): domain Bacteria; phylum Desulfobacterota; class BSN033; order WVXP01. Next base: position 2,730 of record CAYFXL010000186.1, read on the forward strand.
GGTGCGCCCCTCCTGGGTATGCACTCACCCTTTGAGGTGGCAACCAAAGTGGATATCTATGAGACCTTCAGGGCGTACAAGGTCTTTTTTGCGGGGAAATCTTAGAGATCTCCCCCTTCATGTCGGGGTGAAACAGAGGTATTAATTACATATGTGTGATGACCTGAATATTTGCGGATGGGAGAGGATCACGCAAATTTCAAATACTCATTTCAAAACTCCAAACAAATTCAAATGACCAAAGCCCTAAAAGGGAAATACTAGACACAAAATACTAAGCTCTAAACAAATACAAAGCACCAACGATCAAATGACCAAAACGTTTAGGATTTAGATATTCGTACTTAGGATTTGGAGCGAAGCGACTTCAGTATTTCGTACTTCGGGCCGCGACGAGCCCCTCGACTGGCTCGAGGCTTGAGTAGTTCGGGGGAGGCTCCCTTCGGGCCTGAGCGTTTGGCTGAGCTCACGCCGAAGTCCTCAGGGGCGAAGACGGCCGAGTCGATTTACGATTTGATCCCTATCTAAATTATGTGTACCTATGTGAGACGCTGCATATAAGAAGATCTGGCACGGGATAGGGAAAAAAGGGCGTAAGGAGTGCGGGAAAAGCTAAGAGCAAAGGATGAGTTGAAGAACATCCTCGAAGGCCTTAAACGGCGGGGGAAGAGGATCGTTTTTACCAATGGGTGTTTCGATATCCTCCATATTGGCCACATTCGTTGCCTCGAGAAAGCTAAGAAAGAAGGGGATATCTTGATTGTAGGCCTCAATAGCGATCGGTCCATTCGATCCCTAAAGGGACCATCTAGGCCCTTCACTCCTGAGGCAGAAAGGGCTGAGGTCCTCTCAGCCCTGGCATGTGTCGATTATGTGGTGATCTTCGATGAGCCCGATCCGCTGGAGCTCATCTCCTCCCTGAAACCCAATATCTTGGTCAAGGGTGGGGATTGGACGCCAGAAACCACCATTGGAAGGGAGGTCGTTGAGGGGATGGGTGGTAAGGTCGTTATCATTCCCCAAGTTCGAGGTTTCTCAACGTCCGCCATCGTTGATAGGATAGCAAAAAAAGGGGGAAAGGCACGATAGCGTATTTGGCTTTTTCCCCCAACGATAAGCTTTTGATTATTCTGATATCGTATGCTCTCCTAAGACACTCCCCGACGATTTTTCCTAAGGATGCACTGATTTCCCATGTGACTTCTGCGAATAGTAGTGCCTCATAACTTTTCTCTTCTTCTTCTTTTTTCTTGGATTCCCATTATCCCCGTAGCCATAGTACCCACCCTTTCCATAGTTGTAGTAATAGTAGCGGGAATAGTAGTATCGCTCCTTCTCCACGTTCAAATTATTCAGCATGGCCCCGACGATGCGGGCATTAACCTCTTTCAAGAGTTCCACAGCCCTCGCAACACCATTTCTATTAGAAGTTCCTGCCCCCACTACAAGGATAATTCCTTCCACGAGCCGGCTCAGTACAATCGAATCCGTCACTGCGAGAACCGGGGGTGAATCCATGATGACGCGATCATATTTGTCGCCCAGGACTGTCATGAGCCTCTGCATCCTCTTGGAACTGAGGAGCTCGGAGGGGTTAGCAGGAATTGTTCCGCAGGTAAGGAGGTCCAAATTGGGAACCTTGGTGTTCTTGATGAAGGAAAACACATCCTCCCCATCAAGCAGAAGGTCGGAGAGACCGCGGGTGTTGGATATTCCAAAGATCTCATGAATCCTGGGTTTCCGCATATCGCAATCCACAATGAGGACTCGGCTCCCACTTTGGGCCATTACTGTGGCCATATTAGCAGTGGTGATGGTCTTTCCCTCTTGAGGGCCCGCGCTGGTTACCTGAATAAACTGGGGTGAGGGTTGTGAACCGGAAAACAAAATACCCGTCCGCAAAGCCCGATAGGCCTCCGAGATGAGGGACTTGGGATCCTCCTGAACGATAAGCTCCAAACGGTTGTTCGGGTGGAATGTGGGTATGAACCCCATGTAAGGAATCTGGATTCGTTTGATGTCCTCAGGGGTTTTCATGCTCGTGTCGATATACTCCAAGAAAAAGGCAAGGCCCACTCCCAGTCCCACCCCGATGAAAGCCGCAAAGAGAATATTGAATCCCTTGTTAGGTCCTATTGGGCTTCCCGGGACCTGAGCTGGATCGATGACCCTGATATTGGTGCCCTTCAGGTCGCTGCCTAAATCCACTTCCTTCATCTTTTTAATTAAGATGTTGTACATTTGACGGTTACTCTCCGCGTCCCGTTGCAAGATCCCGTAGTCGATCGCCTTCCTATTTAACTCGAGCGCTTCTTTCTTCTGTTTTTCCAAAGCCTCCACGAGGGTGGCCTCCTTCGATTGTGCCACCT
>CAYFXL010000187.1:0-5092 GCA_964346945.1 uncultured Syntrophobacterales bacterium
ATGCGTTTGTCCAAGATTGCGGTCCACTTTCCGACGTAAAGGAAGGTGTAGGGCTGCTCTTTGGCGATGATTTCATGCAAACGATGACAGTATTGCACCTGCCGATCATGGTTGTATTCCTGACGAATCTTGATGATGAGATCGTCCGCCTCGTCGTTCTGAAAGGCCACAAAATTGAGTTGATTGGGATTGGTCTGGCTCGAGTGCCAGATCTGATAGAGGTCTGGGTCGATGCCCATGGACCAACCCAGTATCAGCGCATCAAAATCGAGTTTATTCACTCGTTCTTGGATGAAGACCGCCCATTCCAGAACGTCAGTCCGCACGTCGATGCCGATTTTCCGCCAGGAGTCCTGGGCTATGGAAAGGATGGACTGTCGGATGTTGTTGCCCTGGTTGGTGATCAGGGTAAATTGGAGGCGTTTCCCACCTTTCTCAAGCCAGCCCTCGGGTCCCTTTTTCCATCCGGCTTCTGCCAAGAGCCTGAGAGCCCCTTCAGGATCATAAGAGAGGGGGACAACAGAATGATTATAAAAGTCCGTCTGTTTCAGGAAAGGTCCTGTGATCTTTTCTCCCTGACCGTAAAGAACGTATCTAATAATCTTGTCGACGTCGATGGCCATCCCCAGGGCCTTTCGGACCCGCCGGTCCTTAAAGGGTTCTCTTCGCATGTTATAGCCGATATAGGTGTAGCCGAAGGAGCGGCCGGTAAAACTCTGATAGGTGGGATCTTTACTGAGCCGTTCAACCTGATGAGGCTGAACACCATAACTATCCACCGTGCCGGCGTAGAACTCCATTTCCTGCGTCAGGAGGTCCGGCACGATCCGAAAGGTGTATCGTTTGTAATTGGGCAGTCCCTCCCAGTAGTCTTCAAAGCGTTCAAGAACGATGTATTGATCGCTCTTCCACTCCCGAAAACGGAACGGGCCACATCCGAGAGGACGGCGGCTGAATTGGCTCTGGCGGAGGGTGAATTTATCTGGATCCCGCCCCCGGCGCCTAGCCTCCTCCCGGAGGGCCCTGGCATCGAGAAGGTGGGCGGGCAAAATACCCATACCCCAGGTACCCAGAGCCGGCGAATAGAGCCGCTTGTACACAATACGGACGGTCAGGGGGTTGAGAACCTCTACTGCCTTGACAGGCTCGTAATCCGCAATCCGAGGGGACAGGTTCTTGGGATTCATGATGGCTTGGTATGTGAACCTGACATCCTCCCCATCAAAGACGTGGCCATCGTGGAATTTGACATGGGGCCTCAAATGAAAAACAATTACGGGATTATGTTCCGTCGCTGGTAGAAATTCTCTGCCGTAAGCGCCCCTATTCCGAGCAAAGGCCTCGGGATGGACTTCGATGAACCGCGCCCCGTCAAAGGAAGAGAAATATTCCCTTCCCAGGAGTTCCGAAAGGTGAAAGAACAGTTCCTGGTCCACCTCCTTGAGGACTATACGGATCCTGGGGGGAGCCTTCACGCGAATTCTTACCGCAACCTTTTCCCCTTGAGCACCCTTCTCCTGTTTTGATACCTCAAAGATCCTCGCCGGAAGCGCCTCAATCTTCTCAATGTTGGCAAGGGCCTTGGATACCTTGTCATCTCCCTGCTTTCTCTCCCTGAGGGTCTCGCGAAGCAATCTCACAATCCCTCCGGCATCGGCCTTTCCGATGTTGGGGATCGAAGCCTGGTCATTTACATAGAAATATGCCTCCTCGAAGATCTCCCAGTGGGTTGCCAGACGTCCCCTGAAATTGAGATCTTCGTCCCGGTCGATGAGACCTTCGAAGACTTTTGATTCAATTGCACTGCTGGCGGTGTCAGCCGAGAGAATGGGGTTCAGTATCTGGGCGTCTCCGATGGAGCCCTCAATGTATTCGCCCAGGCGTTCGGGATTGCCCCGTGTCTGTTCCTCATAGGTGGGCACATACAAGTAGGAATGAAGGAGAAAGAGGATGAGAAGTGTTGGAACGGCTATCAGTGTCCACCGCATCGTATTGATCCTTCCTTCCTTTACCGAGGGGTGATCATGACAGAATATCCCAAGTCGGCCAGTTTTGCTGCCAGCCGGTAGGCCCTCTCCCTGGTGTTGAAGTGGCCAACCCTGACCCGGTAATAGCGGGTCTCCTGGGTTTCGAACACTGATATGTAGACATCACCCATTTTCTTGCCCAAGGCCTTGGTCAGTTTCACCGCATTGCCCTTATCGGAGAAAGCTCCCACCTGAACCGTAAAGCCCCTACCGAAAAGCTTGCTTTCACTTCTTGCAGTAAGGGTCCCTTGCTTCAAGACCACTACCTTCACCCTGGCCGTCCCCTTGTCCACCATGTCGATGCTCCTGGCCGCGGCATAGGACAGGTCGATAATCCTCCCCTTCACGAAAGGGCCCCGGTCGTTTATCTTCACCTCCACGGATCTGTTGTTCTCGGTGTTGGTCACCATGACGTAAGTCCCCAGGGACAACGTCTTATGGGCAGCGGTCAACTGATACATGTCGTAGATCTCACCGCTGGCCGTGGGGTTACCATGGAATTTTTTCCCGTACCATGAAGCGATTCCATATTGGACCATTCCCACGCCACTGCGTTCCTCGTAGCGGATTTCGGGCCTTTTGGTAGTACAGGATGACACCAAAAGGAATCCACACGCACCAAGGAGGAGGTATCCATTGATTTTGAACCCCTTCATCCCTTTGACCTATGACAATGGCAGCGTACGGTATGAAATCTCATCCACCTTTGTACCGTTTATGAGGATGAGACTTCCCCTTGGCTGTTGCTCATCAACCTCTATTTGAACGTCCTTCAGGCCAAACCTGTATTTCAATTGATACAGGTTTTGGTTCTTTTGACCGCGGATGTTGGAGAGATCATAAGGCGAAACCCTGGCGCGAGGGATTCGGGATTGCCAGCTCTTCTCCATGAGACGAGAGGCCATGTCGTAAAAGAGGGAGGACTCCACCAAATGGCCGAAGGCGGGATGGTATGGCCCCGCAACAACACTATCCCCCATCTCAAGTTCCGGGCTGGATTGTAATCCGAGGCGAATAACGGGAATCCCCGCCCTGTGGAATTTCAAAAAAGCCATCTTGCAGAGGTCAACCGCCTCTTTCAAGGAGAGAGGTGTATATCGACCCGAACGATACCATTTTTCCAAAAGCGTCCCTTTTAGGACCAACGTGGGATAGATCCGCACGAAATGGGGGTTTAGTCGGATTACTCGATCGAATGTGTGGGCAGATCCCGTGGCATCGTCCCCGGGCAAGCCGACCATGATCTGGATTCCCACCTCGAAATCACCGCCATGGAGCAATTCCACCGCCTTCATGACATCATCCGCTGTATGGCCCCGCTTTGAGCATCGGAGCACCTCCTCCACCATCGATTGAACCCCGAGCTCCACGGTCTTGACCCCGTACTCCCTTAAAACTAGTAGCGTTTGGGGGTCGATATAATCCGGACGGGTAGACACCCTTACCGTATCGATTAACCCCCCTTGGATAAGGGACCGGGCCGCCAAAAGGAGTCGTATCTGTACCTCTTTCTCTATTCCGGTAAAGCTTCCCCCATAAAAGGCGATCTCCCTCCGGCGAGGACTCCCTCGCTGGGCTCTCCATTGATCATTGGGAGGTCCCTGAAAAACAGGGGAAAGGAGCTTTTCGCAGCGAAGGGCGACTTTCTCAGAGATCTCATTGGTGATTGCGGTGATTGAACCTGGGGATATACTGAGAGTGGATCCGGTTATAGAGGTCTGATTACAGAACACACATTGGTATGGGCATCCCATATGGGGAACGAAGATGGGTATGATAAAAGGCCTTAGCGAGGACTTGCCACCCCTTGTCATGGCTGTTCTCCGGAGATCCTCTTCAAGGCTTCTTGAGCCGCCTTCTGCTGAGCTTCCTTCTTGTTTTTACCACTGCCATAGCCATAGAGTCGGCCGTCGATGAAGATCTCCGCTCCAAAGGTCTTATCGTGCTCCGGCCCACTCACGTCGGATAATCGATATCGAGGGGAACATCCAAACAGCCTCTGACTGATCTGTTGAACCTCGGTCTTAAAATCACCGTCATCGGTCAATCCCCTATCGAGTAAAGGGATAAATTGCTTCTCAACAACCCTGAAGGCCTTTTCGAAACCGCCGTCGAGATAAACGGCACCGATAAGGGCTTCATAGGCATCGGAGACTAAGGAGCTTTTCTCCCTCCCCCCCCTCCGGGATTCTCCTTTACCCAAGAGCAAGTATTGGTTTATACCGAGATTTTTCGATACCCTGGCCAGGGATTTTTGGTTTACCAGGGAAGCCCGTAACCTCGTCAACTGCCCTTCACGGAAATGGGGAAAGCTTTCCATGATGAGGTGGCTGATGATGACATTGAGGACGGAATCTCCCAGAAACTCAAGCCTTTCATTGTCCTGATATGTCGTGCCGGACCTTTCGTTGGTGTAAGACCTATGGGTCAATGCCACGTTTAATAGATCTAGGTCGTTGAACTGGTAGGAGATCTCACCTTGCAATGCTGATAACGCTTCCAGTCTATCCCTCTCCATTTCCGCGACACCCTCAAGTATCCCCGACCACACGCCCCAACACCCTCCCATCTTCGAGGTTCGTCACCGATACCCTGATCTCTCGGTTCACCAAGTCATCTTCTCCCTCGATAAGGACGGGGATATAATTCCTCGAATATCCCTTGAGCCTCCCGGTGAGTTTGTCCCGTTTTCCTTCAATGAGGACCTTTAACTCCCGCCCCAGAAAGCGCCCCTGAAAAGCCGCCCTTTTTCGCCTTCCCAGGGCCCGCAGCGCCTCACATCGTTGTTTTTTTGCTCGCGGATCGACCTGATTGTGGAATCCATAGGCCTCCGTGCCCCTTCGCTTGGAGAAGGGAAAGACGTGGAGGTAACCGATGTCCGATTTCTCCAAGAGCTCATAGGTTTTCCGAAACTGTTCTTCCCCTTCTCCGGGGAAACCGACGATGACATCCACCCCGATATTGAGGTCCGGGATACGATCGATCAGGGTCTGGACGAGGTCGGCGAAGTAGGTTCCATCGTAATTGCGGTGCATTCGCTGAAGGATATCATCATCACCGCTTTG
>CAYFXL010000188.1:0-5082 GCA_964346945.1 uncultured Syntrophobacterales bacterium
ACCAGAAGGGGATGGTTGACGATGTTCGTGAACCCTTCAAGCCCGATATTCCCCTGTCCAATATGCCAGTGTCGATCTACATGCCCTCCCAGAGGGGAGCGGGTATCGTTGAGATGGACCAGGTGAAGTTTTTCCAGTCCGATCTCTTCATCGAATTCCGCAAGGGTTCTCTCGAGACCCTTGCTCGTTGACAGGTCATATCCCGCCCCAAAGGCGTGGGCAGTGTCTAGGCATACTCCGATCCTCCCCCTTTCATCAATTGCCTGGATGATCTTACGGAGCTGGGAGAAGGTATGACCCACTTCCGTGCCTTGTCCCGCCGTATTCTCCAGGAGCAGGACCAGTGAGTTTCTCACCTTGCGGAAGGATTGATTAATTCCATCGGCGATTCGGTTTATGGAGTCGTCCTCGGGCAGATGCCCCCGATGTCCCACATGGATGATGAGATAGGGCGCCCCCAGGCTGGAAGCACGGTGCAGGTCCGTTTGAAGGACATCGAGGGATTTCCCGTAGAGCTTGGGGTCATTGGATGCCAGGTTAGGAAGGTACGGCATGTGGACAAACAGGGGAGAGATGGTTGTATGGGAAAGCCTTTTTCTGAACAGATTCACCTCTTTGCGGTCCAAGGGGTTATAGGCCCAGCCCCTGGGGTTTCGGGAGAAGAGCTGGATCGTTTCGCATCCCCTTCTCCGAGCCCGCTCGATGACCTTCGAGAAGCCACCAGCAATGGAGATGTGAAAACCGAAACGCATATTTCCGTGTCCGTTGTCCGTGGTTCGTTCTCCGCAGCGGGATATTTGGGATGGTGGCCGAAGGCCGTCACATTCCGATATCCGAATCCGGAGGATTCAGAACGCTCGTTCCTTCTTGCCGTTACCTGAGAAAACCCCTGTTGGGATCATACGGAGCAGATTCGACAATCCCCGGAGAATTCCAGGCTCGCCTGCACGGGGACATCCTTTGATAGTCCGATGTACAGGACTTGGTGCTGCTTGCTGCCGTATCGGAAGATGGTTATCCCCTTGCATTTCCTCTCGTAGGCCATGAGGTAGGCGTTGGCCACGTCCTCCATCGTTGCGTCCCGGGGGAGGTTGATGGTCTTTGATACCGCGTTATCCGTGTACTTCTGGAAGGCCGCCTGCATTTTGACGTGCCATTCGAAGGGAATGTCCAACGCCGTGAGGAAGATGCGTCTCAGTTTTTCGGGCATTGAGGGGACATCCTGGATCGACCCTTTCAGAGCGATCCTTTCCATCAGGCCCTGGCTGAAGAACCCCTCGGTTTCTGCCATGGATCGGAAGAGTGGGTTGACTTCCAACAGCCTGGTTCCCTCGAGGATTTCCCGGTAGAAGGAGATGGCGAATAGGGGCTCAATGCCGCTGGAGGTGCCGGCGATGATGCTGATCGTTCCCGTGGGGGCAACGGTTGTCAGGGTAGCATTTCTCATCCTCTCGTAGCCCTTCTTCTCCCAAAGGCTTCCTTTGAAATTGGGGAACGATCCCCGCTGGTGGGCCAGCTCCATCGATTTATCTACAGCCTCCTTTTGGATAAATTTCATTATGCCCTCGGCTACCTCAAGGGCCTCATCAGAGGCATAGGAGATCCCGAGCCTTATGAGCATTTCGGCAAATCCCATCACCCCCAGGCCGATCTTCCGATTCCCCTTGGTGATAGCCTCAATTTCCGGCAGTGGAAATCTATTGACGTCGATGATGTTATCCAAGAAGTGAATCCCCAGGTGGACTGTCCCCCTCAGTTTCTCCCAATCGATGGTCCCATCCCGGACCATCGTGGAGAGATTGATTGAACCGAGATTGCAGGATTCGTAGGGGAGCAGCGGCTGTTCCCCGCAGGGATTGGTGCTCTCCATCTCTCCCAGGTGGGGTGTTGGGTTGTGGCGATTGATTTCATCTATGAATACGAAGCCAGGGTCCCCGGTCTTCCAGGCCGATTTCACCGCGCGATCGAAAACCCGTTTGGCCCGGAGGGTTCTCACGGCCTTTCCGGTACGAGGGTTGATGAGGTCGTATTTCCCATCGGCCTTAACGGACTCCATGAACTGGTCAGTAGCGTTGACGGAGATATTGAAATTGGTCAAAAACCCTCCCCTCTCCTTTGCCCTGATGAAATCCAGGATATCGGGGTGATCGACCCTGAGGATACCCATATTGGCCCCTCGTCTCCGTCCCCCTTGTTTGATGATCTCCGTGGCCTCATCGTAGACTCGCATGAAGGAGACTGGTCCCGAGGCAATTCCCCCCGTTGATTTGACCACGTCGTCCTTTGGCCTTAACCGGGAGAAGGAGAAACCGGTTCCGCCTCCCGACTGATGGATCAGGGCCATGTTCTGTACCGCCCCAAAGATTTCCCGTATGCTGTCCCCGACGGGGAGGACGAAGCACGCAGAGAGTTGTCCGATTTCCGTTCCCGCGTTCATCAAGGTCGGGGAATTGGGAAGGAAGTGTAAGTTGACCATGAGATCAAAGAGCTCTTGTTCGAGCTCTTTTGGATTTGTCCCCTTGTCGTAAAGAAGATCGGCTTCCGCCACGGCCCTGGCAACCCGCTGAAACAGGCCCCGTGGGGACTCGACGATTCGTCCTTGTTCGTCCCTGAGGAGATATCTTCGCTCCAGGACTTTTCTGGCATTGGCCGAAAGGATGATACTCTCCGAGTCGGGGGATTTAGACTCCATATTTCAGACTCTTCCCTCGAAGTAAGGCTGCCGCGGCATTGAAAGAATTCTTTCCTAATTGATACAATTATTTTATGAGCAGTGTCAACCTGGAGAAGGCTAGTTATATCCCTCCTGCCTTCCGCGATGTTTTGGATCTCCGGGGTTTTTTCTTGACAAAACGTGACCAATTGGGATTTAGTTGTAATGAATAAATTAAATTATTCACAAGTTATAAATGTTGCTGAGAAGATCCATGGAAGAAGTGGGAAAAGGGACTGGCCTCGGGCTGAGAACATCCTACGGGATTATTGATGGGCACGGGGGCCGGATCGTGGTCAAAAGCCAGGTGGGAAAGGGAACCGCCTTTAGGATCGAACTGCCTGCGGGAACCGACGATGCCGAATCCCTCTAGGGAGGGAATCGAGGCTATGGAGCAAGACGGAATGGGAGTCAAGGGGATAAAGATGGGAGGAGGCGCCGTTATAGACCTCTCCTTTTCGGAAATGGTGGCTCAGGAGAGCGGGGAGAACCTTTTGGCCTGCTATCAATGTCAGAAATGCTCCGCCGGGTGCCCCGTTGCCTACGCAATGGATATCCTCCCCAATCAGGTAATTCGCATGGTTCAATTCGGCCTCAGGGAGAGCGTCCTCGCCTCCAATACCATTTGGATATGCGCATCCTGCTACACCTGCAGCGTTCGGTGCCCCAATGACATCGACATCGCCAAGATCATGGATAACCTCAGGCACATAGCGTTGAAGGCGAGGGTTAAGCCCGCGGAGAAGGATATCCCCATCTTCCATTCGGTCTTTTTGGATTCCATAAAATCGAAGGGGCGAATCCACGAGCTGGGCTTGATCTGGCGGTATAAGATCAGGACTCGGGATTTCATGAAGGATGCGGCCCTGGGCTGGAAGATGTTCAGAAAGGGGAAGATCAAGCTCATTCCCTCCAAGTTCGGCGGTGGGAGGGAGATAAAGGGTATTTTCAGTCGATTCGAAAAGGGGCAATGAGGTGAGAGAGCTCTCCTATTATCCCGGTTGTTCGTTGGATGGCACCGCTCAAGAGTACGACGAATCTCTTCGTGGCGCCTGCGAGATGTTAGAGGTGAGGCTCCATGAGTTGGAGGATTGGACGTGTTGTGGGGCAAGTTCGGCCCACTGCACCGATGAACGCCTGGCAATCGAATTAGCCGTTCGTAATCTCGCTATAGCGGAGCGGGGAGACAGGGAAATGCTCGTTCCCTGTGTTGCTTGCTACAGCCGGTTCAAGGCCGCGGAGGAGGAGGTTCGAGAGAACCCGGAGTCGTGGGAAACTCCGTATCAGGGAAAGGTCAAAATACGATATGCCTTGGATTTCTTCTGCCAGGACTCACTTCTGGATACGGTTGCGGAGAGGGTTATTACGCCCCTATCCGACCTCAAAGTGGCCTGCTACTATGGGTGTCTCAGTGTTCGGCCTCCCGATATGACCGGGGTGAAGGATTATGAAGATCCTCAACATATGGATCGGTTGATGGGAGTGTTGGGGGCTGAACCCCTTGCGTGGTCTTATAAAACGGATTGTTGTGGGGCGAGCCTTGTTATGACCAGGACCGATATTGTGAGGAAGCTGTCCCATGGTTTGTTGGAGATGGCCAGGGAAGCGGGGGCGGACTGTTTCGTCACGGGTTGTCCTATGTGTCAGGCAAATTTGGACACCCGGCAGGAGGAGATTGGGAAGGAATTCGGCCAAACATACGACCTTCCCGTCTTCTATTTCACGGAGCTTATGGGCTTGGCCATGGGGCACCGGGATGTGAGGAAGTGGTTTGGCAGACACCTCACCGACCCCGTGAAACTCCTCAGTTCAAAAGTGCTCATGAAGTGAATCTTGGTTGAAAAGGTAAGGGTGGACCCTATGGGTGCAATCTCATCTCGTCATTCCAGAGCCGAAAAAGTGGGTGCGGTCCTCGTCGTCGGGGGAGGAATTGCGGGCATCCAGGCCTCCCTTGATTTGGCGGAATCGGGTTACTATGTCTACCTCGTGGAATCCTCCCCGGCCATTGGCGGGGTAATGGCCCAACTGGACAAGACCTTTCCCACCCACGATTGTGCCATGTGAATCCTATCGCCCAAGCTCGTGGAGCTTGGCCGCCATCTTAACGTCAAGATCCTATCCTATTCAGATATTTTAGAGGTAGAGGGAGAATCGGGTAATTTTACTGTCCGTGTAAGGGAGAGGTCCAGGTACATAGACGCTGAAAAATGCACCGGATGTGGGGATTGTGCTCAAGTTTGCCCGGTGGAAGTTCCCAGCGAATATCAGGAAGGGTTGGGCCTAAGGAAAGCAGCTTACATTCCCTATGCTCAATCCATTCCCAATATCTTTACCATCGACAAGAGGGACCGCCCCCCGTGTGTGATGAC
>CAYFXL010000189.1:0-5056 GCA_964346945.1 uncultured Syntrophobacterales bacterium
GGTTTACCGTTGAGTACGGGCCGGTGAGAGCAGCCGATCTCCCTGAATACCTCAAGAGCCACCGAGCCACACCCGAGATGCGGCGTGTGCGTTTCAACCTGTCTGACCGTCTGGTTCTCATTCCGGTAGAGCTGGTTCAGTTCCTGCTACCGATGGTAATCGCGGCGGTCTTGCTCTATTTCATCGGCGGCCTCCTTGCGTCAGCAGGCGCAGTCACCGCTATGATGGTCGGGGTTGTCCTATTTCCCGTCTTGCTCCCTCGGCTCCCCACATCGGACTTCAGCGTGAAGGGAGTCATCCTGGGGGGAGTCGTTGCGCTTCCATTTGTCCTGAGAATACTCCTAGCCCATTCAGATACAGCTTTTTGGCTCCGGGCCTTGTGGGCATTGGTCTTTCTGCTGGCCATGCCTCCGGTAACGGCCTACCTGGCTCTGAACTTCACCGGGTCGACACCCTTTACCTCCAGGAGCGGCGTCAGGCGTGAGATATTTACCTACACCCCTATTATGGCCCTGATGTTTGGGATAGGCATCGCGCTTGTAATTACCCTTGTCTTTATTCGAGGATGGGGAGGTGCATAGCATGGTTGGTTCCTACCGGTCCAACACCCTTCAGTTCGATCCCGAGCTGTGCATCAACTGTGGGATCTGCAGCATTGTCTGCCCGCACGGTGTTTTTGCACCGGATGATAGCGTCGCCCAATTAGTACTCCGTGAAGCATGCATGGAATGCGGGGCATGCCAGCGCAACTGCCCGGTATCTGCGATCACGGTGGATAGCGGCGTGGGGTGTGCCACTGCCATGATTCGCGCTGCACTCACTGGCAAGAAAGAGGCCACGTGCGGCCCTGAGATCGGGTCGTCCTGTTGTTCCGAAGATAGGGAGACAGCGAGCTGCTGTGACACCGAGCGCGGATGATCAGGGGGCTTTTCTCCTTCTTGCGTTATTCGCTTCATCTAACTCCACCCTTCCGCAGGAAGAATCCCAGACCAGTCTGGTTTCAAAACAGGAGGTACGCTTAAAGTCACCAAGAGAACGGATAATACCATCCCGAGGAAAATGGAAAAAGGAGGAATGATAAACAGCAAGGGAGACACGCGGAGGGATCTGGCAAGGGTCTTTCTCTATCCCCTTTTCAGGAAAAAAGGGACCCCGAGGGGAAAATTGAACCCCCGGGGTCATTTGGTCACGTTACTTCTTCCTTCTCACTCCAATACCGTCACATTTGTGGCTTGCAGACCCTTTTCGCCTTCGGAGATCTCAAATTCGACTTCATCCCCCTCGCGAAGGGTCTTAAATCCTTCTCTGTTAATGGCGGAAAAGTGGACAAAGATGTCATCCCCATCCTCTCGGGTGATGAACCCATAGCCCTTCTTCTCGCTGAACCATTTAACCTGCCCTTTGGCCATTACAACTCACCCCCTTCCATTGTAAATTCTCAGGTAAGTTGTAATGGCTTTCAGGTCTAGCATAAAGCCATAAAATACAGTACTACACATGCGATCTTTATCTATGATCCTTGAAAAACTCCTTACAACTTACGCCGCTCGGCCCAATTTAACCACTTTTAAAAGAAAAAATCAAGGAAAATCTTCGAAAGACTTTTAGATAGGTCAACACGGAGACAATGATCACTGAAATACCAGAAAAAGATGTTGACAGAAAATCTTTTCTGGGTTATAGAGCAGATTCAAAAGAGGCAAGTGCTTGGGCAAAGGGAAGACGGTGAGAATCCGTCGTGGCCCCGCCGCTGTGAGTGGGGACGAAAGCCACATGTAGTTGCCACTGTCCTGATTCTTCGGAGGATGGGAAGGCGTGGCGAGTAGGATAATCCACGAGCCAGAAAACCTGCCCACGGCACTGCTCCATGGAGATTCCTCGAAGGGTGGGAATATGGAGTCGGCAAAGGGAGTCAGCCTGATCATGTCCGGGGGTCAGGCTTTTTTCGTGTGTTAACAGCCTTTAAGCTGCCCTTCTATTGTCAATCTCTTTTCCCGCCTGATTTTTTCGTTAATCATTGAGGGCGTTCAGCCCCGCTTCTTATTTTTCGCCTCTTCATAGTTTCATCTCGGCGGTGCATGGGCGGGATGGGCGGAGGATGCGGCCCTCATAGAATGAAGGAGGGGAAAGGTATGAATGGAGGACAATGGACCAAAAGAACCCTCGTGATTTTTCTTTGGACCGCCCTGTTAGTACTTGCATTGGGCTTCCCCCCGGATACGGGCATAGCAGAGGAAAGAGAGGAAGTCCCCGTCCTTAAAGAGTTAGTGGTTACGGCGACGCGCCAGGAGGAGGAAATTCGCAAAATTCCGGCCAACGTAACCGTGATCACCGAGGAAGACATCAAAACTTCGAACGCAAGAACGGTGCTGGACCTGCTCCGATCTGAAGAAGGGATTGCAGTGAGGAATCTGCTCGGAAACGGGAAGACAGCCCAGGTTGATATGCGAGGGTTTGGAGAGACAGGACCGTTAAACACCCTGGTGATGGTGGATGGGCGCCGTGTCAATGAGATCGATCTGAGCGGGGTCGATTGGGGACAAATTCCCCTGGATCAGATCCAACGAATCGAAATCGTGAGAGGAACGGGAAGCGTGCTCTATGGCGATAATGCGGTGGGGGGGGTGATCAATGTCATAACAAAGCCCCCAGCCGAGAAGTTGTCCGGGACGGTTGGCGGTAATGCTGGGAGCTACGAGCATATCGGGGGAAAGGCTTCAGTCAGCGGTGGGTACGAGAATATCGCAGGCTCCCTCTATGCCAGCTACGAGTCCACCGATGGATACCGAAGAAACAACGAATTCCGGACCAGGGACGTGAGCGGAAAGATCATCTTCGATCCCACGGAATACATCAGCTTCACTTTGAGTGGATCCCATCACCGGGATGACTTCGGCCTTCCAGGAGAGGTTTCGGAGACCCAGCTCCATGTTGACCGACGGGCTACCACAAAGCCTTTTGATGATGGAGAAACCACCGATCAGTATCTCAATCTGAATGCGGATTGGGATCTGGGAAAATATGGAAGGATTATCTCCGATCTTTCCTACAGGGATCGAAATAGTGAAGACGAGTTCGTCAGTTTCACCTCGGCAACAGATAGGGTACTTCAAACCTGGAGCATTACGCCCCGATACTCCTGGAATGGGAGAATCCGTGATCACGCAAACACGCTCATCGCGGGTGTGGATTTCTATACATCCGACCTTGATGTCGATTTCTTTTTCGGAACCCCCCTCGCTCCATCGGGTTTTTCCGAGATTCAAAAGTTCTCCTACGGGTTTTACGCACACAACGAACTCTCGCTCTTGGAAAATCTCATCCTCTCTTTGGGCGCTCGACAAGAGCGAGTCAAATACGACCTGGAACAGCAGGATCTCCTCTTTGGCCTGGCACCCTTAGATGAGACCGTCAGGGACCGAGAGGAAGCCTATACCGCCGGCATCACTTTCCTCTATGACGAAAGGTCCTCTCTCTTTATTCGGGCAAATAGAAGCATCCGTTTTCCCCTTACGGACGAACTGGTTCTCTTCGATTTCACCGCCGGAAGTATTCGGGTTAACTCGGACATTAAACCCCAGAGGGGTCGCCACTATGAAGCGGGAATAAGACACTTTTTCGCTCCTGATATCGAGGTGCTCCATTTTCTCGCCCCTGAGATCGAAGCGAGGGCCACCCTGTTTCGCGCGGAAATAAGGGATGAGATCTTTTTTAATCCCGCCACGTTCACGAACGAAAACCATCCAAAAACCTTACACCAGGGGGTGGAAATCGGGATCAGCGCACATCTCTTCAAGAAGGTAACCGTATTTGGGAACTATACCTTTGAGAAGGCCACATTCCGGGATGAGCCGTTTGAGAACAACGATATACCGGCCGTACCGAGACACAAGGCCAACCTGGGGTTTCGACTCCATGATCTCATCTCCGGTCTCATCTTCTCAGCCAACTATACCTTTGTCGGCTCCAGTTTCCTCATCAGCGACCAGGCCAACCAATTTAGAAAACTGGAACAATACCACACCATAGATGCCAGGGTCTCCTATGCGTGGAGGTGGATTGAGGCCTTTGTTGGAGTGAACAATATTACAAACGAGAAGTATTCCGAATTTGCTGTTCTTGGCGGGTTTCCAACAGTTCGGAACTTCTATCCCGCTCCTGAAAGGAACTGGATTGCGGGACTTGAAGCTGTGTTCTAACACCTCATAAAGGAGAACCTGATCGCCATTCCCGCGGTAACCCGTGCGGTAGCAATCATTATTTCCCAGTTGAACGGAGATGCTCGGATATTCAGTGGCGAGAAGTTCTTTCCGTATAGAAGAGGCTCTCGGAAAAACCGTGGTCTGAAAATTACCTCAAAACGGGTCAGGAGATTTGACATGGGCAGAGCCGATGATTATAATTTTGAAAAATAATTCATCACCTTCATCAACACAATTCATGTTCTTTATTTTCCCATGATATCTCAATAGGTCTAGAGGGTTTTGCTCTAAAAGAGCAACGAGGGTTCGACAAAATCCGTCAGGAAAGGAGAAAGGACCAATGAATATCAGACCGCTTCAGGATCGTATTTTGGTCAAACGCATTGAGGAGGAGGAAACGACAGAAGGAGGGATTATCATACCTGATACGGCCAAGGAAAAGCCAATAGAAGGTAAGGTGATTGCGGTTGGAAAGGGCAAGGTATCGGAGGATGGTAAGGTCAGGCCCCTTGATGTGAAAAAAGGAGACCGGATCCTCTTCGGCAAGTATGCGGGGACGGAGGTGAAGATCGAGGGCGAGGAGCATTTGATCATGAGGGAAGATGACGTATTGGGTGTGATAGAGAAATAAACGATAAGGAAATGGAGGGATTAAAATGGCAGTCAAGGAACTCAAATTTGATCAAGACGCGCGCAATTCCATTCTGGATGGCCTTAACATTTTAGCCGACGCGGTAAAGGTCACCTTGGGGCCGAAGGGGCGAAACGTCATCCTGGAGAAGTCCTTTGGTTCACCGGTAGTAACCAAGGACGGGGTGACAGTGGCAAAGGAGATCGACCTGGAGGATAAATTC
>CAYFXL010000190.1:0-4988 GCA_964346945.1 uncultured Syntrophobacterales bacterium
AGAGGTGGGCCAGGTACCCCAACTATTCGGCGGAGACTTCCTACTCGGCCATCTACGTGTTCAAGGAGGCCATCGAGAAGACCAAGAGCCTGGAGACGGCAAAGCTCATCAAGGCCATAGAGGGAATGAGGATCACGTGCCCCGGAGGTGAGCGGTACTTCAGGCCGGAGGACCATCAGGCCGTCTATACCGTTCCCGCTGGCAAGGTCACTCATGATCCGGCCTATCCTTTGCCCATTTTAAGTGACCTTAGGGTAATACCTGCCGAACAATACTATCGCAAACCACCCTTTCCACCCATTAAGTAAGAGGACATAGGGGGAGCCGGCAGATACCCGGCTCCCTCTCTATTATTAGGGAAGGGACGAACGAGAAACGATGGAAACTCTCGCTTTTCAGGGGCTCGTGGGATTAAGCCTGGCTATGTATCTCTGGCTTATCGCTGCTGGATTGACCATCGTCTTTGGGGTCTTGGGAATCCTGAACTTCGCCCACGGGAGCCTTTTCATGCTGGGCGGCTATTTCGCCTTTACCTTCTACGGGCTTATGGGGATCAATTTCTGGCTCTCCATCCTCTTGAGCCTCATTGGGGCAGCCCTCATTGGATTGATTATGGAGCGGTTCTTCCTGCGGCATATCTATCGCCTGGATGTGCCCTATCAGCTCCTTTTGACCTTCGGCTTTGTCCTCATCTTCGATGATGCCGTGAAGATGACATGGGGCGGCGTATTCATGATTCCCCCCATGCCGGACTTCTTCACCGGCGCCGTTAGCATCTTCGGCAGGCCCTTTCCCATCTACAATCTCTTTATCATCGGGGCAGGCATAGGGGTTGCCATCGCCCTGTGGCTCATCTTGGAGAGGACGTGGTGGGGAAGGATCATGCGAGCCTCGGCCTCGGATCGGGAGATGGCCGGTGCCATAGGGGTTAATATCCCCATTCTGTTCACAACGGTGTTCATGTTAGGCGCGGCCCTGGCAGCCCTCGGGGGAGCCCTGAGCACCCCCGTCCGCGTGGTTGCTCCCGGCATAGGGGCGGCCATTATCATCCAGGCCTTTGTGGTAACGGTGATCGGGGGATTGGGTAATCTCAAGGGAGCCTTTGTCGGGGCCATTATCGTCGGGGTATTGACCGCCTACGGGATCCTGCTTTTCCCCATCTTCGAGCTGTTCATCATCTTCGTGGTGATGGCCGTTGTCTTACTGCTGAAGCCGGAGGGGTTATTCGGTGAGTAGATCGATGATTGGACGAAACGGAAAAATTCCCGTCCTCCTCGTCGTAGCGCTGATTGCGTTCTTGTTTTTGCTTCCTTACGTTGCGGGGAAATACGTCATGTACATGACGATGCATATCCTTGTGCTCTCCGTATTCGCCCTCGGGTTCAACCTACTTTTGGGATATACCGGCCTGCTTTCCTTTGGCCAGGCGGGTTTTTACGCATGCGGGGCATATGGCTGTGCCAAGGTGCTCTTGGTAATCCCCTCCCTTCTGCCGGGCGTCATCTGCGGGGTATTATTCGCTGGTATCATCGCCTTGATCTTGGGATTCCTCTGTATTCGGCACACCCGCATCTATTTCGCCATGCTCACCCTCTGCTTCGGGATGATGATCTATTCCCTGGCATGGAAGTGGCGTTCCATGACCGGGGGAGATGACGGCCTGGTTGGCATACCGCGGGCTCCCCTGGAAATACCCGGCATCTTCAGCATTAATATGAGTTCCCTCGAAAATTACTACTACTTCGTCTTAATCATCTGTCTGTCAGCCATCATCCTGCTTTACAGGATCGTCAATTCCCCGTTCGGGCTCACATTACAGGGCATTCGCGATAGCGAAAGTCGAATCGCCTTTGCCGGTATCTCAGTCAAGAATTATCGTCTCATCGCCTTTACCATTGCGGGTCTCTATGCCGGCCTGGCCGGAGCCCTTATCCCCCCCTTGGAGAACACGGTAACGCCGCCCGTGGCCCATTGGACGCATTCCGCTGAACCGGTGCTTGCCACGCTGCTGGGCGGCATCCATACCTTTACCGGACCCATCGTGGGTGCGTTGCTCTTCTACGTGATAAAGGACATCATCGTCCGGTTCACCGAGTACTGGCTGATCTCGCTTGGCGTGATCGTGCTGGCATTGGTAATGGGCCTCCCCGGCGGCGTCGTCAGCATCTTTGAGATGAGGCTCCTTCCGTGGATCCGTCTGCGGTTTGCCCAAGGGAGTCGCCGATGACCGAGCTCTTGAGAACCGAAGGACTCAGAAAGGCCTTTGGCCACTTCACGGCGGTGGATGGGGTGAATATCCATTTCACGGCAGATGCCCTGACATCCATCATCGGCCCAAACGGTGCCGGCAAGACCACCCTAATCAACCTGTTAACCGGGAGCCTCCCCGTGGATTCGGGGAAAATTTTCTTCAAGGGCCACGAGATCACCACAATACCCACGGATAAACGGGTAAGAAGGGGCATAGGCCGCTCCTTCCAGATCATGAACATCTTCCCCATGTTGACGGTTTTCAAGAATATCCAGCTTCCCGTCTTATCCTTACTGCATAAGAGCCTCAATTTCTTCTCCCGACTTGACGGACACTCGGATGCAGTGGAGGAGGTTGAAAGGATTCTAAAAGAGGTTGGGTTGTGGGACAAGGAGGATATGATAGCCGGGGAATTATCCCACGGTGATCAGAGGCTCTTGGAAATGGGCATCGCCTTAGCGTCGAAACCCGAGCTCTGCTTCCTAGACGAACCGACAGCAGGGATGAACCCGATGGAGCGGGTGAAAATCCTGGAAAATATCAGGAAACTCTCCCAGGAGAAGCGAACAACCTTCGTAATCGTGGAGCACGATATGGACGTGGTTTTCAGCCTCTCCGATCGCATCGTCGTCATGCACAGGGGGAGCATCATAGCCGATGGGAAACCGGAGGAAATCAAGAAAAACCAAGACGTCAAGGAGGTCTATCTCGGGGAGGAATTGGGGGAAGAATTCCGATGATCCTTGAAATCCAGGAGATCGATACCTACTACGGCCAAAGCCATGTCCTTCAGGGCATCTCCCTGAGCATCGATGAGGGGGAGGTCGTTTCGCTCCTTGGCAGAAATGGGGTCGGTAAGACCACAACCCTCAGGAGCATCATGGGGTTAACCCCGCCAAGAAGGGGAAGCATCAAATTTCAAGGGGAGGAGATAGCCGGAAAAAATCCCTTTGAGATTGCCCGCCTGGGAATCGGATACGTCCCCGACGACCGCAGGATATTCCCCGATTTGACCACCTTCGAGAACCTGGAAATTGCCAGGCGTATGTCGCGGAGGAAACAGGGCTATTGGACAATGGACACGGTTTGTGACCTCTTCCCCGTGCTGAGGGATCTTCGCTCCAGCAAGGGAACCCATCTCAGCGGCGGTGAACAGAAGATGCTTGCCATCGGTCGGGCGTTGATGAAAAATCCCAATATCATCCTGCTGGACGAGCCCGCAGAGGGGCTGGCACCTCTGGTTGTCAAGAACCTGATGGATGTCATAAAGAGGATTCGGGATGAGGGGGTAACGATATTGCTGGCGGATCAAAACCTCAAGTTTTGTAAAGCGGTAGCAGATAGGGGATATATCCTGGAAAAAGGCGTAATTCAACATGAAGGGACCATGAAGGAGATATGGGAGGACGAGGAGGTGGTCTCCAAGTATCTAGTCATCTGAAGAGCCAATAACGAACAACTTTTCCAAAGAAATTCTCCTATCCACAAGAATACCCACTAAACATAAAACATCCAGAATTTTTGCTTCTGAGCAACTATAGCTTAAAGTTAAAATGAAAGAAGGATACCTGAATCATTGAAGAAGAGATTGGAGACGCTTTTTAGACTTGAACTTTGTGACCAAAGTCAAACTATTCTTTAAAATCAGCCTGACCTTGCCGAGGATTTCTGTTATCCTCTGATCCTTTTGAGAAGTCTATCTGTATATATCCCATTGCAAGCCTGTGATTTTGGTCGTATAGTAGATGAAATCTTGAATCGGCTCTCTTTTCCAATTCAATTTATTTGTGTTTGAAATATTGTATACATCGAGGCTCGGAGAGGGTGGTCGAATCACTACTGATCATTTGACAAATTCTCTTTTAACTTAGTACCCGACCATTGGTTTCCTTCCATGTGTAGTATAGGCACCTCGTTTCAAAGTCTAGTACTGAATGACGTATGCCCTCGGGGTCCTTTAGGCAGGCGGATTTTGTCAAGGAAATAGAAAGGTTTTTGATACTATTTGCCGCTCTAAGTGGGAACTGAAACAGTTGGCATCGAAATGATGCGGAGCGCGGGCGGCATTGCGATACCGCAGGGCACGCCTTCCGAGATAGGAACTCATTTTTGAAATGCAGTTTTTACAGGGGAGAGGCTTGTGTGTCTAGCTTGACAGCGTCGTTTGCTAAAAAAATGTCTGTTAGCAAAAAACGAGTACACAATATTGACAAGGATTCTTTACGATGCTAGCATCGGCATACCTCCTAAACCTGCGTGTTACCTGGCACGTTCTCAAATATGTCACCATTTGAACGATTGTGCTTTCAGGGGCAACTGAATTCTTAAAAGGGCTTTTATGGTCGTTTTGAGGTTGCCAAACAGGAGGAAACTGCAAAGGTAATACTTTGAGAGGAGGAAAGAATGCACTTTGCTGATCGGTTAACTATTACTACTCTCGTTGAGAACTATGTGGACATGCTTATTCCCGATACTGAAATGGTCAAGAGACCTGGGCTTGCTTTTCACTTCGATCCTCGAAATAAGCCCATTCAAGCAGAAAATGGTATATCGCTTTTAGTCGATATTTTCTTTGCAGAGCAAAAATACAGCATCCTGTTTGATGCAGGACTAACCGACTCTGTTATCCTCCATAACATGTCAGCACTCGGCGTTTCTCCTAACACCATAGACCATGCTGTCATCAGCCACGGTCACCCTGACCATTACGGTGGTCTCCTTGGATTACTGAAGGTAC
>CAYFXL010000191.1:0-4973 GCA_964346945.1 uncultured Syntrophobacterales bacterium
TTGCAGGCCGAAGGGCAATCGAACAGGATCGATCTCCGCCTTAACATCGAGGTAATATTTTCGACCCTTTTTGAGTCGATCTGTCGGCAAGAGCTTTGCCTCGGTTACCTTAGCCATGATCTCCTTGGCCTTCTTGAAGTCCTTAACGGAAAGGCTATGATCGCTCTCCTTGAAATGGAGCTGGTACTCCTTTTTTATATTGTCATATTTGATGCTGTGCTTGAATGCAAGGGAAGCCATCTTTTTGTCCGGCCAGAAACTCCTCACGCGGTATACTTTAACCCGGAAAGTTAACGTTGTAGGAACGCCACTTTGGATCGCCTCTTCCATCTTTTCTGGACAGCAATTTGTTACGGAGAAACTCACCTCCATCTGCCCGTTCAACGCTACGGTCAGGCCTTCGATGGAAGCCTCCTGTGAAAGGGCAGCCTCCCCGCCTAAAAGACATGCTGCTATTAACACCACAAGAATAAAACTCCTTTTCATCCTTCGCCTCGGAGCCCTCCAATGGTCACTCAAGAAGGAAAACTCGCCAGGACCTTCATGATAGATAATTTTATTTGAAAAAGCAAGCTAAATTGAACTGAAGGTTCCGCCGTACTTGAGCGTAATCTGCTGGAAAAGTTGAAAACCCACAGAGGGTGAATAGTGAGGGAAAGTCTCATACATGGTTACCCCTCAACCTCCTAACTCTCAGCCTTGACCTGCTGAGGGGCAATGGGCACTGAAGCATAGGGCGAAGGGACAAGGGAATTCCCTATTGAAAAATCAACTGTTTAATAACATTAAAGAGTTACAAAAATATTTCCCCTGAAAGGCAAGTGACTCCAGAAATTGACGCTCGTAGGACGTAAAATAGAGCGAGAATGTTGAGAAAAATCAATGATGGTGATACCCTAGAGTCAGCCGGTTGGGATAGAGGGACATTTCCGAAACTAATGGGGATCGATGGGCCTGAGGAGGCGTTCATGAAGCTCAAGGGAAAAGTTGCCCTTGTCACGGGAGCAGGACAGGGAATAGGCAAGTCTATAGCCCTCAAATTCGCCACAGAAGGGGCCGATCTCGCTCTATTCGATATCAATAGGGAAACCTGCATGGAAACCGGAGAGGAGTCCGAGACCCTCGGCGTGAGGTCAACGCTCTATGTTGTCGATGTCGCAAACAGAGAGCAGGTCCAAGGAGCATGTGAAGAGGTGTTGACCACCTTCGGAAGGGTCGATATCTTGGTCAACAACGCTGGCTTCGATAGGGCAGCGACTCTTCTCAGAGTGACGGAAGAGGATTGGGAGGCCGTTTTGGACGTCCATCTCAAGGGGACATTGAATTGCATTCAGGCCCTGGCCCCAATGATGATCAGGAGAAGGTATGGGAAGATCATCAACATCTCTTCCATTTATGGCAAGTCCGGGGGGATTGCCGCCATCAGCTACAGCGCAGCAAAGGGTGGAATAATAGGCCTAACCAAGAGCATCGCAAAGGAATTAGGTAAGAACAATATCACTGTCAACGCCGTTCTCCCGGGTTTAACCGATACGCCCACCATCAGGAAGATGCCAGAAAAGTACAAGAAGATGATCATCGATGCGACGCCGTTGAGGCGAATGGCGAGACCAGAGGAAATCGCCGATGTAGTGGCCTTTCTCGCCTCTGATGAATCGAGCTACATCACTGGGGCGACCATCGAGGTGACGGGGGGGTGGATGATGTAGTATCGGAGGAATCCCCTGAAAGGGGATGGCAATTCTTGTCGTTTAAAACCGCAGCGTCTATAAACTTGAAATCTTGAAATAGAGATCTCAATGATTAGATTTTGGGTGTAAGGGAATATATCGTCTCAATAAAGGGCTCGTGCAGGAGGAAATTGGATGAATATTAACAGAATGACGGAAAAAACCCAGGAGGCCCTGCAATCCTCCCAGATGATCGCGGGACGATATGGTCATCAACAGATCGACCCGGAACACCTTCTTCTCGCCCTTCTGGAACAGCCTGAGGGACTTATTCCGAAGATACTGACAGCCACGAACATCCCAGTTCAGCAGGTAAGGACTCCCATAGAAAATCACCTTGCGGACCTTCCCAAGGTTTCAGGGACCGGGGCCGGCCAAATGTATATGAGCCAGAGGCTGAGCCGACTCCTGGATGCGGCGGAAAGAGAAGCGAGGAATCTGAAGGATGAATACGTGAGCGTAGAACATGTCCTGATGGCCATGGTGGAGGAGGGAGGTTCGAGCCCCGCAGGCCAGATCCTCTCCCGGGCCGGGGTCTCACGGGACAACCTGATGAGGGTCCTGGCATCCATTCGCGGCCACCAACGGGTGACTAGTCAGACCCCCGAAGAGACCTATCAACCCTTGGAACGCTATGGACGCGACCTAACCCAGATGGCCTCCCACGGCAAACTCGACCCCGTTATTGGCAGGGACGAGGAGATCCGACGGGTCATCCAGATCCTCTCGCGAAGGACGAAGAACAATCCCGTTCTCATAGGAGATCCAGGTGTAGGAAAAACGGCCATCGTGGAGGGATTAGCCCTCCGAATGATCAGGGGCGATGTTCCTGAGGGCTTGAAGAATCGCCGCCTCATCGCCCTTGATATGGGGGCTTTGATTGCGGGGGCCAAGTATCGCGGAGAGTTTGAGGAGAGGCTGAAGGCCGTTCTCAAGGAAATTCAGGAAGCGGAAGGCCAGATCATCCTTTTCATAGATGAGCTTCACACCGTAGTCGGTGCTGGTGCCGCTGAAGGTGCCATGGATGCCAGTAACATCCTGAAGCCCATGTTGGCACGGGGGGAACTTCACTGTATTGGAGCTACAACTCTGAACGAATATCGGAAGCACGTCGAAAAGGATAAGGCCCTGGAGCGGAGGTTTCAGACGGTACTAGTCGATCAGCCCGATGTTGCTGAAACCATCTCTATTCTGCGAGGGCTTAAGGAGCGTTATGAAGTACACCATGGCGTCCGCATCAAGGACTCTGCACTGGTAGCTGCTGCTTCCCTGAGCAGCCGCTACATTTCAGACCGATTCCTGCCCGACAAGGCCATTGACTTGGTGGATGAAGCAGCAGCAAAGCTCAGAACCGAAATCGATAGCATGCCCTCGCAGCTGGATGAAATTACCCGAAGAGTGATGCAGCTTGAAATTGAGCGGGAAGCCCTCAAAAAGGAGAAAGACGCCCCTTCCAAGGAGAGGCTGCAAAAACTGGAAAAGGAGTTGGCCGATCTCAAGTCCCAAGCCGATTCCCTCAAGGCCCAATGGGAAATTGAGAAGCAAGCCATCTCCAGTATTCGGTCTCTTAAAAAAGAGATCGAACAGGTGAAGATCCAGATCGAGCAGGCCGAAAGGAACTATGATCTCAACCGCGCAGCCGAATTGAAGTACGGAAAGTTGGTCGGTCTCGAGCAAGAGCTGAAGGAGCAAGAGACAGGCCTTGAGGAAAGAAGGGGACAAAAGGCTTTGCTCAAAGAAGAAGTTGATGACGAGGATATTGGCGAGGTGGTGAGCCGTTGGACAGGAATTCCGGTCAGCAAACTCATGGAAGGGGAGCGGGAGAAGCTTCTGAAACTGGAGGATGAAATTCATAAACGCGTGGTGGACCAAGACGAGGCAGTGCGGATGGTAAGCGATGCAATACTCCGAGCCCGCTCAGGCATCAAGGATCCCAATCGTCCCATTGGGAGCTTCATCTTCCTCGGACCCACGGGAGTGGGCAAAACGGAATTGGCCAGAGCCCTGGCCGAGTGTCTCTTTGATGATGAGCAGGCCATGGTTAGGATCGATATGTCCGAGTATATGGAAAAACATACCGTGGCCCGCCTCATCGGGGCACCACCTGGCTATGTTGGCTATGAGGAAGGCGGCCAACTCACCGAGGCCATACGGAGAAAGCCTTTCTCAGTAATCCTCTTCGATGAGACGGAAAAGGCCCATCACGATGTCTTCAATGTGCTCCTTCAAATCCTCGACGACGGGAGGCTAACCGATTCCCATGGCAGAACCGTTGACTTCAAGAACACCGTGGTAATCATGACCTCCAACATTGGGAGCCAATTCATCCTTGATATGGGAAGCGATGAGAAATCTTATCAAACGATGAAGCAGAAGGTTTTGGAGGCCCTCCGGCACCATTTTCGGCCGGAGTTTTTGAACCGGGTAGATGAAATCATGGTTTTCAGAGCGCTCACCAAGGAACAGCTTGAGGCCATTGTCGAAATCCAGGTTGATCGGTTGAGAGAGAGACTTGACGAAAAAGGGATAACCCTGGAGATGACTGAACAGGTTCAAAGGCATTTGGCTCAGATTGGCTATGATCCTGTCTATGGTGCCCGACCTTTGAAGCGAGTCATTCAGAGGGAGCTGGAGACACCTATCGCCAAGGAGATGCTGAGGGGAACCATCCATGAGGGGGACCACGTGGTCACGGAGATGGAAGGGGGCCAAATCGGTTTTCGCGCTAAAACCCGCGGAAAAGAGAAAAAATCCCTTAAGGCGGCAGCCACCGTCAATTAGTGCTTGGAGTAACGATAAAAGAGGGCATGGATTCGTGGGTTCGGACCTCAAGCCAATGACCGATGGAAATGGTGATCTGGCGAGCGAAAACGGCGAAAATCATTGATATTCCGAAAATTGATGGAATAAGGATCTATTGGACCCCGTTCTTTAAAGAGGGTTGTGAAAACTGGAAAAAGAGCTCTGAGCGCGAATCTATCCCGTAGCCAAATCGTAATGTCCACAGTCTAACCTGATGACTGCAACACTGCGGAACTTAAACTGCAACGTTTGACCAGCCAAGAATGCCTTTTCCAGAAATCTCTGCAAAAGGCAAAATGAAGTAGGGCTGAAGCAGACAATAAGCCGAATTCTGTCCCCCATGGGGATTGCTCCCCACGGGGCGGTGATCATTCATCTGGGCCATCCATTGCTGAATGGCTCGAGCGACCTACCCGGGAGGCTCTGGCGGGCCACCATTTT
>CAYFXL010000192.1:0-4965 GCA_964346945.1 uncultured Syntrophobacterales bacterium
TCCACTGGTCCCCCTTGCATTGCGGGCAGCATCACCCGCGTATCCATCAACAATTGCATCATCAGATCATCGGGTATTTCCCTAGGCAGTGAAGGAGGCATTCCCTCCAAAACCTTTGTCATCAGCCCGGTCGTGAGGCTCACCTCACCAGGAATATCTTCCTGGATATTTCTGACGACCACATCCGTGGCCGAATCGATACATACCACCGTGGTTTCATCGGTGAGGGTGGCATCCACGACGAAATGGGTCCCCCTCACCCCGATAATGGCCGTTGGGGTGGAGACCTTAAACCTGGAACCCGTTCCCTTAAAATATCGCCCCACGATGGCCCGAACCTTTCCCATCACGAGCCGAAATACGGATGACCGGCTGTTCTCCTCGGGGGAATAGATATGCTCCGTGATCTGAATGTAGGTATTTTCGGCCAAATTGAAGAGGCTCTCATCCTGGAAGAGGATCTGAACGCGGCTCTGTCTCTCCGTCTGGATGTGGTCATAGAGGTAGATGGGATCCCCTAACATTGCTGGGAATGCAGCCGTATCCCCCTTATGGGAAAGATAGACCTCACCCTCGATGGCGGTAATGGAGCCTATGGGCTTGTCATCTGCCGCCCCCGAGCCAGCCGGGGCTAAAAAGAGGAGAAAAAGAAGAAGGCTGGCCACAACCATGGCAGACATTCCCTTTAAGGAGCGATGCATTTCAACCTCCGTCGGTTAATACCGCCCCGTTATGCTCAAAAAAATAATATTCCGATCATACTCGAAGACATCCAGATTTGATTCATGTTCTTGGTAAACGTAGTAAGCGGAAATGTTCAGATATTCCCCAAAATCGCGATCCAAGGAGACGTGTTGCGTCCACTCCCTATCCTTCCTCTTTTTCAAGAATGTCGTGTGGGTGTTATCGAAATTTTGCCAATAGTACTCGCTCTTCAATCGAAGCCGCACTCCATAAATCAAGGGTGTGAAAACCCCAGCGCTGATTAAATGCCCTTTGTAATCCCAGTTACTCCCTTCCGCATCGTCTTGATCGAAGAAATAACCTGCATAGATATGCTGGGTCTTTTCCGAAAAGAACAGATATTGGGTCAACCCTGGCCGATGGTTGAAGGCATCTCGGTCATCGGCTGAATCTAGGACGGGTTGGTTACGGAAATTCTTCTCCTGCCCCCGGTAGGTCAATTGAGTGAGGAGAGAGGGCGATTCAATGAAATGCAGATTGAGGAGACCGGAATGCCTCTCCAGGTAGCTCTTACTGTCTAACAACGTGTATTGATATTCATAGTCCCCTTGCAGTTTGTAGGGAAACCCCTTCAGCTTGCCCCGGTATCCGCCGTAGAAGGCGCCGGCATTATTGGTCAGGTCGAAATCATGGAGCCGGGTGTGAACGCTCTGATAAAAGGAATACCGCAATCCCCCTAACCAGGGCTCCCCCTGGAGCAACTGATATTCACCCCAGAAGAAGCCAACGCCGCGATAATCCGACTCGTCTGCGATGAACTCAGCAGTTGTCAACCCCTCCGGTTTCAGGATCACATTGTCGTCATATTGGAAACTTAACGTAGCGGAAAGGCTTAATCTCTTTTTGGGCTTTTCCCTCAACGGAATCTTGTCTAAATAATCCCTGGCCATCGCGACAACCTCGGGGCTCGGATTCATCTCGATACAGGCCCGAAGTACCTCTTCGGCCTCCTTATACCTTCCCAAACTCATGGCCGCTGCCCCAAGATAGAGCAAAACTAGTGGGTTGGAGGGATCATACTTTCGAGCCCTTTTAAGGGAACCCGCGGCCCTTTGATAGTTACCCGAAAGGAAATACGCTATGCCAAGCTCATAGTGAACCTTTCGGTTTTTGGGATCCAATTCGAGAACCCTCTCAAATGCCGTTATCGCTGAAGGGCAGTCCTTCAAACGGGAATAGGCTAACCCCAAAAAATAGTAAACCTCTGGGTCACGAGGCTCACCTTCTGCGGCTCTTTTAAACTTCTCTAGGGCCTTCTCATATTCTCCCCTGCCCATCTCCTCTATTCCCTGGGAGAGAAATAACTCGGGATATTGAGTAGCTTTGACGATCCTAACGGAAAACAGTGTTCCTCCCAGAATGGCTATAGCCGCTGCCAACACAACCGATCTCGTCATACCCTCCCCCCGCCCCACTTCGTCCGCTCCATATCCTCTTCGACATCACTTTAGCCTTCCCTATCCGATTGCTTATAACTATAGAACTGCATTCTTGTGGAGCCGATATCGATGATATCCCCATCCTTCAGTTCGCGCTGTCCTTCAACCTCCACGTCGTTCACCTTTGTCTTGCTCCTCCCCCCGGAATGGGTGATGAAGAACCCATTTGGCCTCTTACTGATGATGAAGCTGATCTTGCCGACGAAAAGCCCTCGGAGCGTGATGTCGGCACCGTCACCCTTGCCTCCAATGGTTAACCGTTTTGTCAGTTCGATGTCCCTCTGGCTGACTCCTCCAGAGATGATCCTTATGCCCCCCTTCAACTCGGAGGGCTTCTCCTTAATGGTCGGTTTCTCCTCTCCTGCTTGGGAGGTGAGTTCACGCTGTTTTTTGGTGTCCAGTATCACCGTCTTCTCAGCAAGGGAGATATCGATATCCTTTCTCATTTCGATGGGTTTCTCCTCCTCATCGATGAAGACGAGGGTGTGTTTGCCTACAAAGATTTCGTCCCCATTCCTGAGGATACACTTCATCACCCTTTTCTCGTTGACAAAGGTACCGTTGAGGCTGTTGAGGTCCTCCATAATATAGCGATCCCCATCTCGGATAATCTTGGCATGTTGTCGTGAAACCGCCAGATTTTCGATCTTGATATCGTTTTTATCCACCCTTCCTATGGTCACGGTAGATTTCGTGATGGGAATTTCCTGAAGGGTTGCATCCCTGAATTTTAATATCAGTTTAGCCATTCCCATTACCCCCCTACACGCTCCCTTCCCCTTTTCTCCCTCCAGAAATGGACGCTGCCTCTCCTCCCTTCCACTTGCAAAGGCCCACGATTGCATCGGAGGCTTTCCTCATTCCACCGCTGACGGACAAAAAGGCTCTCTCAAGCAGGCCGGCCTTCTGCTCATTTTTCTCGCAGTACAGTAGGATAACGGTAATATTATCCATCCCCCCCCTGCCATTGGCCACATCAACCAGTCCCTCGCAGGCCTTCTGCGGATCATCCCCGTTGCGGAGGATCATCTGCAATATCTCTTCATCCCTCACCATATTCGTAAGCCCATCAGTACAGAGGAGGATCTTATCGCGATCTAACAGAACCTCTTCATCGATATCGATCTCGATCGTTTCTTCGGCTCCCAGTGCCCTCGTGATCACATTCCTGTACTTCGACTCTGCAGCTTCATCTTCCGTAATGAGCCCCCGTTTTAGTTGCTCTTCAACCACGGAATGATCCACGGTTAATCGTTCCAAGCGCCCTCCTCGAATCCGGTAGATTCGGCTATCTCCGACGTGGGTTAACGACATCACATTGTCATTGATGAAGACCGAGGAAATGGTAGTCCCCATCCCCCGTTGTTCCGAGTTCCTTTGTCCTGCCTCGTATATGGCTGAGTTGATTAGCCGGATCCCGCTCAACATCCTATTGCTGTTCTCGGAAAACTCCTCTCTGTACTCTCCCACCAATGGATTCTTCTCATCGTTCAGGTAGCTTTTTATGGTCTCAATTGCCATCTTACTGGCAACCTCCCCCGCATTTTGCCCTCCCAACCCATCAGCTACCACATAAAGCCCTAAATTCTCCTCGACCGTGAAATTATCCTCGTTAATAGCCCGCACCTTTCCGACATCCGTCATCGCCCCAATTTTGAAATGAAAACTCATCGTTTTAAAATTCCAACGTGATCGCCTTCTCAACCCAAAACCCGGGCGGCCTCCCGGATGTCCTCAAACAATTCGTTACTCCTGTGATACCTCTTATCCGCCTCCTTCATCAATGCCTTATCGACGATCTTCAGACAACAATCCGGGATATCCGGATTATGATTCCGGAGGGATGGATGCGGTTCATTGGCGATCTGGTAGGTCAAGGCGGTTATGCTCTCCCCCTTGAAGGGTTTCTCCCCCGTCAACAACTCATAGAGTACGATCCCCAGGGAAAAAATATCGGAACGGCCATCAACTCGCCTTCCCGCTAATTGCTCCGGTGACATGTAGGTCGGCGTCCCCATAATAATCCCCGTCCGGGTACGAGATGAGGTCATAATTCTCGCTATACCAAAATCGGCGATCTTGATGGCCCCATTTTTCAGGAGCATGATGTTGCCCGGCTTAATATCCCGGTGTACTACTCCCTGGGCATGGGCATAATCCAGCGCCTGCGCCACAATTCCGCCGATCTTCAGCACTGTCTTCATGGGCAACAGGGAATCCTTTTTACAGTAAGGGGTCAAATCTTTCCCCTCAATAAACTCCATGGCGATGTAGCAGAGATCATAATCCTCGCCCACATCATATACGGTCACGATATTTGGATGGGAAAGCCTTCCAGCCGCTTCCGCCTCCTTGAAAAAACGTTCCTTTATGGGCTTTATCTCTGAATCATCTACCGCTTCTCCGAACCGGACGGTCTTGATGGCTACCAGCCGATTGATCCTGGGATCCTTAGCCAGGTAAACGATACCCATCTCACCCCTTCCGAGCTCTTTGATCAATTGGTATCGACCGATCGTGGGCGCTTCACTGGCAGATTCCATCATCAGGGTTAAGTCTCTATCCCTCTTGAGGCCACCCTTCTCGCCGAAGATTATGGTTTCCCCCACCTTCTTGAGGCGTTCTACCCTCTCCCTGACATCCCTGAAGCCCTCATCTTTTTCCATTATCTGCCGATAGACGGCTTCGGCCTTGTTTATCATCCGTTTCCTCTCGAAATCCAGGGCTAAATTGTACAGGATTTCCTTCATGTCCCCGTCGACGGGACATTTCCGGAATTTCT
>CAYFXL010000193.1:0-4940 GCA_964346945.1 uncultured Syntrophobacterales bacterium
CCCATAAAATCAAATACTTATAAAAATATCTGCATTAAAACCCAGGAAACTCCACACGAGGTTTGGAGGATGAACAGGTAGAAGAAAGTCTCTAGGCCTTCCCATGGCACTGGCCCACAACACGCATAGAGGGAAGTATCAGAGGAGATGACCGTTTTCCCGACCGATGGGTAATCCGGTCGGATAATTGAGGCTACCGATTCAGCCTCTCGATCAAGCCGGGGAGCTGGGAAGCGCTTTCCAAGACATAATCGGCCCCTGTTTCCAGAAATTGATCCCTTGTGGTCCTCCCCGTTAATACCCCCACTGTCCGCATTCCCACTCTTTTCCCGGCGAGAATATCCATGGGATGGTCCCCCACCATAATGGCAGCTTCAACGGGTACTTCCAGCCTGTCGAGGAGCGTAGCGAGGTGGTGGGGATCTGGTTTGACCCTTTCGACGGAATCCCTCGAAAGGAAAGCGTCGCAAAGGGATTCGATGTAGGCACAGATCTTTAGAACCGCTCCATCGCAGTTTCTGGTAATGATACCAACCTTCACCCCGGCACTTCTTAGGTTCCTCAGCATGGACTCCACTCCCGGTAAGAGCCGGCTCTCTGAGGCAGCCTCCAATTCTTTCTCCCTCAACATCTTTTGGGCTTTCTCCGCGAAGTGTTCCGCCAAAGGCCGTTCCTTTTCCAACAAAATGGAGGTGACCTCATCGATAATTTCCAGTATGTATCCCTCCCTCAAGGAGTCCCGGGCAATTCCATATTCCTCAATGAGGTTGAGGATCTTTTCCTTCATTGCCGAGAAATCCAAATTCAGTTCCGCCAAGGTCCCGTCGAAATCCAGAATGACCGCCTTGATCACCTGCTCCTCCCCTCCGTCGGCCATCCTCTTAGGCCGTGCTGATATCCACGTCGCTTATGCCGAGGCAATATAACACCCCTTTCAAGTGATCCTTGGTTAGAGAACCATCAGCCACTTTCTTCAAAACGTCTTTTGCATTGAAGGCAATCCCCAATCCGGCATTGGCGAGCATGATCTGATCGTTTGCTCCATCCCCCACTGCTACAACTTCCTCCCTGGTTACTCCCTCCCTTCTGCAAATTTCATCGACGATTTTCGCCTTCCGCTTCGCATCGATTATCCTCCCCTTCACCCTTCCCGTCAACCTTCCTTCCTTGGTCTCCAATTGATTCCCAAAGGCATAATCGAATCCCAATCTCTCCTTGAGGACATCGGTGAAGAAGTCGAAACCACCGCTGATCAACGCAATCTTAAACCCCATCTCCCTAAGGGCGGAAATCAATTCGCCAGACCCCTCGGTTAATCTCATGCTCCCGGCCAAGGAATTTAAATCGTCCACCCCAACTCCTCTGAGGCAGCGAACCCTCTCCCTCAACGACTGGGTAAAGTCGATTTCACCCCGCATCCCCCGCTCCGTTATCTCCCCGACCTCCTGGCCCATGCCGCAAAACCGTGCCATCTCATCGATGATTTCAGCATCAACGATGGTGGAATCCATATCGAAGACGATTATTTTCTTTCGTTTCTTGTACATCCTTTCCGGCTGGGCTATGATATCCATCCCGATTTCATTGGCCGCCTCCAAGAGCCTCTTTCTTAGCGAGGAGAAATCTCCCTCTCGGATATCCACGAGCATCTCCATGGCCAGGAATTCCCCCCGTGCGATCATCTTAATTTTCTCAATATTGGCTGAGCCCTCGGCCAATACGCGCGAAATTGCCGCTACAACTCCAGGGCGATCTGACCCGAGGATGGTCAGGATATAAGGAGTCTTCTCCTCTGCCAGACGTAATCCCTTGAACTCCCCCAAGGGCATCACGGCGATATTCAGGTCCAAATCCCGGCCAATACCCTCTAGTTCCCTCCTCAGTTGCCGCACATCGAAGGCAGGCTTGAAGGTCTGCACCAACAGAACCATCGTGAATTGAGCGTGGATGACGCTCTGTTCGATATCAACGATATTGAGTCCCGCCTCGAACAAGACTCCTGTAACCGAGGCGACCAGGCCAACCCGATCCTCTCCGACAACAGTGACGACGAATAGATCCTCTTCCTTCATCGGTCTTCTGACCTCAGGCTAAAGCGGACGGGAGATGTGCCAAGGATCCCCCACATCGAGTCGCGCTCATGGTATGCGAATATCCCCGAGCTGTCAACGGCTATCCGGGGGATCTCTGAATAAGTCACTCTTCGCTGCTCAATATATCTTTTCCACCATTCTAAAGTTCGCTTCACGAAGAATAGTTAGCGAAAAAACCTTAATTCGCGCTCAGAGCTTCTTCTTCCAGTTTTTCAGTGACCTATCTCATGCCGTTAAGATCCGGATGAAGGGCAGCTGACGTTCCGTTGCAGAATATCAACGCAAGGAAGATTTGTATACAGTATGCAGCATGCAAGACTTTGTGAAAAATTTCTTGACAGATCCTACGCCCGGTGCTACGGTGAACCGAAGCTTGGGCTTCTCCTCCACATTTCATCTCTGGGAGGGCTTATCAATCGGGAAGGAGGAAGACAGCGGATGAGACCGGGCGAAGAGAAGTATCCTCACATTTTCAGTCCCGGAAGCATTGGCAGAATCGAGACGAAAAACCGAATCAAATACGCCTCAACCGAGACCAACTTCAACTACCGGGACGGGTATGTTGCCGAAAAAGAGGTGGCCTACATGGAGGCCCAGGCGAGAGGGGGGGCAGGAATCGTAACCACCCAGGGAGCATATACCGATAAGCCTGGCGCCGGTAGGGGCTATGTCGGGATGATGGCCATCTGGGATGATAAATTCATCCCCGGCCTGAAGAAAATCGCCGACGTCATTCATCAATACGATGCCGTGGCGGCCCTCCAGTTGATGCACTGCGGCCGAGTCGGGGGAATCGAACTCCCCTATACTGCCGGTCCCTCGGAAGTCCCTCAAAAACTTCCCATCTTCAGGCCCCCCCGGGAGATGAGCAAGGAGGATATCGAGATTTGCATTGAGGAGCACATCGAGGCCGCGCGGAGAACGGTGGAGGCGGGATACGACATCGTCGAGATTTCCGGGATCGTGGGGTATCTCATCTCCAATTTCATCTCCAGTTACACAAACAAACGGACCGACGAGTACGGGGGCGATATCAAGGGCCGCTGCAAACTCATGGTGGATCTCATCAAGGCGATAAGAAAGGAGATCGGCGATAGCGCGGCCATCGGGATCCGCCTCTGCGGGGATGAGATTCTCTACGACAGGGGAGGCAATCCTCCCGAGGAGAGTATCGAGTCTATCAAGATGGCCGCTGACGCAGGTTGTGACTACATCAGTGTGACCGCGGGTTGGCAGGAATCCCCAGACCCTGTCATCACCCGGGATATTCCCATGGGTAATTGGTTGTATATCGCTAAAAAGGCCAAGGAACGAGTCAACGTACCAGTCAGCATGGCTTATCGCCTCTTTTTGCCTCAATATCCCGAAGAAGCCATGGCAAGAGGCGAACTGGACTTTTGGGAGATGTGCCGGCCCATGATCGCCGACCCCTTTCTTCCCAAAAAGATCCTTGAGGGGAGGGAGGAGGACATCATACCATGCATCGCCTGCAATGTCTGTCTGGCCAGACTGTTCAGGGATACCGAGCTCTGTTGCACCGTGAGACCTTCCCTTGGACATGAGGGCGATCCCGCATGGGGATTCTACGGCTTTCCCAAGACCAAGGATCCAAGAAAGGTGACCATTGTGGGAGCGGGAATAGCAGGGATGCAAGCGGGCGCCATTGCCGCTGAAAAGGGGCATGACGTAATCATCTATGAGAAGGAGTCCTCTGTTGGGGGACAGATGGCAGCGGCCGCACATGGTCCATGGGGAGACGGTGAGTTGATGAGGTTGGTCAATTACCTCAAGACCAAATGCGAGAAACAAGGGGCCAAGATCGTTCTCAATAGAGCTATGTCCCCCGAGGAGCTGGAGCAGGAGAAAACCGATAAGATCATCGTCGCCACGGGAGCCCGCATCGACAGGGAATCCATTCCAGGGAGCGACAAAGAGCACGTCGTTGGGGCCCTCGATGTCTTGAAAGGATCTGCCGCATGGGGTAAGGAGGTTGTAATTGTTGGGGGCCTGGGAGTAGCTATCTCCACGGCCCTCTATATCATCGATAAGGATAGAGACGCCAAGGTTTCCATCATCGGGCCCCAGAAGAAATTCGGCGGTGATGTCAATCCCTCCTATATCTGGCGGTATATGAAGAAGCTGAAGGAGGGGGGCGTAGTTCAGATTACCCAGACGACTGTCAGGGAGATCATCGATGAGGGCCTCATCATCATTACGCCGGATAAGGAAGAAGAGACCGTGAAAGCGGATACGGTCGTCCTCGCACTCTTGGTGCCCAATGGGGAAATCGGCTACGGCAAATATCAGACCCGAGATGTGTCTATGATTGGTGATCGTCTCCAGGTGAGAAGGGGGTATGCCGCCGTCCATGATGGATACAGGGCGGGGATGGATATCGACTTCCTGCCCTATCAAACCTTCCATCGGGAGAAACATTAACACCGAGGAAGGACCTGAGGAGATGAACCATGATTCCGGAAGTCAATGTATTTAAATGCAACGGATGTGGCGTCTGTGTGAACAGCTGCCCGGTGGGCATCATCGGCCTCATAAACGACAAGGCGTCGATTCTCAGAATGCTCTGCGAGGAATGTGGAATCTGCGCATTTGTCTGTCCCCAGGTGGCCATAGTCAACGAATTACCGGACGGAGGTGTTGGCACGGGACAAACGACCTATGTTTCAAGGAGATGAGTGATTTCGATCCGTCCCACCACGCCCTCACCTCCATCTCGAGCGTTTTCGAGCATAAGAAGTAATGGGATTGATTGTCAGCAGAACGGAAATTCCCGTTCTGCTTTTTTGTTTCCCTTACGGTTTACGATTGATGGAAAAGCCAAAAGGCGGT
>CAYFXL010000194.1:0-4831 GCA_964346945.1 uncultured Syntrophobacterales bacterium
TAAATATACCCACCGGAGATATTGTGGAGGTCACCGTAGATAATCAAACCAACGCGCATTAAAGATCCTGCCGATAGAGGGCCCAGGCGTCTGGGCCTTCCCATACTCTAACCGTAACGCCCGTAATATTTGGCGCCCTCATCCGATCCGACAGAGTCTGACAGAGTAGGCGGGCAAGATGCTCTATACTGGGGTTTAGATCCTTGAATTCCGGAAGATCATTGAGCGTTTTGTCCTCGTAATAAGCCAAGAGTTCCCCAAGATAGGACTCAATCTGGACAATGTCAACCAGGTATCCCTGTTCGTTCAAGGTGGAACCCTCGAGTTGCACTTCAACCTGATAGCAATGGGAATGTCGCTGTTTCTCCGATTCCGAGGCCTCGCCGATGAGGTAATGGTGGGCGATGAAACCATGTTTGATGGCAATCCGATATAGGGAACCCGAATCTCCCCCTGCAACGATCATCGTCGTCACCCATCTCCGTATGTCAGTATGACCCCTATGGTTTTTTCGGGGCTCTGGTCAAGTAGTTCGTAAGCTGTTGCCGCCTCACGGACGGAAAGGCGGTGAGTCACCAGTCGAGCGGGCTGAAATTTTTGAAGCATCTGCAAGGCCGTTTGCCAGCGGCGAGCTTTACTCCAGCGGCTTTCCAATCCCGGGGAAATAGTACTGACTTGGCTACTGATGAGAGATATACGGCTTCGGTGGAACCGGCCCCCCAAATAGGGAGATGTCTGCTTCTTTCCGTACCACGAGCCGATCACAACACGTCCGTTGAACCCGGTGACGGCTATGGCTTGGTCCAAAGCCGCTGGGTTGCCCGAAAGTTCGTATGTGAGATCCGCCCCTCTGTAGGGTCGCCCTTGCCGTAATGCCTCACGCAACCGGGAAAGGGCTTCGGGTACGGTAGGGTCCAAGGCCTCATGGGCACCAAGGGATAGGGATGTCTCTCGCCGAAGGGGTATTGGGTCGAGGGTAACGAGGCTAGCTAAAGGGAATTCAGCCAACAAGGCGGTTGTTAACAAGCCCACAACTCCCTGGCCGAAAACTGCTACCTGTTCACCAACAAGGGGACGGCCGTCCATGAGGAAATTGATTGCGGTTTCCATGGTGGGAAGCAGGGTTCCCTCTTCCGGTGACACCATCGAGGGAAGAGGAATCAGCTCCTCCGGAGGGGAAATGAAATGGCTCTCGTGCGGGTTGTATGCGAACACACATTTCCCTTCCCATTCCGAGGAGACCTCTGATCCCACGGTAATCACCCGTCCAACGGCCGCGTAACCGTATTTTAGGGGGTAGTTGAATGTGCCAGCAAGGGCAGGAATCGTCTCGTCCATGGGAATATTGGTTGGAGCTTGCCCCCGGTAAATGAGGAGCTCAGTTCCAGGGCTGATGGCAGAGGCAAGCGTTTCGACCAAAACCCGGTTTCGTTCAAGGGGCGGAAGGGGTTCTTCCTTCACGATAACCTGGTAAGGTGCTTCGAAATAGACGGAATGGCGCTTCATTGTTCTTCCCAGATCGATTTATTTACCTATTGTATATCCAACCCTTCCTTGTAAAAAGCAAAACCTTTAATGTGCCGCATAGATATGAAACCAATTCCCGCGGCAGAAGCTATGGAGGTATGTCGAAGCAGAAATCCCCTGGTCGCCAGAAATGGGAAAAGGGTTAGCTCTTCTGTCTAACCCTTTCCTTTTATTGGTGGAGGCGGCGGGAATCGAACCCGCGTCCGAAGGCATTCCTCTGGAGCATCTACATGCTTATCCCGTGTTTTGAATTCACACCTCAAAACTCCCACGAGCAGGATCTTCGAGGTGCTAGCTTATGAGAGTTCGCCCCTCCCCCTATAAGCGTCGGAGGAGAAACTATCCTGTTAAGTTGACATCCCTTTCGGTCCCACAGGAGAAAACCGAGGGGACGCTACGCCTCAGTTAGGCGTAGGCGTAACCGTAGTCAGTTCCGGTTATTTGAGTCCCCATCTGTTTAACGAGCAGACAGGACCTCGGCATGCCATTCCAGCCTCAATTACCTCCGTCGAACCCTTTTCGCCCCCCTTTCTTATTTGTCTATTATCTCTAACCTTTAGCCCCAAACACCCTATCTTATCCTCTTCCCCTTGAAGCTTCGCTCCATCTCCCTTTCCATGTCCTTCCTTTTGAGATCCTCCCTCTTATCGTGGAGCTTCTTGCCCTTACCGAGTCCGATTTCCACTTTGGCCTTCCCGTCCTTGAAATAGATCTTTAGGGGAACGAGGGTATACCCCCGTTCCCTGGTTTTGCCATAGAGCTTTCTAATTTCCCTCTTGTGCATCAGAAGCTTCCTGATCCGTTCGGCCTCATGATTCAATTGATTTCCATGACTGTAAGGACTAATATGAGTATCCACCAAAAAGATTTCGCCGTCTTTTATGCGCGCGTAACTATCCTTCAGGTGGGCCTTCCCCTGCCTCAGGGCCTTCACTTCCGTGCCCATCAACACCATACCGGCCTCATAGGTTTCATCAATGGCATAGTTTCGGCGGGCCTTTTTATTGGTGCATACGAGCCTTTCCATATAAGATCTCCGAAATCACGGGGCAATACTGTCGGCCCCCTTTTATCCCCTTAGCCCATATCCTCATCAAAAAGAAGCTCAGGGAAAAGAAGATGAGTCCTAAGATCACTGATAAAAGGTCTGAGTTTGCCCCTGGGTAGAGAGAAGGACCCAGAGTAGCCCCAAGCAGCGCGCCCAGAATCAGGGCGGTTACCGGAACCATGTAAACCAAAAAAGAAGCCGTCAAAAAGGTCTTGGAAGCTATTGTCACCCGGACCTCATCTCCCACCTTGGCACCCGCTTCATTTCTCGCCGCCACCTCCATATCCGAGTCCCCTCCCAAAGCCTTACAGAATCCACCAGAGTGACAACCTTCACACATGGAACTCCGTTGGGTCTTAACGACGGCCAATTCCCCTTCAACCTTTAGGACTACCCCGATTTCTTCCAACATCCCCCTTGAACCCTCCCCTTTACCTTGGACTCCCACCCAGCTTCGAGGGGAGCTTAGCCGGAAGGCTGTCTATTTAAGTATAGCACAAAAATGGTATCCTATCTATTTGATTTTTCAGTGGTTTAAATGGTTCCCAGGTGAAGCCCTGGTTATGCCCTCACCGGCAATTCAATAATGAATTTGGTCCCCTTGGGCAGGTTATCCTTTACCCTGATGTATCCATTATGATCCGATATGATGGTGTTCACAATGGCAAGTCCCAGGCCCGTACCGGATTTTTTCGTCGAAAAGTAGGGCTCGAACAACCTCGATTTGTCCCCCTCCGGTATACCACAGCCAGTATCGCTGACCTCGGTGGTGACCATTTGAAGCTCATCATTGTAACAGGTTCTCACTACCACCTCTCCTCCATTGCCGGCGGTCTCTATTGCGGAAACTGCGTTCTGGAAGAGGTTGATCATTACCCGTTTTATCTGATCCCGATCCAAATTCATGATGGGAATCCCATCCTCACAGGTATGTTCGAACCTAACGTCCTTGTGGGCCTGTTTGAAGAGGGGCAAAACCTCATTGATAATCTCTCTCAAATCATTGGGAGCGGGCTTTGCCGCCGGCATTCTGGCAAAATTGGAAAACTCATTGACCAGTTCTTTAAGCTCACCGGTCTGTTTCATGATCGTTTTGGTGCATTCATCGAATACAGCTCCATCCACCGATAACTGGTCTGCGTACCGTTTTCTCAACCGTTGAGCCGAAAGTTGAATGGGAGTTAGGGGGTTTTTGATTTCATGAGCGATTCTTCGGGCAACTTCCCTCCAGGCAGCTACCCTTTGGGCCTTTACCAATTGCGTTAGATCATCGAAGATGGCCACTATCCCCATGAAGCTCCCCGTTTCACTTCTCAGGACTGTGATGTGAACCAGCAGGGTAAGGGTTTGCCCCCTAGAGCTGACCGTAACCTGCTTTTCTATCGTATCCTTCCGGGTGGAGTTGATCTCGCGAATCCACTCCTTGGCTACCTCCCGATACTCGGGCTCCAAAACCTCTCGGTACCGTTTTCCCAAAACCTTATCCCCCTCGATGCCCAGCATCCGCTCTGCCGATTTATTGATAGTGCTGATACTTCCTTCCTTATCGATGGAGATTACCCCTGCGGCAATGCTTTTTAAGATAATCTCCATGTACTCCTTTCGCCGCTCCAGGTCGATATTGGTCCGTTCCAGCTGTTCCTTGCTTGCCTTCAGGTCATGGGTCATCTTATTGAAGGAATTGACGAGCATTCCAATTTCGTCCTTCGCAGCGATATCGATGTGAACATCGAGATCACCACTGGCCACCTTCTCCGTTCCCTCCGCTAACTCTTGAATGGGAATCGTTATCCCCTTGGCTAAATAGAACCCAAACCAGGTAGCCGAAAAGATGATCAGCAAGGTGACCATCAACAGGGCAACCAGGTAACTCGATTTAATGGGTTTCCTGAGGATTTTCAGATGCTTATAATCTCTAAAAGCCTTGGAAATCTCTACCATTTTGGCCGCCAGGCTCCTGGGAACGTAGAAGTTGGTGACAACGGCCCCAATGATTTTCCCCTTCCCGGAAGGGGAGGCATAAATGGGAACCACACCCGTTATGAGCTCGCCGCTTCCCAGGACTCGGGTCTTTGAGACCTCTTTCCCCTTAAGGGTCTCTTCAAGAAGCTCGCTGCTCAATGCGGGAAGAGGGTTATCCGGGATGTTGGCATCAGTAACCATGACAACCTGCTTCAAGTCTTTGGAAAAGAGCTCAATAGTTCCCAAGTTATATTCGATTCTCTGCCTCTCCATGAATTTCTTCAGCCCATCGGT
>CAYFXL010000195.1:0-4814 GCA_964346945.1 uncultured Syntrophobacterales bacterium
AGTAAGATGAAGTAACTGATAAAGAAGGAGAGGGCTAGTATCCCCACAATTATCGTGATCTTCTTGATCTCATACATATTTTCGTTGGCCTGCTCGATGGAGAAACCGACCGAGGTAACCCCTACGTTCTCCCCATGGAAAACCAATGGGCGGGAAACTCTCCGAATGTTACTCTCGGGGATCTTCCTTTTATCCCGATAACTGGCGATGAGCTCATTTTCCTGGGTGATCTCGATGAAGACGATGTCCCTTTCCTTTCCAATCTCTCCTGTATACCTCTCCAATAATTTCGGATCCCGATTAACGGCAGCATCTTCATTCAGGATGGACAAAATTTTCGCTATGCTATATCCTCGAATGGTAGTATTCTTGATCATGACATCCCTTTCTGCCATGAACGCCATAAATCCAAAACCGAAGATGGCGACAAAACAGATGATGGCAATGGCCACTGCAAATCCGAATCTAGATCTCACCGTTTGCCTAAGCCTACCCAATTCCATAGCACTCCCCTTCTTGAGGTAATGGGCATAGGTTCAATGAACATATCCCGGGCCTTTCTCTCCGTTCCTCAGCACCTTCTCTAATTGGATATCCTCCCTGATGTGGCGGATATGCTTTTCAATCTCGGCCTCCGTATATTGGGCCAGTGTCTCCAATTCCGTCATATCGATGTCGATCTTGAGCATACCCCCCAGCACCTCTAGAACAACCTTTGAGGAACCGGGGTTCTCAATTTGGGTGGCATAATAGGGAATCTCTCCCAACAAACAGATTCCCTCGATTCCCCTCATCTTCGCCATCCCGAGAAGGGAACCATTCAAACCACTGATATGGCCATCCGACATAATGCGAACGTCAAATTCTTTCAGGATTTCTATCAGTTTCAAGTTGGTAGCAACCCCCCACACCCTTGGAACCTGCTTATGGCCGATATGGGAGGGCATGGCAGCGAATGTATAGACCCTTTCGCAACCCACCTGCATGACTACATCCATTACCAGATCCACGAAGGCATATTCCTTTCCCGATGAAGGCTGGGCCTCACCGATAAAGATCAAAAGGTCTTTGGAGGGGGCAGATCCCTTCCACGTGTAAAACGTGCTCTTGGGTAAACGAGGTGTTTCAACGAGGTTTTCCCGGATAATGATACCGGATAATGGAAAAAAATCGCCGGGTTCGATCTCCGCAAACTTCTCTGCTTTCAGCTTCTCCCTCAGGAAACTGGCGGCCTTCAAGGCCACGTTCCCCATCCCAGGCCATGCAGCGACGAAATCTGGTTTTTCAAGGTGAGGTTTTCTATAAAAGGTCATCCCTTTCTCCATGAATTGCTAAGCTCCAACCCGTCGGTAATTACATCAGCTCAAAGCTGAACCCATGAGGGCAGTTTCGGCCATGAGAAATAACCTGGGAATCGAATTCCCCCAGCACTGGCAGTTCACCTTCTCGATTGTACCAAGTCCAAGAGGGTCTTGGAAATCCTCTCCAATTTCCTCATGATCTCTGATTCGGTCTCTCGATCATCTCTTCTCCGACCCAATTGAAATTGAAGGCTCCTCACCTCCAGGATATCCCTTGCGGTAGCATCGAGTTTACCATCCAAGATATCGATGATAATATCCAGCTCATCCGATAGGTTCTTGATGAAGATATCGGCCTGCCTCCGCCTTCCCGTTCTCCTATCGACTTGATTCTTGCTCATAACCGCCCCCTGAGAGATAACACCTTCCCCTATTCTTCCCCATGAACATTATTGATTTGAGCCTTTTTTGTCAAACTTTTTTATGGTTTCAAGCCTCTCCATGGGGTTTTCTCAAGGTGATAGATCCCACTGCCCCGATCACCGAAACACCGGCAGCAAGGGCAAAAGAGAGGGTAAAGGAATCGGTGATATCCGCGAAAAGACCACCCACATATGGGCCAATGGCCTGTCCAATCCCGAAGAATACGGTGATAAAACCCAGTCCGGCTGGCGCTAACCTCGGTCCCACATAGTCTCCTGCTGCTGCGGCCATAATGGTGGGGATACTCCACGCAGTGATTCCAAAAACGAGCGCGGAAAGGGTAAATCCCACCATGGACTTATAAAAGGCGAAAAAGAAATACGAAAGGGCCAATGTTGTATAGGCCAAAGCCGCCCCATATCTTCTCCCAACGAGGTCAGAGATGCCTCCCCATACGATCCCGCAAAATATGCTAAGGCCGCCAGCCCAGGCCCACAAAACACCGGCCTGTGCTGAAGCTAACCCCATTTCCTTTTCCAGATAGGTTGAGAAAAAGTGCATGTAGATAATGTAAGAAAACCCGTACATGAAATAAACGACCCCCAAATGCCATACCGCTTTTACCCTATAAATCAGCTTCCAATTCAAAGATTTCGGCCCTTCGTGGTGAGGGAGCTTCTCATCCGGTGATCGAGATCCAACGGGAGCCAATCCCAGCTCCTCAGGTCTGGTCTTAATGAACAAGGCACAAATCCCAGCGATAATCAAAACGGTTCCGCCGAGCCAGTACCAAGAAAATCTCCAACCTTCTCCTCCGTACACCTGCAGAACCCAGGGAACGACCAAACCCGAGATTAAGGTACCCAAGCCAATACCGCTCGTCACGATACCCGTGGCCAACCCTCTCCTGTCCATGGAG
The DNA here is from genome assembly GCA_964346945.1 of uncultured Syntrophobacterales bacterium. Classification (GTDB taxonomy): domain Bacteria; phylum Desulfobacterota; class BSN033; order WVXP01. The sequence goes on from CAYFXL010000195.1 coordinate 2,644, forward strand.
AACCACGCGGAACCGAGAGCCATTGCCGGAACATAGGCGCCTCCATTTCCCAGGCCGGTCAAGATCCTCATCATGAGCGCAAATTCGAAACTCCCTGAAATCCCCGTCAAAATCATGGTGACTCCCATCACCACCAATGAGCAGGAGATGACGATTCGGGTTCCATATTTCGCCGCCAAAAAACCGCCGATGAGGGCAAAGGTCAGGTACCCTAAGAAGTTCCCGGTGCCCAAAATACCCGACTGAGTATAAGTCAATTTCAATCCGTCTATCATGTGGGGTAAAATGGGGGTAAAGGCCATCCGACCAAACCCGTGGGCGCCTATCGTTGTAAGGGTCCCCATACCTATAACGATCCACCCGTAATGGACTGTTCCCCTCCCTTTCATTCCTCGCTCCCTTTCACATCAATTATAATCTAGACCATACATTTCCAGGCTCATAAATTTATGGAATTTCCCCCCTTTCTGAGGGACTCCTTGTCGCCGAGCGTAATCTTCCGGGGAAGTGGGGTACCCGTCGAGGGTGGGCAAGAAGCCCCAGGAAATTTCCCTGGAAGCTGAGAATTATCCGTGATAATATATGATACATAGTTGAAATGAAAGCAAGAAAATCCCTTTTCGGAATCATTCTCTGTTCGATCTCCTGGTGTGGCCTAGTATCTTCATTGTCGGCCTCGGGGGGCTTCTCCTATTTCATGCCAAAAGGGAGAGGTAATACTGACTCACGGGCTTTGACAATAGTGGGCACTAAACGAGATCACATCATCCAGCCAAAGGAGACATTACTGGATATAGCGAGGAACTTCAATCTCGGTTTCTGGGAACTGAAATCCCTTTATCGGGAACTGGATTCCTGGGTTCCACCTGAAGGGTTAAAGCTGAAAATCCCCGCCACGTGGGTCCTCCCCAAAACCCGACACGAAGGTATTGTAATCAATGTCCCGGAGATGAGGCTCTATCTCTTCATCAAATCCATACAGATGGTGAAGACGTATCCCGTGGGAATCGGGGTATTGGACGGGAAAACTCCCTTTGGGACCTTTCACGTCACCGCGAAACTAGAGAATCCCACATGGTACATTCCACCCAGTCTCCAGAAGAAGCATGGAAGGGTATCTGTCCCTCCTGGGCCGGAAAATCCCCTTGGAACACATTGGATTGCCCTTTCCCTTAACGGGTACGGAATTCACGGTACCGATTTCCCCTGGGGTGTGGGCCGACTGGTAAGTCAGGGATGCATTAGGCTCTATCCGGAGGATATCGAGAATCTCTATCCTTTCGTCAGAATTGGCATGCCGGTGGAGATCATCTATGAACCCATTAAATTCGGATTCAGACACAACCGGATTTCCGTCGAGGTCCACGAAGACATCTATCATCGAATCCCCGACCTCATCCGCTACGGCTTTGCCAAATTGAAAGAAGAAGGGCTGAAGGATCGGGTAAACCTCAAGGAATTCACCATGGCCCTCGTTGAGCACACGGGGATTCCCACTGACATTACGAGGTCAAACGCGGAAAATGAGTTTGCCGATAAACCCATCCTTCTCCTGGGAAGGGAGTTTACCGGCAAACCTCAAATCTCCATGAATCCTTAAAGGTCCACCCGCACCACTATTTCACCATACGCTTTTGAAAGGCCGCTTCAGCCTTCCTCGCAGCCGCCTCAGCCCGATCGGCAGCAGCTTCCGCCCTATTAGCCGCATTCTCTGAACGAACGGCGGCAGCATCAGACCTGTCCGCAGCTGCCTCTGCCCGCACGGCCGCGGCCTCAGCCCGCTTTGCAGCCTCCTCGGATTCCCCGGCTTTTACGACTGCTGAATCGGCTTTGTCCATCGCCTGTTGAGCCTTCTGCAAGGCTTCATCAGCAGTTGCCTGAGCTTTTTTCATTTGTTCCGTTGTGGCACAGCCGAAGGCGAAGATAGCCACAAATGCAACAATGGCTACGGTTGCGAATACCCTCGCACAGGAAAAATTCCGCATCATAACCGCTCATCCCTCCTTTCTCTGAGATTCTATCCCCCTCTCCAGTGTTACCGTAATCATATAGGTATTTGTCGAGAAGATCAAGTCAAAAAGTGGTAAACCTACAAAAAAAATCTCAATCTCTACCCCCTGCTTCAATGACTAAAATAGTATAATATCCTTCCCCTTGAGTCAATAAAAAAT
>CAYFXL010000196.1:0-1648 GCA_964346945.1 uncultured Syntrophobacterales bacterium
TATAGAAGTGGGAAGGCTGGACCTGACGTGCCACGATTATGAGGATGGAGGGACTTGATCTACTCGTTACCGGGTGAGAATTGTTAGAGAGGAGGAGAGGGAATGGGCTTACGGTTCGAATACATTCAGGCCCGGGATCTCCCCGATGCTTGGTTCCAGTGCATCTATAATATCTTCGAAAGGGGCCACGAATACACGATAGACAGGGGAAGTTTCAAGGGGCAGAAGCGGCTTGAGTACGATTTTATCGTGATAAAGATCACATTTCCCTCCTCCCGGCCCCTCATCCCAGATATTCCTCCCGGAGTTGGAGTTCCTCCCCCTACCGATATGGAGTACGTCGAGGGCTACTTGGAAAAGCTGATCACCTCAAATAAATCCGAACTAGAGAGCTACACTTACGGAGAAGACCTGGAGAAACAGATCTCCGAGGTCATCAAAATGTATAAGGCGGACGGGTTCAATACGAATCAGGCCTATATGGCCGTTGGAAACGCGGCCTCCATTTTCTTGAACGATCCCCAATGTCTCCGTGGAATCGATACGCGGGTTCGATACGGAAAGCTTCACTTCATGCTCTACTTCAGATCCTGGGATCTCTGGGCTGGATTTCCCTCAAACCTGGCGGCGATTCAACTGGTAAAGGAATATATGGCCAAGGAAATCGGGGTGGAAGACGGGGAGATCATCGCTAGCAGCAAAGGCCTCCACCTTTACGATTACTGCTGGGACCTCGCCAGAGCGAGGGTGGGCAAAGAGGCACCCCAGAAGGAGTGATAGTGAATTAAAGGCCCTTAAAGGGGAGATTTATTCATCCTGTAATCCATACTTCTCCCTCAGCGTTTCATCGTATGGTGCCTTTCTCGCCGGACAGCCCTCCCTCGGACACAACTGACAGCTAAAAAACAGCACTTCCGTTGGAAAGAGGATGCCGGATACGGATTTTCTCGGGATCATCAGCATGCTTTCGGTTAATGTGACCCCAATTAGGTCCTCCACATTGCCGAATATGGAGAAGAGAGGTCTCTGCTCCGTTACCGGCCAATCTTTCAGGGATCCGGGCCTCATCTTGGATAGTTGCCCGAGGCCGAAATGTCTTTTCAAATGTTCCTCCAAGTACTCCCCGCTGGACCGCAGGGCCATATCCCCTATGGTCTCCAGATAAAACTGCCTCAAGAGATTCCCACTTGAGCTGGCATTATCCTCCAAGGCACTTCCAATGGTTATGATAAAGGGGAAAACCCTTTCTACCTTATCCAGATTAACCCGTAAAACACGGCTGGTAAACGTTACCCCGTCAACTTCCACGGTGTCCTCCCCTCTTTGGTTTACGTATGAGACTTCGTAAACGGCCTTCGCTTGGATCAAGGATTCCGCTATCGCCACCAGCTCCCCAACATCGCCCGTCTTCGTATTCAGACGCAATTGCCTCTTGACCTCCTCAGGATTCAATCGAATGGGAATGGCATCTAATACCCTCATGACCTCTCTTCCACATATTCCCCCTGTTCCGTGCTAGTTCTCCAAGGGGGAGTTGGCAAAGGTGTCGTCAAAATTCGGGCTTCAGCATCTCGTTTATCTCCTCGGGAAAGGCCATGCAAATCGTCTCATTGAAGAGGTTCCGAAGGGCCCCCACGTCGGAAGAACC
>CAYFXL010000196.1:1658-4776 GCA_964346945.1 uncultured Syntrophobacterales bacterium
GGAGAGCATTCGGGCGGAGAAGAGAAGATGTACCCGTGAATGCTCATCTCCCTCAGCGCCGGTAAAAAAATTCATGTTGAAGTTATAGATCCCCATCTTGTCGTATGCCGCCATGGCCTTGGTAAGCCCCAGGGATAGATCGGATAGATCATCGTCGGTGAGTTCGAGGGTAGATCGAACACCATCCACCACGGCCAACACATCTCCTGCGACTCCCATGGGAGCGTAGGCAGTGAGCCACGCAGTGCGACCAATGCTGCCCAGGTAACGCCCCCCGCTGGCCTTTTCGGTCTTTACCAGCTCGTCCCAGTAGTTCGTTCCATTGGCCTTCAGATACTCTTTGGCCGCCTCGAGTTCCTCGCGCAAGAGGTTAGGTGCGAGAGAGGTAGCGAATACCTGCAAGTGAGGGTGAATCAAGGAACTGCCCGAAGCGGGCATGTAGTTCCAGTTGATGATGTGATAGACCGACTCAGGGTGGCCCGCACTGTGGACCTTGCGAAAGAACTCCATGGCGATACGGAAGGCCTTCGTTATGCGCTGAGACGTAATCTCCCGCATGGGGATGAAATGGCGGCGCCCCATAGTGGCGACAGCACCGAGGCTATCGTACGGAGCGATATTGGGGAAGAGGATCATATCCTCAGCGATTATCCGTCCCTCCGGCAAGATCTCTTCCGGAAAAGAGGGGGTTACCTCCATGACCTTATCGGGGCAAAAGGGGCACCATGCCTCGGTTCCCGCGACGAGCTTTTCAAAATCCGGCTTATCCCATTTGAGCGCCATGAAATGGCAAATTCGGGCGTTTCTTCCCGTAAGCGGGTCCTTCCGTATTTCGCTCGGAATGGACCTGCTTGCCATGTTGTTTTTCGGGTCAAGAATGACGGTTTCTTTTTGGATAACCTCGAATTTCATGGAACCTCCTCCTAATCAGTTGATCAAGTATCTTTGGATTAAAACTATACTATTTGTCAAAGGAAGAGTCCACCGCTCAACCGTTCATGGAGGATTACCTCCGTTTGTGGTATATTAGCTCTCATCACCGTTCGCCCCTGAGGAACTATGGGACTCCCCATCGGACTCCCCATCCATCTCTCGCTAGGGGGGCCGTTCCGCGTTTAAAAGCAGGAGAGTAAGATTCACCGAACATCGGTTGAGAAGGAGGATTACCATGGGGGAAGGAGGAAATAGGTTGATCGAGGAGATTGGGGAACTGGCGTTGCAGTACGATATGGACTATTTTGGATGAAGCCAGTCCGTTCTTGCAGCTCTGCAGGAAAAGCTTGATCTCAAGGATGATGGGGCATTTAAGGCGGCGAGTGCTCTATCAGGTGGAATAGCCCGAAGAGGGGAGACGTGCGGTGCCTTGATAGGGGGTATCATGGCGATTTGCCAGGTAGTCGGCAGGGAGTCCATCGATGATAAAGAACAGTATGGAAGAGCCATGGTTCCCGCTGGCGATATGTACCTGAGGTTCAAGGAGGAGGTTGGTCATACGATCTGTGCCGAGATACACAAAATCCTCTACGGCAGGACCTATAAACTCTGCGACGAAGCAGATCGAGAGGCATTTCATGCAGCGGGAGGACATGAGCCCGAAGGATGCCCTGGGGTCTGCCGCAAGGCGGCTAAAATTGCCGCACGCATCATACTCGATCTGAGGGCAGGGGGTACATTGCATCCATAGCCGAAAGATCCCAGGAATGAAATGAGGGTGTCGTTAATCTCTCCATCTTCCCAGGAACAATCTATCCCCAAGTGTCAATTCGTTTAAAGGGAGAATGTGAGGGAATTTTGCCCAACATTCTGGGGAAAAGAAACGTGCTTTCCGTTGTTTGAGCTTGAAGGGGAATCTCGGACACGAGGTGGCGGCTAAAGGTTTAGTTACCGACCCACAGGTAGGAAGAACTGAAGCTATTGGGGGATAGCAAACGGATAGTGTGTATGAGAGGGTATTCACACATGATAATGCCTTTACTTCTTCACTTCCCTTAACTTTCTCACGAAGAAATCCATTCCCTCCTTCTCTTTTATTGTCCGGGCTAAGGACTGAGCCTCATCTCGAGACGGAAACCGCCCCACTGAGACCCGATACCAAGCTCCCTTTTGGGGAATAGTGACCTCGGCGACAAAGGCCTTGTAACCCTTTGCCTTCAATTCGCTCATCAACCGTTCTGCCCTCTCCCTTACCCTAAAGGACCCCACATTAACGGTAAACCTTCCTACGGGCAGTTTCGGTTCACGGATGGCCTTGATCTTGGCTCCCTCAACCCTTGCAAACTGAGGTTTTGTTTCTCCCTTTCCCTCCATATCGGGGCCTTTCTTCTCGGCCTTGATAATTTTTTCCTCCTCCACTCCCTTGGCTGGTTCCCCTCCTCCGATAACAACCACCTTCTTCTCCGCTTCTCTTTCACGACTTACCAGCGGCACCTCCGGGACCTTGGGCACGTCCGGCTTTTCCACCTCCGTTATGACCCCTTCCAAGGGTTTTCCCTCTATCCCTTCCTTTTCGACTGGCTCCGGAATCGCAGCCTCCTTCATCCTCTCAACCGACGGGATGCGGCGTTTCATCCGCTTGGCAACCATCTGAGGCTTTTTTACCTCCGGCCTCATAAGGAAGAAGACAGCCAGCACCAAAATCCCCAAGCCAAAACAGAGGAGCGCAACGAACATGAGGGAACGCCTCGAGCGTCTCTGCCTTTTCAGGGACGCCAAGGTTTGGGGCGGAGGATTCTCCGCCCGTGGAGTTCCTCCCCCGCGCGGGTTCTCTTCGCCGACATCAAGGTAATCTTCAAGGTCCTGGTCGGAGAAAACGGGTATCTCCTCGGAGTTATCCCCTCCCGGTATTTCATAGCCGTCATCTTTCATTTATAATCCCCCCGAATATCTTTCCTCCAAAAAAACGAGACCAATTGTTACGAGGATAGAGGAAACTCCATTGAAAGTCAACTTCTCCGTACGGAAGAGATGTGATTCCCCCCGGATGGGGATTTCATGAAACCATTCGTCCTTTCCATGAACGAAGAGACCCCGGGGAGGAAACGGAAACACCGGGGTCTCTGGGTAAGGTCACTTCTCCTCTCTCATTCCAATACCTTAACATCTGTGGCTTGAAGACCCT
>CAYFXL010000197.1:0-4768 GCA_964346945.1 uncultured Syntrophobacterales bacterium
TTAAAGCGAAGAAACAGGGGAGTCACCTACTGAAATTTATTTTCCCAATAAAATCTTATAATTATAAAGATATTTGCATTAAAACCCAGGAAACTCCAGTAATATCTTCCCCCTTCGGAGATGAGATTCCTCTCATCTCAACAAACATTGTCCTTCATTCGCAATGAGACGATCCCATTACCGTTAATATTTAGTGGATTCCAGCACATCATCCTCGTACATCTTCTCAAACTTTAATTTGTGTTTGGCTTCCTCTTGGGCCAACATCTGAAATAACTTTTTTATGTCCGGGGCTTCGCACCTTTCTGCAGAACGAAGGTAGAATTCGTGGGATTTTTCCTCGCTCTTCATCGCGTACCGGAGAATCTCCGGGTAGTCCATATCCCTGCTATAAGGGATATCCTCTAAATACTCGGTGATTTTCAAATCGGGCACTTCATGGAATTCGTAACTCCTCAGCTTGGTCATATCCAATTCCTCCAGCATTCTCTTGTGTCCCCTTTCCTCCTCTGCTAGCTCCTCGAACATCTTATCCGTGCCCGGCTTGGCGCGTTCGCTGGCCATTTCATAGAACATCGCGGCATCCGCCTCTTTTCTAATGGCCTGTCGGACAATCTCCTCAAAAGTATCCAATCTCATTTTGCTCTCCTTTGTGTCCAAATTGATCTCCAAGGGTGATCCATTTCATGATGGAATAAACTGGTACTCACCTGAAATCTCAATGTCTTCTCCCTAATCCCCTCATACTCCCGAGGGAAGGAATCACGAAACGGCCCGTTGTACTGACCTCGTTCCCCATGACCTCCACCTAGGGGAATATGAAAACCAGGTCCCCTTTCTCCAGGTAGGGGAAGAACTCCTCTATATCTCTGTTGAACAGGGAGATGCAACCGTCCGTCCAATCGATCTTGGCACGATTGAGGACCTCGGAATGGGTTCCGTGAATTCCTATCCCCCCTCCTAAGCCAACACACCTTCCCTCCCTCAAGGGGATGAACCCCTTGGTGCAGGCCTCTCTATGCCTTTTCACATCCTCCCAACTCGGGTAACTAAGCAGGATAAACCTCGACCATTCCTCATGGAACCGCTTCGATACAACTTGGAAAATCCCCTCGGGCGTGCATCTGTCCCCCTCATACAGTTTCTGTTTATCGGGATTTTTTCCAAAAACGACGGGATATATCTTCACAAACTGCTCATCTAAGTAGAAAAAAAGCTTTCGCTTCGCCTTTATGATGACGATGCTGGCCTGGGAGGGGAAGATTCCCTTCTCCTGGCAGATCTCGCCGATGGATTTGGTGTAACCATAAGGTGAACCGAGGCCGATAAGGGGGAACAATAAGGCGATGAAGAAGGGGCCTTTTTTCAGCACGGCCCTCCTTGCAGATCTAGCGATTCCCCTCAAAGGGAGCCATTTCCTGCCCGAAAAGGTTTCATGTCCCTTTGGCAGCATACGCACCGTATTTCGCGCTCCGATCACCCTCTCCTTTTCTGGAGGGGTTCAACCTAAATCTCCGGACAGACCGTACGAAAAGTTCGCGAGGAAACACCTCGACGGCTTCGTTTGGAAATAGGCCAAACAAAGGAACTCTTGATCCATCGGTCAGTTCACATTTTCCCCTTTTCATCCTTTGCAGCCTTTCTTAGCCGGCGAATCTCCTCTTGAATCTCCTCTTTCTTTTCACAGTATTTCAAGGCCTTTTTGAGGTGAATCAAGGCGTATTTGGCCTCCCCCCTCTTGCTGAAATAGGTACTGAAACTTCTGTGGGAATTGCAGGCATCACCCTTTTTACCGTAAACCATTGCCAGGCTGTAGTACAGGTCGACAATATCTGGATTGATCTCCTTTCCCCTCAAATAAGCATCCAGGGAAGCTTCCAAATTACCCTTTTCCTGATACGCCCGACCCATATAATAGAGACTGAAAATGTCTTTAGGATGAATAGCCAGGGATTCCTTCAGAACGGAAACCGCATCATCCAGCCTTCCGTGTGAGAAATAGCAGATACCCAACTCCCGCAGGATGTCTCCATCTTTGGGAGATGACTGCCTCGCCCGCTCGAACTTTCCGATGGCGAGATCAATCCTTCCCATCTTCTTGTAGGCCAAACCCAGGCCGTAGAGGGCATCTGCGTCGGCTGGGTTTCCCTTCAGAATGGATTGAAAATGCGTTACCGCAGTTCGGGCTGCCCTCTCCTCCACAAAAAGCGTCGCCTGAACGCGTTTCAGGTCTTTTCCCTTCCCCGTGGAGGCTCTCGGAGGGGAATCCCGCAACCTCTCCATGAGATAGGTGATCCGGTCATCGGTGCCCGGATGAGTCGAAAGGTAACTCGGAGGGGTTGCACGGGTATGGAGGTTCTTCTGACCCATCTTCTTCAAAAAAGAAACCAATCCCCACCCGTCATAGCCCGCTTTCGTCACGTACTGAAATCCCAGTTGGTCGGCCTCCCTTTCATCCTCACGGCTATATTTCAGCCCGAGGGCGCTGCTTGTTGCAGCCGTCCCCGCCGCCATCGCGCCTCCAGCCTCTCCACCCACGATGACAGCGGCTAGCATTCCCGCTATGCTCAGCAAGCTCAGCTTTTTCGACCTCTCAATCCTCTGGGCGATATGCCTCGCCTTGATATGGGCAATTTCGTGGCCCACAACACCTGCCACCTCATCCTCCGAGGAGGACATCAGGATGAGCCCGCTGGCCAAAAAGATGTGACCCCCCGGGATGGCAAAGGCGTTGGGATCGGCACTCCTCACCACGTAGTATCGGAACTCGTAGGGATTATGACCAATCTGAGGAACGATCCGGTCTCCTATCCTCTCCACGTATCCCTGAACGGTGGGGTCCCGGATGATATCCAAGTTTTTCTCAATCTGGAGAACCAACCTCCGCCCCATCTCTTTTTCCTTCTCCACCGATAATGATGCAAGGGCAGTGGCTGAATTGGATCCCCATATGGCTCCCCCCCACCCGTGGAACAAGAAGAGGGTCACCGTAATAATGCGCAATTGATACCTTTTCTTCTTCACCACCATTTTCCTATACCCCCAAAGACAAGAGTCATGAACCAGCTCCCTTCAGGGAGTACCAGATCATTGTTTCGTGGACCTCTCCGTCACAAAATACCACCATCTTCTCCTATGAGTGAACTTCCATGTCGCCCGACGGTTCAAGGGAATCGGGAGCCTCCAATCATTGATCAACGATCAGGCGGACGACCTCAGCCCTCCGCCTCTTCTTCCTCCGGCATCTCCTCTTTTTTCCTGAAAATCTTCGCCATGATTATCCCAATTTCAAACAGCCCGATGAGAGGACCCGCCATCATAATCTGCGTGGCAACATCAGGAGGGGTTAAAATTGCGGCTGTAGCAAAAATCAATAATATTGCATATTTCCTCTGCCTGGAAAGGGTTTGAGGACTGACGATTCCGGCTTTGGACAAGAACACGATAAACAGGGGTAATTCGAAGACGAATCCAAAGGCCAGCAAGAGCTTTGTGCTGAAAGAAAAGTATTCCTTAATGGCCAACATGGGTTGGATTTCATAGGCGGCGAAGCCCAGAAGGAACTTAAACCCATAGGGGCAGACGACGTAGTAGCCGAAGAGGGTTCCAAGCAAGAAGAGAATTGACGAAAAGAATACAAAGGGAACGACATACTTCCTTTCGTGGCTGTAAAGGCCCGGGGCAATGAAGGCCCAGATTTCATAAAGGATGACGGGAGCGGAGAAAAAAATACCTGCGACCAGGGAAACCTTTAAGTAAACGAAAAAGGGTTCCGGGACCCCGGTAAAGATCAGGGTGCCCTTCTCCCCCATCGCCCCCAAGAGCGGATGTACCAAAACCCGGAAAAGCTCCTCTTTAAAGAAGTAGGAGCCGATGAATCCGATGCCGACCGCAATTGAGCATTTGATTAACCGGTTCCTCAATTCCTCCAGATGGGCGGTGAAGGACATCTTGGCTTCATCCATTGGGAACCGTTTCTCCTCTTTCCCCTCCTTTTTTCTCCGTCACCTCCGCCTCATCTGAGGTACCCGGCGAGGAAGCCCCTTCCTCTTTCGATTCCTTCCCTGATCCACCCTTCGGCTCATCTCCCTCCCCCAGTCCACATTCCCCCTCTTCTTCGAACCTAACCTCCTCGCTTAGCGTTTCCGTAACGTCTTTCAGCTCCTTAGTTTCCTCATCGAATTGTTCCCTGATATCATCCGTGGCCCGCCGGAACTCTCGCATGGCCCTTCCTAACCCCCGGGCTATCTCAGGTAACTTTTTGGGTCCCAAGATGATAAGGGCGAGGCCCAAAATGACTAGGAGCTCAGGCATTCCTATGCCGAACATGCGTCCATACTCCCTCTCGTGACTGTCGAATTTATACCATACCCACTGCTATATTGCAATAACATACCCCCCGAGCCGAAATGCTTTCGGTGTTGAAATTTCAACCATGGGGTGATATATAGCTAACTAAATCCATCCGGTACGGTAACGTGGTTCTCCTTCAACAAATTCGCAATGCTCTTCTACTCCTGCTGACCATCGTCATTACCGGGACCCTTGGATACACCCTCATCGAAGGATGGCCCCTGCTCGACTCCCTTTACATGACGGTCATCACCATAACTACGGTGGGATACGGTGAGACGAGGGAGTTGTCGGGAGCCGGAAGGTTCTTTACCATTGGCTTCATTATCAGCAGCGTAGGCATAGTGGCCTACCTGGCAACCCGGGTGGCGAGGGGCGTCGTAGAGGGGGAAATAAGAGCGCTCAGGGGGATGAA
>CAYFXL010000198.1:0-3736 GCA_964346945.1 uncultured Syntrophobacterales bacterium
CCATGGAGATATTCTCCGGATCTTTGATGGCCCGGCCAACGGAAACCAGAATGGGGGCCTGGGTAATATCCACCTCTCCGGCTGCCGCTTCAACATATTGTAGGAACCTCTTGGAGGCGATTTCCTCAGTAAGGGGTGAGGTAACCCTGACGATTTCTCCGTCCATGGAGCATTCCTCCACGGAGAAGGAGGCGGGCCGGACGGTAACCATGGATAGTTCGGCTGGCTTGAGGCAGACCTCGACGTTCACTTTGCCGCCGTATGGCTGGCGTACTGCTTTAATCCGATTATCCTCCACCAGGACATCGATACAGTCCGTTGCCAATGGAGCGTTTATCCGCACGGCGAGGCTCGGGGCCAGATCCATGCCAAAGGCCGTATGGCCCATGAGAAGGAGAAAGGGTTTCTCCCGCTCGATCACATGTCTCAGAGCCTGCTGGTAGATTTCGGAGTTGAAGTTTTCTAGTTTTTGATCTTCAATGAGGACGATTCGGTTGGCCTGATTTGTCAACTTTTCGGCCATATCTCCCACATTGTTGCCAAGGAGAATGGCTTTGAGGGGTCTCCCCGTATTTTCGGACAGCTTTTTCCCCTTCATGAGCATCTCGAGGGTGATATCTCGAATTTCCCCCCGCCGATGTTCAACAAGCACTAGGACATCGCCCACCTAAGCCACCCCCCCCTTCTCCTTGAGAATGGAAACGACTTTGTCGGAAACCTCATCCGCCGTACCCTCGAGGATTTGAGCGCCTTCCCCAACGGGAGGGAGGAATACCCTTTCCACGACGGTCGTGGATGCAGGCTCTCCCGCCTCATCGGGTTTCATGGCCAGTGCGCCGAGATCAAGGACCTTGATCTCCATTTTAGCCACACGCCGGATTCCCATGATGGAGACATACCTCGGCTCGTTGATACCGGACTGTATCGTGAGAACTGCCGGAAGTTCCAGGTCAACCACTTCGTCGAGTCCTCCTTCTAGTTCCCTATGCATCCTCGCTCTGCCTTTTTCAATCCCTTCGATCTGGTTGACCACGGCGGCGTGGCGGATTCCCAGTATTGCAGCCAAGGTCGGCCCCACCTGACCATAACCGTCATCCTCTGCCTGGACTCCCGTCAGAATCAGATCATAGGGGAGGGGGATAATGGCCTTCGCCAGGATCCGAGCGACGGCGTATCCATCGGAACCCTCGAAAGCGGGGTCTGTCAGGCGGACTGCCTGATCAGCCCCCATAGCCAGTGTTCTCCTGAGGGTTTCATTGGTTTCCTCTGGCCCCAGCGAAATTACGGTGACGGAGCCCCCATATTTCTCCTTCAGGAGAATTGCCTCCTCCACGGCGTAATTGTCCCATTCGTTGATATCGAAAACGAGACCTTTCCTCTCGATATCCCTTCCGGCCTCGTCAATGACAATGTCTGCTTCAGCAGTCTCGGGGACCCGCTTGATACAGACAACGATTTCCATTGCCCCTCCTTTCGCTCATACTACTATACCGTCGGGTGAGGTTATCACTGGTGAAGGGCTTCAACGAGGATCTCCGTGATGTCCATGACCTTCAGCTTCCCTTCATTCCCCGTGGTTTTAACGGCATCCTCAAGGGTCAAAAGGCAGAAGGGACAGGCCGTGGCGAGAATCTCGGCCCCCATCTCCACCGCGTTCCGAATCCGGGTTTCCGCCAATCGGGGGCCCTGATCAGAGGCCTCCACCCACATGCGTCCGCCTCCGCCTTCACAGCATAGGCTATTCTCCCTGGACCGATCGAAATCGATGAAGGTCACCCCGGGAATACTCCTCAGGATGTATCTGGGTTCATCAAAGATTCCGTTCTGTTTTCCCAGGAAGCAGGGATCGTGATAGGTAATTACCTTTTTCATTTCCCTGGAGAAGGGATTTTTCCCCTCAATGGCCTCAGCTAAGACCTGGGTATAGTGACGGACCTCAAGACCATCGAGGAGATAGTCATTTTTTATGGTGTTATAACAGTGGGGGGACGTGGTGAGGATGGATCGAATATCGTACTTCTTGAAGCTTTCAATATTCTGATCCCTGAGGATTTCGAAGAGGCCCTCTTCACCCATTCCCTTGATTTCGCTTCCGCAGCAGGTCTCCTCATTTTCGAGGATGGCGAAGTCATATCCGATCTGTCCTAAGCATCGAACCAGGGATTGGGCCACATGCTGAATACGGGTGTCGTAAGCCGCCGTACAGCAAACGAAATAGAGATTCGCCGCCTGGTCCCCTTGTGGGAGGGCCTTCAGAGACAATTCGTTTGCCCAATCGCTCCTCTTATTTCTCGTAGTGTTCCATGGATTTCCGTATTTATAGGCACTTTCAAGGGCGTCAATGATGGTCTTGGGAATGTGACCTTCCTCGACCAAGAGGGTTCGGAGTCCAATTAGTAAATCCATGGGTTCTAGCCCCCGAGGACATCGGAGGGTGCACGTCTTGCAGGTGGTGCAGTCCCAGAGTTCCTCTCCCCGGAGCACGTGGCCCAGGTTTTCCCGGAGGACGACCTCTATCATGAGTTTCCTGATATTCAAGGGGGACTTGAGGGATACGGGGCACCCCCCTGTACATTTTCCGCATTGAAAACACCCATAGAGGTTGTTTTTCTGAAGCAAAGCCTCCTTTTCCACCTTCATGGAGCCTTCCTTCCTCAGGTCTCCCTTTCTTCCTTCACCGTTTGAGGATTTCCCGGGCTACCACAATCCGTTGGACTTCCGAGGTGCCCTCATACAAGGTCGTACCGATGACGTCGCGAAGGTATCTCTCCACCGGATAATCCGTCGTATACCCATATCCTCCCAACATCTGGACCGCTCGGATGGCGACTCGTCTCGCCGTCTCCGTGGCAAACAGTTTTGCCATCGATGCCTCTTTGGTAAATTGTAACCCATTTTCCTTCAAAAGGGCAGCCCTGAGGACGAGAAGCTGTGCGGCTTCCAATTCCGTGTAGCTATCCGCTACCATCCACTGAATGGCCTCGAACCTGGAAAGGGGCTGGCCGAAGGCCTCCCGTTCCTTCACGTATTGCGTGGCAAAATCGATAGCGGCGAAGCCGATTCCCACGGCGAGGGAACCGATGCCGATGCGTCCACCATCGAGCTCCATCATGGCGATCTTAAATCCCTCTCCTTCGCTCCCCAAGAGACACTCCTTGGATATTCGACAATTGTCGAATATGAGTTCATTCAGTGAAGAGGCCTTATGTCCCATCTTCTCCTCAGCCTTTCCCACGACAAATCCCGGGGTTCCCTTCTCTATGACAAAGGCACTAATTCCCTTCCCCTTTTTTGCGTTTTTGTCGGTAATAGCCCATGCCACCGTAACCCCGGCATGTTCTCCGCTGGTAATCATGGTTTTGGTTCCGTTGAGAACATAGTCAGCTCCGTCCAAGAAAGCTGTCGTTCTTATATTTGCAGCATCGGATCCCGTATGGGGCTCCGTAATGGCAAAAGAACCGGCGGGATATTCACCGTTGCACAGTTTGGGAATATGTTTCCTCTTCATCTCGTCCGTGCCGAACTCATAGATCACTTCAGCCACCATATTGGTGACGGAGGTCGTGACGGCATGAGAGGCACAGGCCTTGCCTATTTCCGTCATCGCGAGGCTATAAGCAACAACCCCTACTTCTGAGCCACCATATTCAGCGGGGATATTCATTCCCATCAAACCCAAATGGGCCATCTTCTCCAGGTTTTCGAAGGGGAACCGTTTCTCCTCATCGTATTGAGC
>CAYFXL010000198.1:3773-4725 GCA_964346945.1 uncultured Syntrophobacterales bacterium
TCCTGTTCGGTCGTCAGATTGAAATCCATAGCGTTCTCCCAAGCGTATCTCTTTGAGATCTCTAAAAAGGGGCTCTGCGCGGCGAAGAACGAGTTTTCCAAGAGATCTCTGGTTTGCTTTTTGGCATTTGTCCTTATTTAGGATTTTGTGCTTCGAATTTAGATTTTTCATATTTATTCATAAGCATAGAAGCCTCTTCCCGTCTTTCTCCCGAGATATCCCGCATCGACGTATTTTTTCAGAAGGGGACAGGGGCGGTACTTGGGATCCCCCAGGCCTTCCTGGAGGATCTTCAATATGGCCAAGACCGTATCTAAACCAACCAAATCCGCCAAGGCTAAAGGCCCCATGGGATGGTTCATACCCAGTTTCATTACCTTATCGATGGCCTCAGGGTCTCCCACACCTTCGTATAGGGCATAGATGGCCTCATTGATCATGGGCATGATGATTCGATTTGATATGAACCCGGGGAAGTCATTGGCCTCAACAGGGGTCTTCCGCAGCTCTTCGGCGAGTGCTTTCGTTGTCCGAAAGGTCTCGTCCGATGTGGCAAGGCCCTTGATGATTTCAACCAGTTCCATGGCCGGGACGGGATTCATGAAGTGCATTCCAATTACCTTTTCCGGGCGTGTTGTGGCCGAGCCGATTTTCGTAATGGAGCATGATGAGGTGTTGCTAGATAGGATGATCTCCTTACCGCAGATGCCATCTAATTCCTTGAATATCCCCAATTTTAATCCTTCATTTTCCGTGACGGCCTCGATGATAAAATCAGCCCCCTTCATTTTTCCCATGTCGATCGTCCCCTCGATCCTGGCCATAATTTCCTCCTTTTGGGAGGTAGTGATCCTCTCCTTATGAACCATTCGATCAAGGGATGTGGAGATATGGGATGTGCCCCTTTCCACTAATGCCTCACTGATATCGCTCATGATCACATGAAAATGGA
>CAYFXL010000199.1:0-4708 GCA_964346945.1 uncultured Syntrophobacterales bacterium
GGATTCATCGCCTCATGTGGAGTTCCATGACGTTCTGGAATCTGCTCACCATGTAGTACCTGTCGACACTCACCTTCAGCAAGGCGCAAATGGGCGAGTTAACAAATTCCTCCAGATAAGGATGCTTGGCAAGGTAGAGCCTGAGGAAGCGGTCCCTCTCGCTCTCTTTGACCTCCTTGGCGGTGCCCAGTGCGGTAACCGCTATTGCACGGTGGAAATCCGAATCCTGGTTGGATCGGTTGTCAACAAGCATTGCTACCCGTGACTCCGCCGATAAGTTGGCGTATTTGCGCGTGGCGCGAGTTGTCGCGAAGACGAGATATTTGAGGTCATTGGTTGCCGCAAAAGCGACGAGACTGCTATAGGGCTGCCCGCCGCCGTACGTAGCCAAAACACCCAATCGTTGAGAGTCGAAAAGTGCTTCGAGTGTTTTCCTCAGCTTTGACGTATCCTGCACGGTACGGTTCCCGTGGACGACCAAACTCACGTCACCTTGGCCGAGCCTCAAGGTTCACTCACGTTTTGTCTCTAAACCGCTTAGAGAGCCTCACGTGCCTTTGGCACGGTGTCCTTGGGGCTTACCTTATACCAGGTTTGAAGGATCTTGCCATCCTCGTCGATCAAAAACGACGATCGAATAATCCCCTCGTACTTCTTCCCGTACATGGATTTCTCGCCCCAAACACCGTAAGCGTCGGCAACTCTGTGGTTCGTGTCCGATAAGAGGGGAAAACCCAGGGCATATTTTCCATCGAACTTCTTCTGTTTGTCGGGTGTGTCGGGACTAATCCCAACGGCGGCCACCCCGATATTGCCGAAGTCTCCCTGAGCATCCCTGACGCTGCACGCCTGGGTTGTGCACCCAGGAGTGTCTGCCTTCGGATAGAAATAGAGGAGAAGCTTACGCCCTTTGAAATCCGAGAGCTTCACCCTCCTCCCGTTCTGATCTTCGAGTTCAAAATTGGGGGCTACATCCCCTGCTTTGAGCTGTGCCATTTTCTCCACCTCCAGTTTCATCTATTGCACATCTCATCTCTCCTACCCCGACGTACATTCCACTGGCCTTTTTACCTTCACCGTCACTTGGTCTTCCTAAAGTTAAGCTAGCCATTAAGAAAGAAAAAATCAAGGTTTGAGCTCATGGTAAGTGCTGGCCAATGAACCTTTGTCAGGGTTCCCCTCACCATGCCGTTCATCGCACCGTATTAATGGGATAGTTCATTGGAACTCAGTCTCCCAATTGTGCTATAGTGAATCGGGGGGTAACCCAAAAATGGGGTAGCTGCCAGGGTATATTCGACCCCCTCATTCATGTAAGCACAAAACAGGGGAACAGTGGTAAATCGAAAAAGGGTAAGGATGCTCAAAACGGGGGGAAAAAAAGCCGGCCCCGTAGTCTACTGGATGAGTCGGGATCAGCGCACGCGGGATAATTGGGCGCTCTTATTCGCCCAGGAGGTAGCATTGGCGGAGAAAGCACCCTTGGAGGTCTTCTTTTGCGTGGCACCGAAATTCCTCGATGCGACAATAAGGCACTATGGTTTTATGCTCAAGGGCCTCCAAGTTGTAGAACAAAACCTGCGGGGAAAGTACATTCCCTTCTCCGTGCTCTCGGGGGCGGCGGAAGCTGAAATTCCTCCCTTTGTCAAGAAACATGGGGTGGCAACGCTGATCACCGATTTTGAGCCGCTGCGTATCAAGAGGGAATGGAAAAGAGCCGTGGCGGAGGAAATCGAGATTCCCTTCTGGGAGGTGGACGCGAGGAATATCGTCCCATGCTGGATAGCCTCGCCAAAACAGGAATACGGGGCATACACCTTGCGGCCGAAGATTAAGAGGGCGCTACCCGAGTTCTTGGAAGAGTTCCCAAGGCTCCTAACACATCCAATTCCCTGGAAGGAAAAAACGGGAACAATCGATTGGACCGCGGTGAGAAAAACGCTCCAGGTTGATGAGGGTGTTTCAGAGGTGGGATGGATTGAGCCTGGGGAAAACGCGGCACACAAAGCCCTGCGAGAATTTGTGAAAAAGAAGTTATCCTCGTACGATGAAGGGAGAAATGACCCCACGAAGGATGCGACGTCAAATCTCTCACCATATCTCCATTTTGGCCACATTTCCGCACAGAGGGTCGCCCTCGAGGTCGAGAAATCCAGCGCCGAAAAGCAATCGCACGAGGCTTTTTTGGAGGAACTGATCGTGAGGCGTGAGCTTTCCGACAATTTCTGTTTCTATAATGACGGCTACGACAGGTTCGAGGGCTTCCCCGAATGGGCAAAAAAAACCTTGAATGATCATCGGAAAGACCCAAGGGAGTACATCTATTCGTTGGAGGATTTTGAACGCGCCAATACCCATGACCCATTGTGGAACGCTGCTCAGAGGGAGATGGTCCAAAGGGGAAAGATGCACGGATATATGAGGATGTACTGGGGAAAGAAGATCCTGGAATGGACCAAATCACCCGAGGAGGCACTCGCTATTGCCCTCTATCTCAATGATCGATACGAGCTGGATGGGAGGGAAACCAACGGGTACGCGGGTGTTGCCTGGTCTATTGGAGGAGTCCATGACAGGGCCTGGCCTGAACGTCCCATTTTCGGGAAAATCCGCTATATGAGCTACAATGGTTGTAAATCAAAATTCGATATTATGGCGTATATGGAAAAGAATTCGTCCCGGCAACGGAATTAATCATCGACCATGGTGATGGCGTGAACAGGACACTGTTCCTCACATGCCCCACACTCAGTACATTCCTCCGGGTCGGCCGCTTCCGGTTTCTCGTCCGCCCACTGGTACACCTCGCCCGGACAGATCTCAACGCAATTGCCGCAGCTGGTACAGGCCTCCTGATCGAGTTCGGGATGCACGAACCCCCCTAGCCGGAAATCAATAAAAAATGGAGCGAGGATCCCGGAGTTCCCCTGGAATCGCTCCACCTCAGGGCTAAACGGCCTCTACCTCTTTTACCTCGGGGACCTCTTGTTTCAATATCCGTTCCACTCCCTGTTTCAGAGTCATCTGTGACATCGGACAACCGCCGCATGCCCCGGTCAACCTGACCTTTACTACTCCGTCTACGACATCGATCAGTTCGATATCGCCTCCATCGGCTTGGAGGGAAGGCCTGATTTTCTGTAAGGCCTTTTCTATATTTTCCCTCATCTTCGCCCCCCTTGTCTTCGGGTTAATCCCTTCCTGTTTCGACCTACTTCTAGTTATAGTATATCTAGGCAATGGGGCGAACTTCAAGTTACCCCTTCTCCTCCAAGTACTTCTCCACCGCGAAGGCCACCGTTGCGCCATCTCCCACGGCTGTGGCCACTTGCCTTAGTAATTTCTTCCGGGCATCTCCCGCCGCGAAAATACCCTCCACTGACGTCTGGAGAGTTTCCTCATCCACGAGGATGTATCCATTTTCATCCATTTCCACCACGCCCTTAAGGAATTCCGTCTTGGGCGTTATTCCGATGAACATAAAGACGCCTTCAGTCCGAATCTCCCTCATCTCACCGGATTTAACGTTTTTCACGAGGACGCTCTCAACGGTCTGATTCCCCTTGATCTCTTCGACAACGGAATCCCACAGGAAATCGATCTTTGAGTTGGCAAATGCCCTCTCCTGGTAGATCTTGGTAGCCCTCAGGGCATCCCTCCGATGAATAATGGTTATTTCCCTGGCAAATTTGGTCAAAAAGAGCGCCTCGGTGAGTGCGGAATCGCCCCCGCCCACGACCACGATCTTGCTGTCCTTGAAAAAGGCGCCGTCGCACGTCCCGCAGTAAGAAACCCCGCGCCCCGTAAATTCTGCCTCGCCGGGAATGCCCAGCTTCCGGTATTCCGTTCCGGTACAGATGATAACTGCCTCGGCCCGGTACTCCTTCTCCGCCGTCTTAACCAATCTCTCATCTCCATTCACCTCAAGGGTAATCACCTCCCCCGTTTCCACCGTCAGTCCAAAACCCTTCGCCTGCTCATCCATAAGGGTACTTAACTCCGTCCCCGTAATCCGAGGGAAACCAGGGTAATTCTCGATAATATCAGTTGTCATCATCTGCCCTCCTACTATCATGGACTCTAAAAGGAGGGGTTTGAGCCTTGACCTGGAGGCATAGAGCCCCGCGGTTAAGCCGGCGGGCCCACCCCCGATGATAACAACTTCATAGTTTTCTCCACCCTGAATGTGTCCGGATTTCTCTGCCTTCGGGTTCATTCCTCTCCCTTTCCCCGTCATCGCATCAGACGATACGGAAATATATATGGTATTTCTCATTCCCTGTCAAATCGAATCCAGCTGCCCCGGTACCTCTGGAGCACTCCCCTATTCCTCAGCCTTAACCTCAACCTTAACCTTAGCCTCACCTTGACAAAGCCGGTTAGTGCACTGTACATTTTTTCGATTTTACCTCTTTGGATTTTCCTCAAGGATTCTCGGAGGTCATTATGGAAAGCACCTTATCTATTGTGAAGCCAGACGGGGTCGAAAAGGGATTAATCGGTGAAGTTATCAAGAGGTTCGAGGACAACGGCTTGAAGGTGATTGGACTAAAGATGGTGAAGATGTCCAAGAGGGAAGCGGAGGGATTTTACGCGGTTCATCGGGGGAAATCCTTTTTTGAGAGCCTCACCACATTCATGTCCTCAGGCCCGGCGGTAGTCATGGTCTTGGAAGGGGATAACGCCATCCAAAGGGTCAGGGATCTGA
>CAYFXL010000200.1:0-4701 GCA_964346945.1 uncultured Syntrophobacterales bacterium
GGCAGCCGTATTTCATCCCGGAAACGAAAAGGCTGGAGGAGTTGCTCAGGGAGTTTAAGCGCAAGCGGGTCCATATGGCTATTGTCGTCGATGAATATGGGGGGCTCTTGGGCTTAGTCACCATAGAAGATCTCATTGAAGAGGTATTCGGCGAGATAGAGGACGAATATGATCAGCGGGTGGACGGGAAAGTTATTCGCCTAGGGGATGGCTCAATCTCCGTAGATGCAAAGCTCGAGATTGATGAATTGGAGGACTATTTCGATGTCGAGATTCAAAAGGAAAACTTCGAGACGGTTGGGGGATTCATCTTCCATCTGTTGGGAAGGGTCCCGAAAGTGGGGGAAAGGGTTGATTTCGGCGACTTGAGAATGATCATCGAATCCACCGATGGCACGAGGATTGAGCGGGTTAAGATAACACGATTCCGAAATGAAGCCGAAATGCCTTAATTGAAGAACCACAACCTCCTGATCAGTCAAAATCGCTTCTGAGGAGACTTCCCTCCAAGGGTTAACATATCCCGAAGGACCTTTAGTTGAGCTTCTTATCGCCCGCACGGTCGACCGTGTGATACAACCTCAGGCGAACTTCACTGAAAACGTCGCCCTCGAAATCTCGAGAAAAAGGAACTTGCCTGTCACGGAGGAGATTCGGGAACGATCCGATACAGTATTTCCCTTGACTATTGTCTCTTGATTCTGCTATCGTTTTGCCAAAAAACTCCTATCATCCTCATTCTACTCTTCTCTCTTAGGAGCACATTCCTCTCATCCGCCGAAGGTTCACATCACCTCTCGATGAACCGTAAATCGGGAGGAGAACGGAGTAAGGAGACGTGAAGATCATCATTATGGGAGCGGGCGAGGTTGGTTATAACCTGGCCATGAAACTCTCGAAGGAAAACCACGATGTCGTGGTCATCGACCACGACCCTGAAAAAATTCGTCACATCGATGAAACCCTGGATGTAAAATCATTGCTCGGCAAAGGGAGCAGCCCTGGTGTCTTGAAGCAGGCGGGAATCGAGGAGGCGGAAATGGTGATAGCCGTGACGGACAGCGACGAGATCAACATGGTCGCCTGCCTCATAGCGGGGACCCAATCCAAGATTCCTAAACGTATAGCGCGTATCCGAAATCTCGAATACACCAGGGAAACCCAGATTTTCGACGAACAGCATCTCGATATTGACCTCTGCATCAACCCGGAAATGGAGACGGCAGAAACCGTCGTGAGGCTCATTGAACATCCCGGCTCCGCCGATTTTGCGGAGTTTGCCGACGGGAGGGTTGAGCTTATTGGGGTTAAGATCGAACAAGACAGTTACGTGGTCGGGAAAAAACTCAGGGAATTGCGGGAGGTCAGGGAACTCTTTCCCGATCTCAAGGTGCTGATCGTGGCCATTTCGAGAAATGACCGAATCGTCATTCCCCATGGCGATGAAACGATTTTCGTGGGGGATATCCTTTATGCTGTGGTGGATCAACATTCGATTAGAAAGGTCCTGGCCTATCTGAGAAAGCAGGAGGACCCGGTAAAAAAAGTCTTTATCGCCGGTGGGAGCCATATCGCTTTTGAGGTGGCCCGCCAACTTCAGGAAAAAGGGATTGCCGTCCGGATAATTGAGAAGGACTCGGGACGGTGTCAGAGGATGGCCGAAAGTCTCGAAAGGGCGCTCATCCTTCAGGGGGAGATAACGGATCAGAGACTCCTGAGAGAAGAAGGTGTCGATGATGCGGATTTCTTTGTTTCAGCGTCCGATGATGAGGACGCCAACATTTTGGCATCTCTTCTTGCCAAACGATTGGGTGCAAGAAAGACAATCACACTCGTTAGGCACCTCCACTACCTGTCGGTCCTGCCCGCTATCGGGATTGATGCTGTGGTGAGTCCACGTCTGTCGGCAATTGGGAGGATCATGCACTACATCAGAAAGGGAAAGATCCTTTCCGTCACAACCCTCAAGGAGGAGGATGCCGAGGTCATAGAAACCGTAGCCTTGGATACATCGGACATTGTCAACCGGCCCATCAAGGATCTCAAGTTCCCCAAGGGAGCCCTCATCGGTGCCGTTGTGCGGGGTGAAGAGGTAATCATCCCGGGGGGAAATGACATCATCCTCCCCGACGATAGGGTCGTTATTTTCGCCCTTCAATCGGCTATTCCCAAGGTGGAAAAGACGCTCATGGTAAAGGTGGAGTACTTCTAATGCGGTTCAGGCTGATCTTCCGGATCTTGGGGGCACTAATCTTCTTCCTTGGCCTTACGATGATTTTTCCCCTCCTTTTCTCCCTCTACTACCAAGACGGGGATCTATGGGCCCTCGTCCTTTCGGCGTTCATTACCGCGGGGACGGGGGCGTTCCTCTTCCTGATCTTCCGGGGAGCTACTCAAGATATCTCCCACCGGGAGGGATTCGCCATCGTAAACCTCGGATGGGCTTCTGCCGCCTTTTTCGGCTCACTTCCCTATATACTGTCCGGGGTTCTGCCGAATTTTGTGGAAGCCTATTTCGAGGCAACCTCCGGGTTTACTACAACGGGAGCTACCGTGCTTGCGGCCATAGAGGGTGCGCCCCGGGGGATACTCTTCTGGCGGAGTTTAACCCACTGGCTAGGCGGCATGGGGATCATTGTTCTGTCCATCGCCATCCTCCCCTTCCTGGGGGTGGGAGGCATGCAGCTCTTCAAGGCCGAAGTCCCGGGACCCGTGGCGGACAAGTTAAAGCCCCGGATCGCTGAAACGGCTAAGATTCTCTGGCAGGTCTATATGCTCATCTCGGGCGCCGAGACCCTTCTCTTGATGGCCGGAGGGATGAGTCTTTTTGAGGCCCTTTGCCACACCTTCGGAACCATGGCAACGGGGGGATTCTCAACCAGAAATGTCAGCATCGGGTCCTACGATAGGGCGTATTTCGAGGGCCTCATCACAGTTTTCATGATCCTCGCAGGTACTAACTTTGCCCTTCACTACCAGGCCATGACGGGAAACCTTCGAACTTTCTATCGGAATAGCGAGGTGCGCTTCTATTGGGTCACCCTTGGGGTGGCCATGCTTCTGATCACCTTGATCCTACGGGTTCAGGTTTACGATACACTGGCAACCGCCTTTCGCTATGCCTCCTTTCAGGTAACCTCCATCATGACAACGACGGGGTACACAACAGCCGATTTCGAGAGGTGGCCCTCTTTTGCACAGTACACCTTGGTGCTCCTCATGTTTATCGGGGGGTCGGCGGGGTCAACAGGAGGAGGCTTGAAGTGCGTGAGGATTCTTCTCCTTCTAAAGCAGGGCCGGAGGGAGTTATCACGCCTCATTCATCCCCATGGGATCATTCCAGTTCGGCTCGGGGGGAAAGTCGTCTCTGAAGAGGTCATCCAATCAATCTGGGGGTTTTTCTTTCTCTTTATACTCGTTTTTGTCTTGGCTTCCGTTACCATGTCCTTGCTGGGCCTCGATATCATCACGGCATTTGTCTCGGTAGCGGCGACGATCAACAACATCGGGCCTGGACTCGGTGTGGTTGGTCCCATGGATAACTATATTTCGATTCCCCTCATCGGAAAGTGGATCCTCATCTTCTGTATGCTCATCGGCCGGCTTGAACTCTATACGGTCATCATCCTGCTGGTCCCGGAATTCTGGAAGAGATGACAAATAGAAGCAAATTGGTCGTAGGGTTGGGGACCAAACCGTGCAAAGAGTTCTGGATCAACGATCTGCCAGGATGAGGGAACACCCTTATGAGCTTCCATCCTCTTGCTTATCCCTGCTAACTCAGTCGTCTTCTTGGCCTTCGGCATCCCACGATGAAGTCAAATCTTTGACCAAGGTCAAAGCGCGTTCGCAAAATGCCTTGTATAGTGAAATAAAAAAAGGAGAAAGGTCCCGTGATATTAAGTAAAAGGGAGATAAAAGACATACAGATCCTCGTCCGCTTTGTCCATATCTTCTGTCGAGAGAACCATAAAAGGAACCCCAGGAAACCCTTCTCCCCATCCGGAGAAGGAGTAGCCCACCTGATCAATGAGGGTGTACAACTGTGTGAATCCTGTTCAGAGCTTCTCACCTATGGTATTCGAAAACGTTTCAGGTGCCCTCACAACCCCAAGCCCATGTGCAAGAAATGTCATACCCAATGTTACAACAGGAATTATCGGGAAAAGGTGAGGGAGGTGATGAGGTTTTCGGGCCCTTACGTGATCAAGAGGGGCAGGTTGGACCTCCTCTATCATTATCTGGCATAGGGGGAACCATAAGGGGGCGCACCATGGCTGAAAGGATTCACCGGAACATGACGGTCAAAGAGGTTTTGGAGACCTACCCCGCCACGGCCGAAATCTTCCAAAAGTATCACCTGCTCATCGTGGGGAAATCCTGTGGTCCCAACGAACCCATGGGGTTCTTTACCAAGGCCCACGGGGTGGAATACGAAAGTTTTGTGCAGGAGCTGGAAGAGGTCATCGAGAAGGGAAGTAATAATGGGGGAACCCTTGAGATTGATCCCTCCATGGTCAACGATACCATCTATCAGAAGTTCGTGAAGACGGCTATCCTCGTTTCCCTCACAACAGGGTGTGTCTATGGGGCAATTAAACTATTCCAAGCAGGCACCGCGGGGACCTTCGATGTCTTGGAAAAGCGAGCGATTCAGATGCACGGGTCAAGCCAGTTGATCGGGTGGGTGGGCCTCTTTAT
>CAYFXL010000201.1:0-4671 GCA_964346945.1 uncultured Syntrophobacterales bacterium
TCCTCGACTTCCCTAATCTGAAACCCGGCGCCCTTTCTGAGGACTTCATCCGATATTTCCCGTAAGTGGTCCATGAAGGGGCCAAAGAAGACCGGTTTTTTGAAGAACAATGGTTCCAGGATATTATGACCACCTACCCTCACCAGGCTTCCTCCCACGAAGACGAGGGTTCCGAGGCTATAGAGTTTGGAGAGCTCCCCCATGGTGTCCAAAAGGATGACGACGGCCCCCTCCCTCCCTCCCTTTGCCGGGAATTGGGATTTTCGTTTCCATGGGATTTTTTCCCTTTTTAGGAGAACCTCAACCTCTCCAACCCGTTCGAGGTATCTGGGAGCCAGGATGAGGACCAGATCGGGGTAATCGGGGGAGAGCCGTTGAAGGACCCCTAGCATAAACTCCTCCTCCCCTCTATGGGTGGATCCCGCGATGAGTATTGGTTGGCCTTCATGCAGGTCTAGGGCTTGAAGAAGGGTTTCCTTTTCCTTTTGAGTTATTACGGGAGGCGGTTGGTCGAATTTGACGTTTCCGCTCACGGTAACCCTTTCGGGATTGGCTCCCATCTCTATGATCCTTTGAGCATCCAAGCTTGACTGCATGCAGAGGGCGGCGATCGAGGCCAAAGGGGAGTTAAAAAAGAAACGAAACCGCTTATACCATTGAAAGGAGCGAGTCGAAATGCGGCCGTTGAAGAGCATAGCGGGAATCCCCCTTCTCCCCAGCTCCATGAGGAAATTTGGCCAGATCTCCGTCTCCGTCATGAGAAAGGCCCTCGGATTGACCAGGGAAATAGTCCTTTTCACCACCCATGGATGATCCAAAGGGAAGAAGGTGATTGCCCGTACACTCGAGGCCCGCTTTTTGGCCATATCATTGCCCGTTGCCGTCATGGTTGAAAGGAGGATGGGGAGTTCAGGGTTGGTTTGCCTTATTCCCTCGATTATCGGTAATGATCCCAACACTTCACCTACCGATGCTGCGTGGATCCAGAGGGGTTTTTCATCGGCCATCTCTTCATAAACGCCTTTGTAGGAGATGCCCAGCCTCTGGCTCAATCCCCTTCGGTAGTGGGAGGTTGTGATGATTTTGTAGGCAAAAAAAGGGCTCGACAGGATAAGGCCGAAGGTGAATAGGGTATTATAGAGGGGGTTCATCATCTATCCCCGGCTCCCTTCTCGAAGTACCGGTCTGCTCGATCCGTTATTTCCCTCAATCTCCGCTCCAACAGAAGTCTCGTCTGCTCGAATAAGCCTTCAGTCATCTGTCTTGGAACGAGTAAGGGTTTCCCAAAAATGAACACCCCCCTTGAGAAGGGAAATGGGAGGAGAAAGCGATCCCAGCTTCGAAATACTTTTTTCCTTGAAGCGTTAAAGGTGATGGGAATGATGGCCATTCCCGTCCGCCTGGCAAGCTCTATGATTCCGTTTTGAACTCGATACCGGGGCCCTCGAGGCCCATCGGGGGTGATGGCGATATCATATCCATCCTCAGAGGCCTTCAACATCTCCCGCATGGCCGAAAATCCTCCCCTGGTGGTAGATCCCCGTATGGACTTGAAGCCAAAGTACTTCATGGTTCTGCTAATGACTTCCCCATCTTGATGGAGGCTGATGGGAATGGCAACCCCTTTCCCCCGATACCGGGCAGTCGGCATCATCAAAAGCCTGCCATGCCAGAAGCTGAAGATGAGGGCCTTCCCTTTTCCCAAATAGTCATCGCATACGTGTCCGTCGACCACCTGTATCCGCATGGTCCAGGAAAGAAGCTTGATTATCCAATAGGCGAGCGGCGGTGCTATGGCTAATATGAGACTGTTGACCAACCTCTTCAATGCCGGGTCCCTTCGCCATGTCTTATGTGCGATACCTCAGTGGCCTTCCGGCATGCGGATACCACTTCTTCAATTCTTTCCGCGGGATCAAATCCTCCCTAATAGATCTGTCTCACCTTGGCCTTTCGCAGAACGGTCTCGCCGTCGTCCCTGAACTGCATATTGTAGAGTTTTTTATAGGTCCGATTCAGGGCCAAAAGGTCATCATGGGTTCCCTCTTCGACGATTCTACCCTTGTCAATGACCAAGATGCGGTGGGCATTCCTTATGGTGGAGAGACGGTGGGCGATGAGGAAGACGGTCCGATTTGCCATCAGCCTTTCCAGTGCGACCTGAACTTGGAATTCCGATTCGGAATCCAGCGACGATGTGGCCTCGTCGAGAATGAGGATGGGAGCATTCTTGAGCAGCGCCCTGGCTATGGAGATCCTCTGTCGCTCCCCGCCGGAGAGTTTTACCCCCCTTTCCCCGATTACCGTATCGTAGCCCAAGGGCAACTTTTCGATGAACCCATGGGCATTGGCCGCATTGGCGGCCGCCACGATTTCCTCCTCTGATTTGGCAATATCCCCATAGGCTATGTTATTCCTCACGGTATCGTTGAAGAGAATGGTCTGTTGGGTCACGATGGCGATATGTTCCCTGAGGGACTTTATGGTAACCGTCCTGATATCCCTCCCATCGATTGTAATTTGGCCCTCATCTACGTCATAAAATCGCGGAATCAAATTCACCACCGTTGTCTTCCCCGCCCCACTCATTCCAACCAGTGCCAATACCTCTCCCACCTTCACCTCTACGTTGATATCCTTCAAGACGAGCTCGTCCTCGTACTTGAAGGAGACGTGTTCGAATTTGATACCGTCCGAAATGCCGTTGAGCGGGACTGCTCCATCGGCATCCCTGATTTCGGGGGTTCTGTCCATCAATTCGAAAACCCTCGAGCCCGCCGCCAACCCCCCTTGTATAGTGTCGTTCAGCCTGCTGAAGGATTTGATGGGCTTATACAGGAGGCCGAGGGCTATCAAGAAGGAGCTGAGGCTTCCCGGGGTAGAATTTCCCTTTATCACGCTGAACCCTCCGACCAACACGATGCAGGCGACACTCAGTCCCCCCAATATTTCGACGACAGGAGAGGAGAGGGCCCTGATTTTCTGCCTCTTCATGACGACCTTGAAAAATCGGTCGTTCTCAGCGGAGAACCGCCGGGATTCGTAGTCTTCCATAGTAAAGGCCTTTACGATACGGTTTCCCGAGATGGTCTCTTGGAGCAAGGAGGTTATGGACCCCATTCGGACCTGCCCCCTGATGCTGAATTTCCGCAGTTTCTGGCCGAATTTGACGATGGGAATAGCGGCAAGAGGGAGGACGATGAAGGCGATACACGCCAACTTCCAATTTTGATAGAAGATTACTGCGGTGAGGGCAATGACGGTACAGGATTCTTTGAGAACGGTGGTTATGGCGTTGGAAACAGCCCCTTGAATGTACATGATGTCATTGGTGAGCCTCGATATGAGGACACCCGTTGGTGTTTTGGTGAAAAATGAGAGGGAGAAGTATTGGAGGTGATTGTACAGTTGTTCCCTCAAATCGGCCACGATACGCTGACCGACATAGTTCATGAGGTAGGCTTGCCCGTAGTCGAATACTCCCTTGATGAGAAAGAGAGCAACGATAGCCGCTGCTATGAGGAACAACATCCTCCCATCTTTATCCACCAAGACTCCGTCCACTGCGGGCTGAGCGAGCCAGGCGGTTCCACCTTGGCAGAGACCGAACAAAACCATGCAGGTCATGGCCAAGATAAGTCTCATCCGGTACGGTTTAACGTATTGCAACAGCCTTTTGTACAATTCTACGGTCATCTCGAGACAGGGAAGGGACTACGCCCCTTGGTGAATGACACGATACAGGATTTGTGCAGCTCTTTGGGATGTTCCCGGGGCCCCCAATTGCTCCTTGACCTTGTCCAATTCGCCTCTGATCATGGATAGGGCACGGGGATTTTTTAGCATCTTGGAGGCCTCATTGAAAATATTGATGGGGGAGGCCTGCCCTTGAATAAGCTCGGGCACGATCCTCTTTTCCGCGATGAGATTGACCAAACCGATGCTCTTGACCTTTACGAGAAGCCTCCCCACCAGATAGGAGAAGAATGAAACCTTGTAGACGATAATCATGGGAGTTCTCATAATGGCCGCTTCCAACGTGGCCGTGCCGGAGGCGGTGATAACGAGGTCGCAGATGTTGAGTACATCATAGATATGTTCCCCAACTACCCTGATATCCAAATTGAAGTCCGCAATGGATTTTTCGACCTGAAAACGGTCGATGGCCGGCGCCAGGGGGATGATGAATTGGAGGTTCGGAAAATCCCGCAAGAGAAGATGGGCGCTCTTCAGGAGGACGGGAAGGAGGTTTTGGACTTCTTCCTTGCGACTTCCGGGCAACAGTCCAATTGTCCTCCTATCTTTGTCCAGGAGGAATTTTTCGTGGGCCTCTTGCTTGGAGAGGTGGGGTTTGACGATATCGATCAGGGGATGGCCTACAAATTCGCAATCGATACCCCTTTGCCGATAGAAAGGAACCTCAAAGGGGAGGATTACCACCAGTTTATGGACTAATTTTGCGATCTTCTTGACCCTACCCTCTCTCCATGCCCATACCTGGGGGCTGATGTAATAAAAGACGGGGATTTTTCTCTTGAACGCCTCCTTGGCTAATCTGAGGTTAAGCTCGGGGAAGTCGATGAGGACGACGAGGGCTGGTCTATTCCAATCGAGCGACCTCTTGAGCCAACGGAAAGCCCTATAGTTGGACTGCAGCCTGGAGAAGACCTC
>CAYFXL010000202.1:0-4668 GCA_964346945.1 uncultured Syntrophobacterales bacterium
GGAAATGGACTTTGGTTTGGCGAAGAGGAAGAATTTCCTGTTTTATGGATTCTTCAAGATAATCGGCTCTATCACCTTTCGTCTCTACTACCATCTTCGGGTTGAAGGCGTGGAGAACATCCCCCACCAAGGGCCTGCCATAATTCTCCCCAAACACCAATATTGGACGGACATCCCCATCGTGAGCCTCGCTATGACGCCCCAGCTGAATTATATAGCCAAGGCTGAGCTTTTCAGAATCCCCTGTGCCAAAACCTTTTTCTGGCTTTTGGGGGGGATTCCCGTGGATAGGGAGCGGACAACCAAAACCGCTGACTCCTTCCGTTATATTTTGCAGCTGTTAAGGAGAAGAGAATACGTGGTTCTCTTTCCCGAAGGGACGTACTATCCCACCGAGGTTGGAAAGGGTAAATCGAGGTTGATCCAAATGATCCTCCGCTGGCAAGGTCATCGAGGGACCGATAACGCGGACAGGATTGAGGATCATATCCCCTTTGTTCCTATGGGTATTCACTACGGAAGCCAAGGGCTGAGAAAGGTGGTCACTGTAAAGATAGGGAATCCAGTCTTTGCCGTAGCTGAAGGCGAGGCTCCAAGGCTTACGAATCAAATCATGGAGAGCATAGCCCAGTTGAGCGGTCTCGCCCGGGAAGGGGCGCGAATGTGAGCGCTTCGGAATCTACATTCATATGAGGAGGAAGGCATGAAGTTGAAAATTGAAGGTATCTTTCCCCCCATCGCCACTCCCTTTGCGGATGGAAGGGTCGCCCATGATCGGTTGAGGGAGAATCTGGAGAGGTGGAACAAGACTCGACTGGCCGGGTATGCCGTCTTTGGTTCCAATGGGGAATCCGTTTTCCTAGACCAGGAGGAAAAGCTCGCCCTCGTGGATACCGTTAAAGAGAACCTCCCCCAGGATAAACTCTTGATCGCAGGAACGGGTTGCGAATCTACGGAGGCCACGGTGAAGTTGACTAACCTCGCCGCCGAAAGGGGAGCCGATGCAGCCCTGGTGGTTACCCCCCACTACTATAAGGGGAACATGGATAATGCCGCCCTAAGAAAGCACTATTTGAGGATTGCGGACGAGTCAGACGTACCGATCTTGATTTATAACGTGCCCAAATTCACGGGGATCAGTGTTGTCCCAGAACTCGTGGCATCCTTGGCGGAACACTCCAACATCATTGGAATTAAAGACTCCTCGGGGAATATTGCCCAGGTAGGAGAAATGATTGCGACCACTCCTCCCCCTCCGACTTTTCACGTCCTCGCCGGATCGGCTGGCCACCTTTTGGCAGCCCTTGGTCTTGGAGCATCGGGAGGGATTTTAGCCCTAGCCAATGTGGCCCCTGATGAATGCTGTAAGATATTTGAGGATTTCCGCAGCGGAAGGTATGCCGAAGCGAGGGAGTTGCAGTTAAAACTCCTCGCCGCCAATAAGGCCGTCACCGCTCAATTCGGCGTGTCCGGACTCAAGGCAGCCCTCGATATGGTTGGCTACTTTGGTGGCGATCCAAGATCACCCCTCCTTCCGCTGGGAGAGAACCAAAGAAACGAACTGAGAGAAATCTTAAAGGGGGCAGGCTTGATTTAACGTTGCCCTCTTGCGATGAGGAGGAAACGATGCGGGAAAAGGATAGGGAGTTGGCCAGGCGGCGGAGAAGGAGGAAGAAACGGTTGAAGCTGAGAGCGAAGGGTCTTCTCGCCGCGGGGGCGGAACAGACGGCAAAAGTTGAGGCCAAAAAGAAGTCCGTGGCTAAAGTGGCTAAAAAAGAACCCAGGAAAAAGGCCGAGCCTATGGTTAGCGAAGAGGTTGCGCCAATGGCTGAGTCAAAGGCACCGAAGAAAACTGCGAAGAGGAAACCGGCGGGGAAGGAGAAGAAAGCGAAAAAGCCCGAATCCAAGTAACGTCCTCCCTTCGTTGGTGAGACTCTTTCCTCCGGTTAAAGTTCTATTGAGTCGCCCTAGCCCGACGAGATCTCTGAACATGAGGGAACGACCTTCGAGCACGAATAAACAGCTCGTTGAATCGAAATGTTAGCCGCCCTGACCGCATGACCGCAGCACTTCAACACTGCTTGATCGCAACTGCAAGGTCTGAGCCCGCAGGGCGAGTTTTGGAACGAAATAGCGGCGACCCGCTCATTTGCAGTGAAGCGGACTCTAGAATGGTCCAACATTCTTTTCGGTGAGCGGAAGGGAATGAGGGTAAAAGACCGCGAAGCACGGGAGCGAAGTGACAAGGGTTTTCTCTCCCAAGAAAAAATAGTTTGAGCAATGAGGAGCCAGTTTTTCCGGGATCCACGGATAATTGTCAATTCTACCCTAAATTCCCACACAAGGGCTATTCTTCCCTAAAGATCACGTTATCGATCAACCTGACCTTCCCCACTCTGGCTGCCAGGGCGATGACGGCCTCGCCCGCGATGATTTCGACCTCCTCCAAGGTCTTGGCATCTCGAATCTCAACATATTCGATGGTTACATCTCCCTCGGGTTCGATGACTCTCCTTACGGCATCGATAATTCTTCTGGGATTCCGTTCCCCTGAGCGGAAGAGCTGAGAGGCCTTCTGGAGGGACCGGCTGAGGCTCAGGGCGGCTCGCCGCTGCTCGGAGGTCAAATATGAGTTTCGAGAGCTCATGGCCAACCCATCGCGTTCCCTTACGATGGGCATTCCGATGATTTCAACCTCAAAATTGAGGTCTTCGACCATCCGCCGGATGACCACCAATTGCTGAAAATCCTTCTCCCCAAATATGGCCATGTGGGGCTTGACGATATTGAATAATTTGGCCACCACTGTGGTCACCCCACGGAAGTGGATTGGCCGAAACTGGCCCTCCATTGGCTTGGTGACTCGTTCCACTCCCACAAAGGTTTGGTGACCCTTTGGATACATCTCCTCCGCGGTCGGTATGAAGAGGATATCCACCCCTATCCCTTCGATGAGGCCTTTGTCCCTTGAGAAATCCCGGGGATAGATCTCGTAGTCCTCGCCCTCCCCAAATTGAGTGGGGTTAACGAAGAGGCTCACGACCAATACATCCCCCCTCTTTCTCCCTTCCCTCATAAGGCTGAGATGGCCTTCGTGAAAGTACCCCATAGTCGGAACCAAGACAATGGTTTTACCACCTTTACGAAACTCATCCGAGATGGAGGACATCTCCTCCATGGTCGAGACAATTTGCATCCGGGCTCCCCTTCTCTCTCTTCCACCTTTTTCGCCAATTGTCTGGTATTTCCCCCAAAAAAAGTCCTTCTGGACCTGTTCCAGAAGGACTTTTCCCCAAGGGAAAACCCCTGAGCGCCGACAGAAATTCCCCCCGTCTCAGTCCAACTACTTGGATCCAAGCGGCTTGTAGTACCAGGTCCCCCTCCGCATGGAGCGAACTTCCCGGATGAGATTCTCCAGATCTTCCTCCCTGTTTACAAAATCAATTTCGGTGGTATCGACAACGAGAAGGGGACTTTCTTCGTAATGGAAAAAATAGGTATTATAGGCCTGGCTCAGGGCCCGAAGATATTCAATATCGATCTCTCGCTCATATTCGATGTCTCTCGCCCTGATCCGGGCAAGCAGTGTTTCCGGTTTCGCCTGCAAGAAGATGACCAAATCGGGGGTAGGAATCCTCCCGTCAAGTAAGGCAAAGATCCGTTCGTACAAGGCCAGTTCATTTTCGTCCAGGTTCAGATATGCGAAGATCCGATCTTTGGCAAACAGGTAATCGGTAATGGTGACCCGGTTAAACAGGTCGATCTGCCTCATCTCCCTTTGTTGTTGATAGCGGTTCAACAGGAAGAAGAGCTGCGTCTGAAAGGCGTACTTCTTGCGATCACGATAAAATCTATGGAGAAACGGGTTTTCCTCCGGCGATTCCAGGATACACCGAGCCTTGAACTGAATGGATAACCGTTTCGCGAGGCTGGTCTTCCCGACTCCGATCGGGCCTTCTACCACTATGTACCGAAACGATTCCATCGATGCGGAAAGGGCCTTAGTTTAAGATTTTTTACCATACCTCCCTTCCCTTTGTCCAGCCATTTTTCATGATAAAAAACCTCGTGCTCACCCTCCTCCTGTCTCCAACCGTCCCTTCATTCCAGCCTATTGAAGGCCCTTCGATCGATCATGCCACGAGAATACTTTCAACACGGCTGAAACCCCTTGAATTCCCTTGACCTTATCGCGACAGTAACGCAAAGGAGGTCCATTCCCTCGAGCCTTTCGCCTTGACACCGAAGCTCCTTAAAAGTAGTATGAGTCGAAATTATGGGGAAAAATTAATGGGGTGGATCATTTCGAGAGACGTCCTTGAAGACACTCTGAGGAGTCTGGATTTTCATGAAGCCTTGCCTTGAAAAGGAGATCGCGATGCCTAGAAGCAAGGTATCCAACGTGAGGACACCGAAAAGCCCCTCCGGCAAGGAGATTGGGGATGCGGTAAGGAAGGCCGTTGACCTCATCGGGGGGCTCGATGATATCATTTCCCGGAAAGACTTTGTTTTGATAAACCCCAGTTGGGTGGCGCCACCTGCAGATCCTCAATCAGCGGTGATCACCAGCCCGGAGGTGACCAAAGCCATCGCGGACATCATACGGGACTTCGGAGCCAGACCCATCATAGCGGAGTCATCTGCCGTTGGCGTCGATACGGAAAAGGT
>CAYFXL010000203.1:0-4635 GCA_964346945.1 uncultured Syntrophobacterales bacterium
TTTCCCCTGCCGAGAGGGTAGCCCCCCCTTCTTTCATTTCCTCCTCCAATCCCTTCGGGAACTTCTGAATGAAACGGTCGGCATTCACATATCGGGCGATCCTTTCGATCTCATACTGGGAAAGCCCTTCATTTCCCAACTGGATGTTGGACCGGATATCCCCCGCAAAGAGAAACACATCCTGCAGCACCAGCCCGATCTGGGATCTGAGAAAGGATTTATCCAGTTCCCTGATATCAACCCCATCGACTAAAATTTGACCTCCCTGCGGATCGTAGAAGCGTTCCAGGAGGTTAATGATAGAGGTTTTTCCCGCTCCCGTGGCACCGACAATGGCCACTGTTTCCCCTTCCCCGACGCTGAAGCACACATCCTTCAAGACCACCTCATCGCCTGTGTACGAGAAGGTAATATTCCTGAACTCGATATTCCCCCTCATCCCGGGCACGGATTTTGGAGCCGAGGGTTCCGGAATCATCTCTCGATTGTCCAAAACGTCAAAGATCCTTTCGGTTGATGCCATGGCGGACTGCATGATGTTATACTTCTCCGATATGTCCCTTATGGGCTGAAAGAACATCCTCAGATAGGAAAGGAACGCCACCAGGGTGCCCAAACTCAGCGTATTCGAGATGACCTTCCCCCCACCATACCAGATGAGCAGGGCGATGGCGACGGTCCCGACGATCTCTATGATGGGAACGAAGAGTGCGAATATGACGATTTGCTTCATGTTGGCCAGGTAGTTTTCGTGGTTGAGAACCTTGAACCGCCTGTAGTTTTCCCTCTCTCGGTTGAAGATCTGGACTACCTTGATCCCGGAGAAATCTTCCTGAAGCGTGCCATTGATTTTAGCGATCGTGAGCCGAACCTCCCTGAACGCATCCCGTGCCTTACCGCTGAAATAGAGGGTAATATAAGAGATCAGAGGCACAAGGCTGAAACAAACCAGCGCCAGTTCCCAGTTGATCTTGAGCAGTAGCACGATGATGCCAGCCAGGAGAAATATATCCTTAAAGAGATAGACGAACACCCTGGTGAGCATTTCATGTAAGTTTTGAACATCGTTGGTTGCCCGGGTCACCAATCTTCCAACAGGAGTGCGATCGAAGAAAGAAAGGGATAACCGCTGAATGTGGTCAAAGACCCGGATCCTCAAATCGTGCATCACCCTTTGTCCGGTGTATTCCATGGCATACACGTGGAGGAAATTAAATCCGAAGCTCAAAATGAGGATAAGCGTGAAGAGGGTCGAAACCCGCGCTACTCCTCGCACATCCTCTCCCCTCAACTTGAGGATATCCCCTTGTTCCAATCCCTTCATGTCCCGGTAAGATATGAAATAGTATTCCCCGCTCTGTTTGAAGGAGGACCGATAGCGCTTAACCACCCCTTTTCCCGCTTCCCCCCTCGGGCGGAAGGGATAAAACCACTCTTCGCCGATAAGACCTGCCCTTTGGAACGACGCCAGATCGCGAGGATCGATCTCCTTTAGATCGGATGCCCGAATGAAGAAGATCTCCGGATCGGCCGAGGGGAACAGGAGGGTGCTGTATCGCTCCAAAAGCATCTCCTGCAGGGGGGAACTCGGCGAGCTCACAATGGCCTTACGGGCAGAGACAACGATGTAGTCGTCGATGGCCACTTTTATCAGATACGGGAAGAGGAGCTCGAACCCCGTGACAAAGAGGATCAACACGATGGATGCACTGATGATAAGCCGGTAAGGTTTCGCATAGGGGAAAAGCCGTCGAATCAAACCGACGTCGTAAGGCTTTCCCAAATGATCTCCCTCGAAATACCCGTAATCAACGTGCATGACCACTCACCCTTGTGTTTTCCCGATCCAATTCCTCCTCAATCTGCTGCCTCCGGTAAATCTCGGCATAGATCCCGCCCATGGAGAGGAGGCTCGTGTGATTCCCCATTTCCTTGATCTCTCCTTCATCTAGGACGATAATCTTATCGGCTTCCTTTATGGATGAAAGTCGATGGGAGACGACGATGCAGGTTTTCCCCTCCAAGATTTCCCTGAGCCCACTCCAAATCCGCTCTTCCGTTTGGGTATCCACGGAGGAGAGGGCATCGTCTAGGATCATGATCTGTGGGTCCAAGAGAATGGCCCGGGCGATGGCGATACGCTGCTTTTGCCCCCCGGAAAGGGTTATCCCTTTCTCCCCGATCACCGTTTCAACGCCCACGGGAAAGGATTGGATGTCCTCATCAATCTGGGCAATTCGGGCGGCATCCGCGATTTTCCCCTGCGATGCCTCAGGATTTCCAAAGACAATATTCTCCCTGATGCTGGTGGAGAAGAGGAATGTATCCTGAGGCACATAGCCGATGCTTTCCCTGAGGGGTTTAATAGGGATGGCGTGGATCTCACGGCCGTCGATGAAGAGATGGCCATCGGGCGGGTCGAAGACTCTCGGGATGAGGTTACAAAGGGTGGTCTTCCCCGTGCCGGTCCTTCCAACGATCGCGACATACTCCCCGGGATTCACCTGGAAAGTGATGTCTTTGAGAGCCGGCGACGAACCTGGTTTGTAGGAAAAGGTGAGGTTCCGAAACTCGATCTTTCCCTTCAGCTTGGTAATAGGTCGCAGAGAGGGCTGGTCGGTGATCTCGGGTTGGGTATTCAGGATCTTGTTAATCCGCCCCATGGAGGCGGATCCCCTCTGGATGAGGTTAATGACCCACCCCAGGGCCATCATGGGCCAGGTGAGAATGCCGAGGTACGTCATGAAGGCAACGAAACCACCCGGGGTGATGGTTCCCAATATCGTCTCCATCCCCCCGAGCCAGAGAACGATAACCGTTCCCAGATTCGCCAGGAGCATGATCAAGGGGAAGAACATCCCCCATACCTTGATTAGTTGGAGGTTATTCCCCACGTACTCCTCGCCAATGTGACCCACCTTTCCCCTTTCATGGTCCTCCTGGGCAAAGGCCTTGACCACCCTTATCCCTGCTAGGCCTTCCCTTACTTGTTCGGTCAACTTGGAGAAAGAGGCCTGAACGCTCTCAAATCGACGGTGGACGAGCCTGCTGAAACGGGTCGTTACCAAGGCAATAAAGGGCATGGGAATAATGGCGAAGAGAGTCAGCTTCAGGTCGATTACGATCATGAATACGATAGCCGAGGCTCCAAGCACGAGGGTATCGGTAATGGCCACGAGTCCCATCCCCACGGCCATTCGTACGGCATCTATATCATTGGTGGCATGGGCCATGAGATCTCCCGTTTTGGTCTCCTGGAAGAAACTGAGCGAAAGGGTTTGAAGGTGGGAATAGAGTCGGCTTCGCAAGGCCTCCTCAATCCTTCGGGCGGTCCCCAGAATCATGAATCTCCAAAAGTACCGGAAGAACCCGATGAGCAAGGCGATCCCGGCTATGTAGAGAGCATATTTGACCAAATCGGCCCGCGCGATTCCTCCCCTGGTGAGATCATCGATGGCCCACTTGATGACTTGGGGGATGATAAGCTGCAGACCGTCTACTACCAGTAACGTAGCCAGGCCAACTAGCAGCCGCCATCGGTGTTGGATGAAATATCCCTTGAGCGCACTGAAATTCCCCATGAGAGAGGCCTCAGGCTAAATTTCAGGTCCGTGGTTTGGTAAATCTTTACCATACTTTTGAGTGGACTTAAAGGGAGATGGAGGCATACTGGATGAGTGCCCACCAAAATCATTGGCGATAGACTCCAATTTTGGTAAGATATAAAAAGGGGAATGATGAAAGGGTATATCAATCTCTTCGTTTCATCCATGATCCTCTTTTTCCTTCAAGGGTGCGCCTATGTCATCTCCACAGAGGTCAGACGGGAGGTCACTCGGGATCTGAGCCTGAGGGAGGTAATAAAGGACCCCTCTGTTTATAGGGGAAAGGTCGTTCTCTGGGGAGGGGTGATCATAGACTCCGAGAACTTAAAGGAGGGTACCCAACTCACCGTATTGCATAAGGACATAAACAGATGGGGAAGGCCTAAAGAATCTGATGAGAGCCAGGGGAGGTTTATCGTTCTCTATCCGGGCTATCTCGATACGGCCATATATAAAAGGGACAGGGAGATTACTGTAGCCGGGGAAATTATTGGCCAAAAAGTAATGCCCATAGGCCATATCGAATATACGTATCCCCTCCTCTCCCCGAGGGAGATCCACCTATGGAGGGAAGTAGGGAAAGTCCAATATCCCTACGGACCCTATCTCTGGTGGCGGGATTACCCTTATTGGCCGTACCCGGGTTGGCATCCCTATCGCCCCTGGTATTGGCATTATTGAGGCAGAGAAGGGCGGTTCGGGATGTCTTAAGCCCCAACTCCTTTTCCCCTCAATTCATGCTACCGATCCGTCGCCCCGATACTATCTCCGATTTCTTCGTCGGTGGAAATCTTTTACCCATCTCGGAAAAAAGCAGTATTATTGGGGCTCCGACGATTTGGAAAATCAAGGATGTGATTATCGTGACCCCGAAGAAATTCGAACTACCTGGAAATTTCGAATTCCCCCTGGAGTCCGAACGCTCACCTCATCATCAACCTTCTTTCCGATGAGGGCATGGCCCACCGGGGAATCGGAAGATATCTTGCCTTGCTTCACATTCGATTCATCGGGCCCCACGATCTCGTAT
>CAYFXL010000204.1:0-4629 GCA_964346945.1 uncultured Syntrophobacterales bacterium
TTGGTGGACCACCGACAACTGATGATTTCGCCAAGAAGATCGGGGCGGATTTCAGAGGCAGGGATGCTTACGAGGGTGTTGAAGGAGCAAGGCGTTTTGTTTCCTAGCTTGAAGGGATCATTCACAATTTTGAGTATTGACCTTTGCGCAATGCATAAATTCCCACCACGGTAACGCCTTCATCCGCAAGGAGTTGCTCCACACGATCCCTATTCCTGCAGGAGAATTCCAGAGCCATGCCGCAATCGGAACTGACCTCACGGGGCACCGGAATTACATCGATTCTGAGCCCCGCCGTCTTGAGGATTTTCTCCCCTTTTATCACGTAGTGTATCGCCTCCAGCACGGCCGCGCACCGCTCTTCCGTCTTCTCTTTGGCACGATTTCCATCTATTCTCATTTGGCATTAAGCCCAAATAGTCCCATTAAACCTGGAGTATCGAAAAGGAAGCAAAAAATCCTTTTGCCTAAACTAAAGGGCTGTCGATATTTCTCTCAGTGCTTCAAGGACTTGACCCACCTCTTCCTGGGTGTTGAAATATCCCATGCTGAGGCGCACTGTTCCATGGGGAAATGTTCCTATGGTTTTGTGGGTCGCTGGATTACAGTGAAGTCCCACCCGAGTCATGATGTCAAACTCCCTATCGAGCCGATATCCCACCTCCGATGCCTCCATACCTTTCACATTGATCGAGACTGTGGCGGTCTGTTCATGGGGCTTCCTTGGCCCATAAACGGTAATGCCCTCGATACCTTCCAGGCCCTCCAGGAGAGACCGGGTCAGTTCGATTTCATGCTGGCGAATCCTTTCGACTCCCTCATGCAGAACAAATCTCGTCCCTTCGCCCAACCCCGCAATCCCCGGAGTGTTGGGCGTTCCGCATTCATATTTGTCAGGAAGAAAATCGGGATGATCCCACGATTCTGACTGACTCCCAGTCCCCCCCAGTCTGAGAGGTTTCAGATCAATCCCTTCCCGAACGAACAATCCCCCCGTCCCCTGGGGACCATA
The DNA here is from genome assembly GCA_964346945.1 of uncultured Syntrophobacterales bacterium. Taxonomy (GTDB): domain Bacteria; phylum Desulfobacterota; class BSN033; order WVXP01. The sequence goes on from CAYFXL010000204.1 coordinate 1,013, forward strand.
GAGGCTCTTGTGCCCCGTGAATGCCAATAGATCGATGCCCATTGCCTCGACGTCGATGGGTACCGCTCCAGCAGATTGAGCGGCATCAACCAGGAAAGGGATCTCCCTAGATATCTCCATAATTTCCTCCAAGGGAGCGATGGTTCCCACGACGTTGGAGGCGTGGTTAACGGCCATGAGCCGGGTGTTTTTCTTGATCGATCCCTTCAGGCTATCCAGATCGATGTGCCCCTCTTCTGAACACGGAACGATCGACAAATCGATAATCCCTTTTTTGAGAAGGTAATTGAGGGGCCGCATCACGGAGTTGTGTTCCATCGACGGGGTGATTACATGATCACCTTCCTTCAGGAGCCCAAGAATGGCCAGATTGAGCGCATCGGTGGCACTAGACGTAAAGACGACCTGTTCAGACCGCGGGACATGAAATAATTGGGACAAACTCTCCCTGGCCTCAAAGATCAAGCGTGCTGCATCCAGCGCTAACCTGTGCCCTGAGCGACCCGGACTTGATCCAATGTTGAGCAGGTATTCCTGGATGGCACTCACCACAGCGGCAGGCTTGGGGAAACTCGTACACGCGTTGTCGAAGTAAATCATTTATCCCCTCACGGGGCAAACGTGGCTGATTACCACTTGGCGATTATTCTATCCCTTAGTAGCAAGCGATACAACCAAACGTGCTACGGTCTTATCACCCGGTCCGCTTCCATGAGAGAACTCGCGATATCGAACATGTTGGTAACCAGGCCCACTGCGAGCTTTTCCTTGAGGCGATAGTAATCGAGACAAGTGCCACAGGAAAGGATTGCGATATTCATGGCTTCCAGTTCCCTGATCGACTCGATGGCATCTGATCCTTCTGTTGTAAGTTTCACCCCCGAATTGACGAATATGAGTTTCTTGGGCTTGGGACTGACGTCCTTCAAGGTCTTCAGAAAGGCCCGAATGAGGATGCTCCCAAGCTCCTGCTCCCCAGCTCCCATATGATCCGCGCTGACATAGACAACCACGTTGGACTCTGAAGAAGACACAGCCCTTTCCCCGGCTGATGCGCCAAGACTAACCTCGCACGGGTAACCCTTCACAATGTTCAGGAAATACCCCTCGTCTCGCTGATCGATTTCCACCTCGCATCCCTGGCTTCTCGCGAATCGCTCCACGTTATCCCGGGAGGTGGGATTGTCCACGATCACCGTCAGGATGCCCTCCTGCATTGACTCAAGCTCCCGCTTTGTCATCACCACAGGCTGGGGACATGCTTTTCCCCTCGCGTCGATCGTCTTGCTCATTGCTCCGTTCCTCTCTCCAAATTTTCTCCACTATGCCACAACCGAATCTACATACCATAAAAAATTCCGATAATTCAAATAGGAAATCTTAATAATTTTACGGGAAGAGTATAGGGATTATCAATACGCGTAGTGGAATACCGGGCACCCCGAGATCTCCATAAATGCCGGACTATCTCCTCATGCAGTACGTACACAGATGGTATGGGAGGAGTGTCGAGTCAGGAGCCACGGAGGCTAAACGACTGATCACGAGGTATTCTTACCTTGAGTTTCCATGCGCATGTGCGTCAGGAAGGCTTGGCAGATGGTTGAGAGTTGGCGGTTTGCCCGTTGAATAAGATAGAAAGGCCGATGAAATCGAATCCCTCTCAGGCATACGGCTACCAGAGAACCTCGGTGCAGGTCTTCCTCAACCGCCTGTCTGAGAGGATCGAAATACCAATTCCCGCTTTAATGCTCTGAATGACGCCCTGCGTGGTTGCGACTTCAGCCACAACGAACAATTGTGAGAACTCGAAACCATGAGCTCCCAAGATCTGGGTCATCACCATTCGTGTACCGGAATCCCTTTCCCTGAGGATAAAGGGTTCGCCATAGATTTCCTCCATTCCCACTGTATCTCGGCCGCTCCACGGGTGTGTGGGATAGACGGCAAGGAAAAGCTCTTCCGAGGAAATCTCCTCGATCTTAAGACGTCGATCTTTCCACTGTGACCCGACAAGTCCGATCTCGAGATCCCCTCTCAATACGGCGTCCACAATTTTCCCGCTACTTGAAATCCTGAGCATGAGCTGGATAGAAGGGTGTTGCTTCTTAAAGGACCCGATGATCTTAGGAAGAATGTAGGTGCCGGGTATCGTGCTCGCTCCAAGGATAAGTTGACCCGATAGCTCTCCTCTGTACGTGGCGATCGCTTGGATTGCCTCCTCCCGGAGTCGTAGCATCTTTTGGGCGTAACGATAGAGGATCTGCCCCGCTTGAGTCGGAAAGACTTCTCGCCCCAAACGATCCAAGAGCTTTTCCCCGAGCATCTCTTCAAGGGTTCGGATGTGTTCACTGATTGTAGGTTGGGACAGCCGTGCAGCTTCCGCTGCCCTCGTTAAGCTTCGGAGTTCAACCACCCTACAGAAGACTTCCAGGCGATGCAAATCCATGGAGTTACATCCTGTCAATCAAGAGGAAGAAGTTGCATCATCTGCATTTCCCCTATCCGTGGTGCATAGTAGCAGAAGCTGGAAAAGCACACAAGGGTCTTGAAAATCCCATTTCGCCACGAAAACTGCGGCATTCGCTTCCTGCGGAACCTGTCCAAGATTGCCCTCCTGTATTCGTCTTAAGAAGGGCTAGGACATGACAAAAAGGTAACAACCTCAAGTAATGTAGTGAGATCTGCCCCAGTGTGTCCTGCGACTGCTACCGACGCAAGTCCGAGTTTGAATGGCTTGTTTCAAAACCCGAATCAGATGGCAAATCTCTCGCTATGGATGTGGCGGGCCGAGAAACCAATCCCCTTGAGGGCCTTAAAGACGGCATCCATCATGGGCGGCGGGCCACAGACGAAGACGGCTGCGTTACGGCTGCATCCCGAAAGAAGCTCCTTCAACATGGATATGTTGAGGCGGCCGGTGGGGCCCTGGAAATCCCTTTGTCTCGTCAGGACGTGGTGTATGGAGAGGTTCGGGAGCTTGGCCTCCATGGCCTCGAACTCCTCGCGGCACAAAATGTCGGCGTCGGTTTTATTGCTCCAAACGAAGGCGACCCTCCGCGTCTCACCCCTGTCGGCCATGTAACGGAGCATGCTAAGCATGGGCGTCACCCCTACCCCACCAGCGACCATAACCACTTCTCCCTTTGGATCCCGGACATGCGCCGGATAGCTGAAGAGGCCATACGGGCCATCGACGAGAGCGGTGTCCCCCGGCCGAAGCCTACTGATGGATTCGGTGAAGTCCCCACTGCTTTTGATGGTGAATATGAGGCTTTCCGGCCTCGTGGGGGTGGAAGAGATGGTCCATGGGTGCCGCTCCACGGGCAATCCCTCGGAGTAAAACGTGACGAAGGCGAACTGTCCCGGCGCGTAGGAAAAGATACCGTCACCCTCGGGAGAAACCTCGATGGCGTATGTATCCCTCCCGGCAGGGGTCACCTTTGTAACGGCGTAAATCCGTCTCTTGAGGAACCTCGGCTTGATCGCCTTGTTCCAGAGGAACAGTGCCGCGTAGAGCCCCATGGCTGCGCCCAAGACATACAACGGCCAACCTTCCGAGAGGTCATCAGTCACGTTCAGTACATGGAGGGTGACGAGCACAACAGCGCTAAACA
>CAYFXL010000205.1:0-4605 GCA_964346945.1 uncultured Syntrophobacterales bacterium
TCCATTTCCTCAGCCATAATGATGGCAAAGGGGAGAGGCGGAGCTATCTCCTTTCCCCAGTCATCCCAGTTGTCAAAGAAAATCTCCCCCCGATGGGAATATGCCCAGCGAGAGTCCACACGACAAACTCCCACCAGATCGGCCCCCAGATGTCGGGCAAAACCCTTTACCCTCTCCGTGGCCTCCTTTGGGTCTATTTGAATGGAGGAAGCCTCCGGAGGTGGTTGCACCTTCTCCTTTTGTCCCAGGTAGAGGGGCATATGAAAGGTGCCCTTGAGCATGGCAAGATTGGGATGATGCTCCCCGTCAATGGAACCAGGTCTTCCCAAAGGACCCCCGGCAGCTCTACGCTTGGCATCCCTCTCCTCTCTCTCGGGGTGCATTTGGTAGTACCGCTTATAGACCTCCGATCCGGGCGGAAGAGAACGGTTCCGGGCGAAGACGATATCCCTCTCATCAACCCTTTCTACCTTACCCACGATGGAACCCCCTGTCCCCTTCAGGGCTTCTGGATTGGACTTTCCCGGAATGAGTAAGAGGAGGAAAATGAGGATCAACATGGCGAAGAGGATCGCCACGAACCACCGTAAACCTGGGAACAGAAGGATCGCTATACCCAGCGCCATCATCGTCAACATACCTCCGCATCCCACCTTGACCGCGCGCTCCTCCTTCTCCCTCATGGAATCCCACGTAAAGACGACGGCCGCAGTTAAAAATACCCCGTTTGCCAGCAAAAGGATCGGCAAGAACTTCACATTACCACCTCCAATAGCTTTTTCCTTTTTTCTTCTTCCAGCATCCCCCTTCTCTCATTTTACCCCAAGCCCCAGAAGATCTCCTTTCATCGGCTATCTTTCCCCACTTAACGGGGAAAACAGACATACCCCAAAAGGGATTTCAAAATAGGGTCAATGGGTGTCCTGACGGAAATCTCCCGGAATTCTCGCAGATTATGTCAGAGAGATCAATGTGTCATGGTACCGGGGAGGAAAATGGCTATTTGCCGGAATAAGACCAAGAGAATGATTCATACAACCATAGCGATCCAGGAAGGAAAAACCTCCCGAAAAATGGTATACATAGAAACTTCCTTAGTCACCGACGTCTTTTTGACGCCCCTATTCTTCATTTTTGACGGAGTCAGGTGGAACCCGCAGGAGACCATCGACCTCTTCCAGGTCAAACCACCATTTATTTTCGGGTTTAGGATTCCCATATCCAAGGAGATCATCCCCCCAAATGGCTAACTGCCTGGCCAGGGAAGAGTGCCTCACCGCCCACCCGACAGCCCGGTGAAAGGGAGTATAAGGCTTGTTCCAGGGACAAACCTTTATGCACGTGCCACACCCTGATCCCCTTTTGTTGCCTACCCGCATGGCCGTACATGCCTCAACATCCGATGGCCAGCGCTCATACCCCTTATAGATCACCTTATCGCCGAAGCTGAGGGCTCCTGAGGGGCATTCCCGGGCACACTTCTTACACTTTGAACAAAAATCCTGAATCCCAACATCTATAGGCTTATCCGAGGCCAGGGGGAGATCCGTGGTTACCACCGCGGCCTTAAATCGTGGCCCCAAGAAGGGATTGAGCACGATATCCCCGATGCGACACATCTCCCCTAAGCCCGCCATGAGCAGAATCGGAGGGACTACAACCTGGTAATTTCTCGCATGGTGCGCCCGGGCTGGATAGCCAAGCCGGCGAATATAGTCCGCAAGGATACAAGCAATGAACCCCGAGGTGGAATAGGACAGAAAGCTCATGGAATTACTAATCCAATCGTTACCGGTAAACGCCTCCGCCGTCTTCCAGTCCTGATCGATCAGAATGCCAATAGCGTACTTATGGGTGAGTTCCACTGGCTGGCCATCAGACATACTGTGGGAATAAACGGCGTACGAGGGCAATTCGCAGATCCCCACAAGGTCTGCCCTCAGAAAGTAAGCCGTCTCCTTGATATGACGGGACATAAGCTCAGGATCATCCGGCAAAGGGGCCTTCTTGGAGGCCTTGGATCCATCTACAAATTCGCTCAGGTATCCCTGCATCTGTACCAAGGCCCCAGAGAGGGGGTGTTTCTTCACGAATCGATATCTCTCCCTCTGAAGGGCAGGGCCAAAATCGCCGCCAAGTGCCCTGTTGAAACCGCTCTCCCGCTCGTCCACCCTCTGAACTTTGTCGTCTATGATTACAGTAGTGGGACGAGCCACCCTCCTCAGTACCTCAACGGGAAAGGGATCTGGATTCCTCCGTTTATGGGAAATACGGAGAGAGAACATAGAGGCTTGCATCGTATATCCTCCGCATCTGACTAATTAAGTCACCCGGTTGTCAACGGTTTTTGCTACCGATTGCAACCGGAGTTCCCCTGCTCAATGATAAGCCAGAAATCCATACTCCTCCCGACAAAAATATGTGTAGCCTCAAATCATTCATTTAAAGGCGGGATTTCCCGAGAAATCCCAACCAATGTATCAATCGGATCTTTCCAGTACCGGGATCAGATCAGAAACATTGAGTTCTAGCATCCTAATGCTGGCTAGAATTCTGTCCGCGTTTCTCCTGACCGCCTCGATCTGCTGCCCCCGATTCCGGAGGTCAATGACCGATTTCTTAATAGACTGTATCCTTCTATCCATCTCCAAGAGTCCTTCGATATCCATGTGGAGCTCCTTTCCATTCTCGAGACCCAGTCCTCGATGCGATGAAAAAGTCATTCCTTCACTTCGTTTTCCTGAGATCCTTAAACCTCTTGGCCTTGACTTCGTGCCGCGGCAGGCTCCCGTAAGGGTGGAATTCAACATTGTATCCCAGATTCGTTTTCAGCCGAAGCTGGTCTGTCAACTTCCTCCGGAGGCTATCTATTTCTCCCTCGGATCCAGGAGCTAACTCCACCCTCAGGGTGATGTCATCCAAATCCCCTTTCTTCGTCACAACCACCTCAAATTCATCCCCCAGCTCCGGAAATGACCTGACCACCTCTTCGATGGCCGAAGGTGCCAACAGGACACCCTTCACCTTTGTGATATCATCAGTCCGCCCAACGATTCCTCGACACTTGCGGAAGGTCCGACCACACTCACACGTCTCTTCCAGCCAAGCTGTGACATCCTTCGTGTCAAACCGGATACAGGGTTGAGCCATCCTGTCAAAGGCCGTGATCAAGAGCTTGCCGGGTTTATCCGCCTCCTCGATAATTCCCCCGGTCTCCGGGTCTACAATCTCTGCCAGGAAAAAGGCCTCGTTGATGTGAAGTCCCCTCTGTACCTGGCACTCATAAGCCCAAGCACCTACCTCAGTAGCACCAACATGATCGTAAACCTTCGCACCCCAAGCCTCCTCTATCCGGCCCTTCGTTGAAGGGATACTGGCACCAGGTTCACCCGCACAGGTAATCTTTTGGATGTAGAGATCTTTTGCCGGATCTAAGGAAAGCTTTCTCCTTGCCACGTCGGCCATTCCGAGGACGTACGTTGGTGTTGCCATCATGGCGGTGGCCTTAAGTTCCTGCATTTTTAGGATTCTTGCCTCCGTGTTTAATACGCCGCCCGGGATCACCTCGCACCCGAGCTTTTCAGCCGCATAGTGACCGGCCCAAAAAGCGACGAAAACATTATAACCGAAGGGGATAAACACGCGGTCCGTATCGCGGTACCCATGAGCATAGAGAATATAGCTCCAACACTCCGACCACCATTCCCAATCCTGCCAGGTGTCGGGCTGGTAGACTGGGACACCGGTGGTTCCACTCGTCTGACGGTACTCTGTGACCTCGGAGAGAGGGACACACAACGCCTCCCCGTATGGGAACGGCTCCTTCCCCTGAACTTCCTGAATCATGGCTTTTTCGATTTTGGGAACGTTCCGAATGTCGTCCAACGTTCTGATGTCCTCTGGGGCAATTCCCGCATTTCGGTATAATCTCCTGTGGAACTTCGAGTTCCTGTATGCCCATTCAAAGATCCGTCTGAATTTCCTGAGCTGGAGTTCCTGAAATCGTTCTCTGGGAAGGGTCTCGACGATAGGATTCCAATATTGTCTGTCGACACTTTTTCCTGAGCTCATATTTCCCCTATTCTCGTCAGGACTCGGTATATGCCTGAGAAATGAAAAAGATTCGCGTACCGACGCAGAATAGGCCTCGGACCACATATTCAATCATTTCTTATTAAGCGCTCATCCCTCCCGGGCTCAATGTCCTGCAGAAACGCAACCCGAGTTTATTCAGGTTTTTCTGTTTCACCGCATCATATTTCGATTGATATAGCGTGTCAAGGAGAAATCCCGCCAGGCTCTCCCGTGAACGGAGCAAACGATAATTCTCCCCTCTTTTCCCAGCCGGGTTGATGGGAAATGAAAAAGCTTTCATTACCCGGCATATCAACTTGACGGAAAAAATTTCACAAATTGAGCAGGGGAATTGATAGAGTAATTTGTGCTTGACTTTCACGCGCAATTTCAATATTTTTAATATCTAATCACGTTAACCCGGGAGAGTCTTCATTTCTGGCGACCTCGCTCAGCAGTTACGTTCTTCGATGAACAAGCATGAAAAAAGGGAGAACCTCACGAATGGTTCTCCTTTTTCCTTGTCGGTGG
>CAYFXL010000206.1:0-4590 GCA_964346945.1 uncultured Syntrophobacterales bacterium
CCTAAATCCTCCAAGTCCGCCATCACATTTCTCACGGTGGCGGGACTCAATTGAATGCCGTACCGTTTGCAAATGGTCCTCGAACCAACGGGTTCGGCGCTGCAAATGTAATCCATGATGATCAATTCGAGGACTTTTCTGAACCGCTTATTTAAAGCTGATTCCACGAGTTCTTATCGCTCCTTACCCCCAAAAAAGATTGCAAAAAAAAGCCCCAAGCCTTATTTAACGGCTCACCCACAAATTAACCACCGATTACAGGTTTGTCAAGGTCGTAAGATCCCTTCAATTTCCTCACCATTTTTCCGTTGGAGGCCTTCGCACGCTGAAATATGATCGTTTTTCAGCTTGGCCTCGGTTGAAGCCCATGATCATTTACCTCGGTTTCTTGAAATGATCATACCCCCTATTTTTGGGTGTATACTCCCTGCCATCGTCCAACAATAACCTCAGGCCGTGGCGAGGATCGACGATCTCACCAATAGGTGTGATCTGCAACCCGAATTGGCGAAAGAGTTTCATAAGTTTTTCCCTCTTTTTCCTCGGAGTGGTGAGCAGTAATTCATAGTCCTCCCCCCCGGAAATGGCTAAATCGATATCTCTGGAGATATATTGAGGGGCCTTTCTCCTATAAGCCTCCGAGAGGGGAATTTGTGAAATCCATATCTTCGCTCCCGCTTGGCTTTCCTCAAGGATATGTCCCAAATCCAATATCAGACCATCGCTGATGTCGATCATGGCGCTGGCAAGGTGGTTTTTGGCAATGAGTCGACCTTCGGCGATTCGTGGAGTTGGGGAGAGGTGCTTATCGATGAGTTCGGCCAGATCCCTGTCCTCGGCATGGGGTATGCCCGAATCGCCCCTATGGGACTTTAAAATCCGTAACCCCAAGGCCGCATTTCCCAGGGTGCCGGTTACCATGATCTCATCACCCATCTGGGCTCCTTTGCGATAGATAACTTCCCCTGCCTTTCCACGGCCGATGAGCGTGATATTGATGGTGAGCTTTCCTGCCAGGGAAGTGTCGCCTCCGATTAAGGAAAGCTTGTACTCCTCCGCGACCCCCTGAACCCCGTGGAAAAACTCCTCAATCCAGCGGAGTGGAAGAGAGGCGGGAAGTCCAATGGACAACAAGAAATACTGAGGGGTTCCCCCCATGGCGGCTATGTCGCTGAGATTGATGCAAAGGGCCTTCCTGCCGAGGCGAAGAGGGTCCGTGTAGTCTAGTCTGAAGTGGATGTCCTGTATGAGAATATCGGTGGTAAAAAGGCAGATGCAACTCTTGGGGAGGTTTATCACAGCAGCATCATCGCCGATCCCCGCGGCAATGTTGGAGTTCTTCCTGGGAATTTTCTCACGAATCCAGCTAATCAGGCCGAATTCGCCGATTTCTTTGAGTTCCACTGGTTTCCTGCTTTTTGGCCCTCCCTTGTGCGTCGATCTCTCCACAATTTCTTTTCGCCCACTGCAGTGGCTGAGATATCATCCTTGTGTTTGGGAAGAACGAAGTTTATCTTTTTCCTTGCATATGGAGGAATTTCGTCTAAATCCCTCCTATTCTGATGGGGAATAATGACGGTGCTCATGTTCACGGGAAGCATAGGAAGGACTTCCGGAATCTCGTATTGATCCTTCTCTTCGCCACTATCCGCGTCCTTCTGCGATGTATTGTAAAGCAGCTTCTCCCGTTTTACAAGGGATTTTTGAAGGGTATGTTCCGGGTGATGGTTGGCCATGGCATGGAAGTTGCTAAATATTTCCTCGTCAAGCGTCGAATCCCACTCAAATTGGTACAATTTTTGCTTTGAAAATAAAAGAACTCTGAAAACTCGGAAAAGGAACTCTGAGCGCGAATTAAGATTTTTTCGGTCACCATTCTTAGTGAAGTGAAACGCCCGCAAATCCATTGTTTGAGCCCGGGGGCGAGTGAGGGAGCGAACTAGCGCCGTACAGGCGCTCTTTGCAACGAAGCGAGCTTTAGAATGGTCGAAAAAATCTTTTGAGCGGCGAAGAGCGACTTTTTCAGAGATCTCAATACGATTACTTGACAATTCTTTCTACTTCCTTTATGGAGAAAGGCTACGTGCAAAAGAATAAGAAAAGGCTTTTTTGGGCATTACTTCTTCTTCTCTTATTTCTACCACCCTGTTACTATTTTAAATCGTCATTCGTGGGTCAAAAGGCCCAGCTGGAAAGGGAACGGTTGTTGGTCAGGAGGCAGGTAAGCGAGCCCTTGCAACCCGTTCAGGGCGAAACGGAGGAGATTGTAGGTGATGAGAGGGAGGCGGAATCAATCCCTTTCCCCCCGGATGTCTCTGAAAAAGGGCCTGATACTACCTCGTTGAAAGGCCCGGCTGAAGGAGACGTTGGGGAGCCGACCACTGGAGAAATCTCGATTTCCCGAACCCCCAAGGAAGAAGCTCGCCTCAAAGACCTCGAGGGGAGGATTCGGAAACTAGAGCAGGAACTTCTGGAGAAGGAGAGGGGGATAGAGGGGTGGAAGCGCCGATGGGAGGAGAAAAATCGGGAATTGGAGCGTTACAAGCGTGAGCTCATGGCCTTGGAAAAGGCGACCAAAGGGGAAGCACAACAGCCCTTGGCACAAAGGGCTCCGCTCAGGGAGGAGATAAGGCCGAAGCCCGAGGGGAAGGAGAGGGTGCGTACCCCTCCCGAAAAACCCGTCAGACCACCATCGAGATTGGCCGAATGCGAAGGGGTTCCCATGTCCCATAGCAATGCAGCGCTTTTCTTTTCCCGAGGGTTGAATCTCGGAACCGATTTGAGCTATTCTCAAGCGGTTATGGCTTTACGTGGACTTGGCATTTCCCCAGGCCTTGGTTGGAACCAGGGGAATCCCTCATTTCCCATCGGGGCTGATGAATTGGAGGAGGTACTCTTTGAAGTGGAGAAGGCTATCTCTATGGGTCTCGTGGCAGCGGATTATTCCAAACTAACGAATAGGCTGAAGAATTACTGTGAAAGGGAAAGGGCACAACTGGTTGAGCCCCCCCAATGTGAGGGGCCCATGGTGACCGAATGTGAGGACTGTGAAATTTCCCAGGGTGAATATGCCATCTACCTGTGCAAGGTTTTGGCCCTCGGCGATGATTTGAACTACGACCAGTCCTTCTTGGCATTGGGCGCACTGCGCGTTTCTCCAAGAAGAGGGTGGAACTTCGAGGACCCCTCTACTCTCATTACCCAGACGGAGATGGAAGAGGTCCGGTGTTCGGTTCTCGAGGCCCACAAGAAAGGCCTGATCGAAACAGCACCAAACGTTATGGTTGCCTCGATAAACGATTACTGTCTCTGGCTCAAGATGAACGTGGAGGTGGTGGGACTGGGGACCGTTGCAGAGGCGATCGCCCAATCTGACTACCAGGGGGGGGGTGGCGTTCTTGTTCCAAGGGGGGGTATCCCAAAGGGGGGTGTCGTCAAGAGCCCTTCCAGCTGACCTGTCATAATGATTAATCCGGGGGAAGGATAGCGGGGCACAATGGGGGAGAATGGGGGGTTGAGAGTTGCTTGTATCGGTGTGATAGTGATCGTGCTTCTCGGTTTTCCGGGCGACATTTACGGGGATGTTCGTCTTGGCCCGTTCAGCCTCATACCGTATTTGAACACCTCTGGCACCTTCACGGATAATGTCTTTCTCACGGAGAGCGATAAGAAGTCAGACTTCTACTACTCCTTTCTGCCGGGCGTGAAGGTGAGGGCGAGACCCATCGGCCGTCATAATTTCTATCTCGACTATGATGCCGATATTTCCCAGTTTAGCGAATTCACCGGGGCCAACTTCGTCGTCCAGTCCCTCGACGCGGGCCTCGATTTGGACCTGCCCAAGAAGTTTGAGATAAGGCTTGGTGACAAAATTACGTACGGAGCTGACTTACCCGATTTTGAAGGGGATGAAACATCCCAGTACATTAATAATCTGGCTCGGATTGAAGTCTCCCATACCTTTTTCGATCGATTCGGAGCGGGCTTGCGTTACAGTCATGAGGTCAAGGATTACGAGCGCGGTAGGGATGAGATCGATAATTTCGATACGAACGCCGTCGGTGGGTTTTTCCGTTTTCGTATTCTGAGAAGAACCTCCGGGCTCTTAGAGTATACCTATTCGATCACCGATTACAAAAAGGATGCTCGGGCCAGGGTTGCAAATAATTACTCTAACCGAATCAATACCGGAATCACGTGGGACATTACCGCGAAGACCAGGGGAACTGTGAGGGGAGGCTACGTGCAGACCCGCTATCATGTCATTGACCGGGCGGATGACGCGGTATACGCATCGGCGAACATCTCTCACGAATTAACGAGTCATATCACCATTTCGCTCACGGGGATTCGAAGCATTTTCGATACCTCCAATGCCGATGACAATATTGAATTTAGTACATCCTATGTGTCAAGCCAGGTGACGGCCAGATTGCAACATACCTACAGGAAATTCACGACGAGCATCGGGGGTGATTATATACACGACCGCTATCTCCACGATGACCTCCGTGTTGGGAGGAAAAGGAAGGATCACGTCTGGAGGGGATCGCTGGGCGTTGACTATCAAATGCAGAGGTGGATAAAATT
>CAYFXL010000207.1:0-4558 GCA_964346945.1 uncultured Syntrophobacterales bacterium
TTACGTCTTGGATGGATTGGAAGGGACCCCTCTGGGTTCGGTAATCGATAATGGCCCCGGCTTTTGCCTCCCCAATGTAAGGGAGTTTCATCAGTTCCTCCATCGAGGCTGTATTAATATTGATGGGAAATTGCTGCCCCCCATCCTCTGATAATATCCTTTTGTACTCCCGCACATGCTCCTCTAAGTGATTCCGGGCAATTGCCTCATTCCTGAGGTCTATCCATTTGACCTGGTTGATTCGGGCTAAGGCGTTCCACACATGTGGAAGGTCGATTTTGCCCGCATGATCGTGATGCGGGAGGTGTCGCACCTTCTTCCCGCTCGCGCTATATTCAATGGATGCAAAGGCAGAATCGGGCAGAGAGTTGATATATTTCCGGCCCCATTTTTCCGCCCGCACGGCCGATGGAAAGGTTAGGGCAGCGACAACCAAAATGGAGAAAATTATGAACTTCGTTTTTGCAAACATGGGCATCCCCCACCGACAGCGACCTCTGCTAACAACGGATACCAAGGAAAAGTTCACTCTTCGCTTCAAGGGATTTGATGTCTGTCAACATAAAACTATGTGAAGTTTCCTAAGTTTCCCGGGGAACACCGTTGTCCATGAGCGTAATTTGCCGGAGAAGTGGGGTACCCATCGAGGGTGAGCAGGAAGGGGAAGGCCAGCCCTTTAGAGGCTGGAAGGGGCAAGCATTCCCCGCCTGCGAACTCCGAAAGGGTCACTTCGAAAGCAGTGAAGCGAAGGGACAATGGTGTTCGGTTATGGAAAGTGAAATTTGCCATATGATCAACTAGTTACAAAAATACTCCTTGTAAAACTGAGGAATCTTCAGATAGCTACGAGATCGCTGAAAAACTCAAAAAAGAGCGCTGAGCGCGATTTATTGAGAATTGTCAATAGGTCAGAAAAGGAGCTTAATGACCTCCCGCAGGGATTCAACTCCCTTCAGCTGCATGGAATCGCCCTTTTTCATCCTCTCTCGATTTGTCTTGGGGAGGATACAGCGTTCGAACCCGAGTTTGACCGACTCCCTCACACGAGCCTCTGCCTGGCTGATCCCCCTCACCTCTCCGGTTAGCCCAACCTCCCCGAATACAACGGTTTTGGGATGAACTGGCTTATCGAGGAAGCTGGAGGCAACTGATACGGTAATTCCCAAATCCATCGCAGGCTCATCCACCTTAATCCCACCAGCAACGTTCAAAAAGATGTCCTGATTATACAATTTCAACCCCATCCTCTTCTCCAAAACGGCCACCAGTAGTGCAAGCCGGTTGTAATCGATCCCTATGGCCGTCCTACGGGGAACGGCCAAACTGGATGAGGTAACAAGGGCCTGAATTTCCACAAGGATAGGGCGGGTTCCCTCCATGGATGGAACCACCACGGAGCCAGCGACGTTTTCGGGCCTTTCCGACAAGAAGATCTCCGAGGGGCTGAGGACCTCTTCCAGCCCGGATTCCTTCATCTCGAAGACTCCGATCTCATTGGTGGGCCCGAATCTATTCTTTACCGCCCTGAGGATCCGATACGGATGGCTCGCTCCTCCCTCGAAATAGAGAACCGTGTCCACCATGTGTTCTACCACCCGGGGACCCGCTATGGCTCCCTCTTTTGTGACATGGCCAATCAGGAAGATGGGGATTCCCGTGCCTTTGGCAAATTGCATCAATCTAGCCGATGACTCCCGGACTTGACTAATGGATCCGGGAGCCGACTGGAGCTCTGATGTGAAGATGGCCTGGATGGAATCGATGATCAGGACTGAGGGTCTGAGTTTCTGGATTTCTTTAAAGATTTCCTCGAGAGAGGTCTCTGAGAGCACCAACAGGTTGGAGCCGTGAATTCCCAGCCTCTCTCCCCGGATTCTGGTTTGTGTCGGTGATTCCTCCCCGGACACATACAAGACCTTCAAATCCTCCCGGGAGAGCCGATCCGATACCTGAAGGAGAAGGGTGGATTTCCCTATCCCCGGGTCACCGCCGATCAAGACGATGGATCCCGAGACAATTCCCCCTCCCAAGACCCGATCGAATTCCTCGATGCGAGTCTTTAACCTCTCCCCTTCTTCGGCCTCTATTTCAGTTATGGGCCTTGGAGGTTGTTCAACCGCGAACCCCCAACCTCGCGGCTTCGTTTCCGACGTTTCGACAAGCTGCTCTTCCACCAGGCTGTTCCACGTGGCGCAGTCCGGACACCTCCCGAGCCACTTGGGGGTCCGATACCCACAGGATTGGCAAACGAATTGAGTCTTCACTTTGGCCATGAGCTACTCCACCTGCGTGGGCGGATGAATAGTAACAGGAGCCATAGCCCTTGTCAAACCCAGAGTTTCCAACTCTCTCGAGGTATCCCGAGGACCTTATCTCAGCTCGCCTCTTATATGAAGGACCACCTCCCCCAAGGCTGCCTTGATGGCCTCTTCACTCTTCGGCAGCTCCTCAGGGATAATTTCGAGAGTGATCATTTCATCATAGTTGGATTCCTTCAGGTATTCCAATAAACCCTCAAGGGGCAAGGTCCCACGCCCGGGAAGGAGGTGTTCTCTCCCGTTGCGGTAATCGCTGAAATGGATATTCTTAATCCTTTTCGTTCGGTACAATCGGAGGAAATTCCCCTCGAAATTCACCTTAGCCGTTCCCATATGCGTGCAGTCAAAGGTGAAGTAGAGGTTCTTCTTCTCGATAAAGGGAACCATATCCCTGGTCTTCCGCAAAATGTTAGGGTTAAACCTCACTAACCTTCCTCTGTACGGCATGTTCTCCATGGCGATAGCTACCTTTCCCCCTCCCAACTCCCGTTGAAAATCGCCCACTGTATACATCCACCGCCAAAATTTGATCTCCAAATTAAGCCATCTGGGGGGATGAAAATTTACCATGGGAACGGAAATCCCCTTGGCAAGCTCGATGGTCTTGAGGAGGGCATTTATACGATCTCCCCAGCCCGGAATGACATGGAAGGGTGCATGGAGGATATAGATGGGTACAACCCGCTGCAATTCACTTAAGAGACCATAGCCTTCATCCTGCCCGAACCTTTCGGAAATGATTACCTCCATACCATCGTATCCCTTCTCAGAGGCAATCTGAAAGGCTTTTTCCAATGGCAATGTGTAGAGGCTTCCCGATGAGAGGAGGATCTTCATGATTTTACGTTGTCGGTTTCTTTAGTGGTCTCCCCCGTGTATCTGGAGAATCGAGAAATACTCAAATAGAAAAGAACGTCCCGTGCTCCTTGCGTTATGGTTGGGTTGCCGGTCGCCGCAAGTCCCGGGTTCTGAGGGTGGCGTTCGGCAAGGGTATCGCGAACATCTCCGGCACTCCTGAGCGGTCGGGAAATACTACGGGTTCAGTTGAGCGAAGTCAAGACCGCAATCCTCCAGCGCATCAGCGATCGCACCGCAAATGATTTTGACGTTTCCGTGAGCTCCGAGTTCGCCGACGAATCTCCCTCCCGCACGAAGTGCCCTCCAGACACTCTCGACAACCTTCTGTGGCCGCTTGACCCAGTTAAGGAAAGCATTACTGGATATCGCATCGAACTCTTCGGTGAGGTCGAGACTTCCACGTCCATAACTCGTACATCAAGACCACGCTTTCGAGCGGCCTCAACTTACTGGGGACTTGGGTCAACGCCAACGACGGTGGAACCCGCTGTGACGAGCGCCTGGGAAAGCCTGCCGTCGCTTCAACCAACCTCGATAATGCGCTCGCCAAAACGAGGTTCAAGCAGTTTGACTACTTCGAGCCCATATTCCCCCACGAAAAAGCGGTATTTCGCTCATAAAGGCCTGGGTTCCAGTATTGGGTCATCGGGAAACAGGCGACAATTTCCTTCTAACGAGAATGATCATCTGACAAGATGGGGTGCAGCGGGATCTTTTTCAGGTGCATCACGTGGTTACGTGGCCTTATCACAATTATGGGATATCTATAAAATGCGTCTTGAGGTATTTGCAGGCCTCCTCAAGACTCGGCAAAATTTTTGTGCAGTATCTGACCATCCATGGGCTGCAGTCTTTAAACGAAAGAGGGGAAAAGGCAATCACGAATTTTCCGAGATCGTGGCTAGCATAGAAAACCTCCATACTTGTTCCTATGCTCGGTTTGCAATAATTCACAAGAATAATGTCCGCATCACGAATATCCTGTAAATCAAACTCAACAATCTCATTGGCGGAATCTACCTCTTTGTCGCGAAAATTTCTACGCATTGGATCCAATAGCCTAAAATGTGAGGAAAGCAGGGACTTAGCAATATCTCGCCACGTACGAGCCACACCCTCGTGCTCATCCATAATCGGGCCACTGAGATAGACGGCTTTCATCTTCGATTTCTTCCTTTGCTCCATAACGGCCCGGATAAGCTGGGGGTGATCAGCGGAGCTGTAAACCCATCAGCCTTCATCCGGCGGTTAAGCGAAACTGTCGCGTGCCAAGGGCTGAACCCATTTTTCCTGGTGTATGAAGAATGCCCTAGGTCTATCTCATAGCTGAGAAATTATATGCTAAAGGGCCTTGGCGGTCAAGCAGGTGACACAGGATCCTG
>CAYFXL010000208.1:0-4528 GCA_964346945.1 uncultured Syntrophobacterales bacterium
AGCTTTGCACGTATTGGGTTACCTGGCTGAAGATCTCCATGTTGAGCGTGATGGTGTTCTCTTCAATGACGGGTGATGGAATGAACTCCAAGAGAGAGATCCGTACCGCTTCCATGAGCGCATTCAGGATTGCATTCTGACGGGCTCTTCCGACATCCCCCTCAACGATTTTCCCGGACCCCACTACCATAAGTTCCTTTACCTGGGGCAATTCCGCGGCCGAAATGGGCGTCATTCCGGCCATAATGAATAAGCCTACGATAATGACAATCCTTTTCATGGGCTTTCCCTATCCTCCCGATAGAGCGAAAATCTCTATCGGTCCGAATGGAGTTCTTTGATAAACCTTGATTAACCTCATTTTTATCAATTCCAAAAGGGCGAGGAACGTGAGGATAATATCCTCCTTGGACGACGCTCCGGAGAAGAGCGACGAGAAGAGAAGTCCGTTCCTTTCTAACTTGACCGTCTCCAGAATTTGGGCAATCCGTTCCTCTATCGTTATCCGATCTAGAGTGATATCATAAGAGGCCTCAATGGCGGCCCGATTCAAAACATCTTTGAGGGCCTCGATCAGTTCGAAAACCCCTACCTCAACAAGTCCCCTATCTTCAGATCCCTCCGGCTGATTTTCCTGCACAAAGATATCCCTGTCCAACATATCCCGTTCGTGGAGTCGAGCAGCCGCTTCCTTGTATTGCTGATATTCCAGTAATCTGTTTACCAGCTCTGCCCTTGGGTCTTCCCCTTCCTCTTCCTCCTCCTCGGGCGGTATGGGGAGCAACGTCTTCGATTTTATGTGGAGCAAGGTCGCCGCCATCAAAAGGAATTCACCGGCTACATCCAAGTTGAGGTCCCTCATCATCTTGAGATAATCCAGATACTGATCCGTAATCGCGGCAATGGGAATATCGTAAATGTCTACCTGACTCCGTCTGATGAGGTGCAAGAGAAGGTCCAAAGGACCTTCGAAAATTTCTAACTTTACGGTGTATGGATCGATAATACCCATTGAATATACCGTTGCATTGCCCCTATATCATATATAGGAACCCAACAAGAGGATCATAAAGAACCGGATTATGGGCCAGATAAAATCGATCATTCCCGTAAAAAAAAGGAACAGTATAACCATAAATCCATAAGGCTCTATCTTCGAAAATACCGCCGACTGGTGCGGGGGAAGAAGATGGGCCAAAACGCGGCTTCCGTCCAGGGGGGGAATGGGAATGGCGTTAAAGACGGCCAAAATAATATTGATCATGACGCTAGCCCTTAACATCATCAATAGCGGGGTTACAATAAGACTCCATGAACCGAGCACTGTCGAAACCATGATTCGAAATACCATGGCGGAAAGGGCCGCCAAGGCCAAATTAGTCAATATGCCCGCGAGGGATATCCAAATAATATCCCTCCTCGGATTCCTCAGGTTATAGGGATTGATGGGAACGGGTTTGGCATACCCGAATATAAACCCGCCTGAAATGAGCAGGACGAGCGGCAGAATGACCGTGCCGAATAAATCGATATGTGCCAAGGGGTTTAGGGTTAATCGCCCCGAGTATCGCGCGGTGGAATCGCCCAGCCTATCGGCAACCCATCCATGCGAGATCTCGTGAAGGATGATGGCCAACAAAGTCGGAATGAGATAGATAGATATTTTTTCCAGCACTGAGGCCATGTGGCCTCCCTCGGGGTAATGGCCTCGGATTAAGCCGCTCCCCCCTGATTTATGTAGGTCCTCTTCACGTAATCGACCTCATCGTCCCTCGTTTTGATGCGCCGGTCGAGACGGGCCCTCAAGAGATCGGCCAATATCTCCTTCATGATGGGCCCTGGACGAACACCCAATCGAATCAAATCTCTCCCCCTCAATGACGGTTTCAATCCTCGAAGCGCTGTAAAGAACAGGGAGATCCACTGTTTCGTCTCCTTCTGGGTGGTCTTGGCCATCATGAAGAGCTTCACCTCCGTGGAAAGGGGTTCCAAAAGCTCATAAATTTCGCTTCTTTGAACCCTCCTCTTGGAATCCGATCTTCTGGTAATCTCCCTCAAGGTCTCCTCGGCTTCTCCCCTTCCGCTTCTGACCCTCTCCCTGTTTTTCTCGGAGAGCGAAAGGCGTTGGCAAACATCCAAGACCTCTTCCTCCGCCAGGGAATCCATTAGTCCATAAAAGTAGACCAGCCACTTTTCGCACTCCCCCTCCAAAAAGAGCAAGTCGTACCACGATATGACATTCTTTATATTCTCCAAGAGGTTCCCGTTCTCCTTCTCCCAGGGGATTTTGATGTGGATGGACTTCAACAAGTCAAGATCCCTCATCCTTCTAAGAATGGGGATTGGATCCTCTTCGTTGAGGATGAGTACCAGCTCGGTGAAAATCCTCCGCCCCGAGAGGCGATCCAGAAATCCCATCTTCACGGCATTCTTGATCAGATTTTGGGTTTGTTTTCCCAATTGGAAGCCAAACCGCTGCTCGAAGCGAATGGCCCGCAAAACCCTCGTCGGGTCTTCGACGAAACTCAAGTTATGGAGTACCCGGATCACCTTCTCCTTAATATCCCGTTGGGCGCCGAAGAAATCGACCAGCTCGCCAAACTGTTCCTGGTTCAATTTGATGGCCAGCGTATTGATCGTGAAATCCCTTCGATACAAATCCCTCTTGATGGAACTCAGTTCCACCGTGGGAAGAGCAGCGGGAGAATCATAGTATTCCAACCGAGCCGTTGCTATATCAACCTTCAGGTTATCCCCAAATCGGAGAGTAGCCGTTCCAAACCGCGGGTTGACCTTGATCCTGCAGCGATGTTCCCTGGCAAAATGCTCGGCGAATCGAATGCCGTCACCCTCTACGACGATATCCACGTCGAAGTTATGATTTCTCAGCAAGAGATCCCGAACGAATCCCCCTACTGCATACACGGGACAGTTCAACGCGTCCCCAGTTTTGCCGAACTCTAGAAGAAGTCCTTGCACCCTCGGAGGCAGCCTCTCCTCCATCAGCTTCGTGATCATCTTCTTCCTGGCGTGGAGCTTTTGAATCTCAAAAGGGAATGGAGAATCACTTCGTGTCGCCGAACCCTCCTGAATTGCCCTCAGGATGTCCGTCCGGGTGATGGCCCCCACGAGTTCCTCTCCTTCCATTATGGGCAAGAACCGCTGGTTGTTGCCTACGATGAGGCGTTGAATGTTGCTCAGGGGAGTGGTTATATCGGCTACCGAAAATTCCGTGCTCATGTATTCCCTCACCGGACGATCCCCGAGCCCGTGGAATGTAGCTTTTTCGACGACTTGCCTGGAAATCAACCCCACCAATTTTCTTCTTCTCATCACTGGCAATAGGTTTATATTATACCGAGTGAGGAGCTCCCTCGCCTCCGATACCTTCCTCTCGGCTAGGATGGTCTTCACCGGGAAGGTCATGAGATCTTTGGCGAATTTCCTCGGCTTGACAGATTCCTGGAGCACCCTCACCAGTTTCTCCCCGCACTGGATTAACGTCAAATCCTTCACCGTTGCCGAGGCGGCCGTCGCATGCCCACCTCCGCCAAACTCCAGCAAGATATCCGCCACGTTGACTTCCTCGATACGGCTCCTTCCTATTATGTGTACCCTGTCCTCCATCCTCACCAGGGCGAAGAGAACATCCAAATTCTCCATATCCTTTAATTTATGGACGAGAATGGCGATGTCACCCACATACCGGTCAGCCGACGCCGTGGCCACGACCACGTCGACACCGTGTATCGTATAGGTCGTAGCCGACTGGATCAGGTCATTGAGGAGAAAAACCTGTTCGGCCGTTAGCTCCTTGGTCACCATATCCGATATCACATTGAGACTTGCCCCCTTTGAGAGCAGATATGCGGCGGCATGAAAGTCGTCCTCCGTTGTCGAGGAAAAGGTGAGGGAGCCCGTATCCTCGTAAATTCCCAACATCATTGCCGTCGCCTCATCGGAGGTTATCTCCATGCCCTTTCCCTTCAGAACGCCGAGCAGCAGGGTTATAGCCGCTCCCACTTCTTTCACCACTTCTACCGAACCCTTAATATCCTCCGAAGAAGGAGGATGGTGATCGTAGATGTGGATATCCATTCCCGGTCTGTTGAGAATTTGAGCGAATTTCCCGATCCGGCTTATCTGTCGGGTATCGACTAAGATGAGACGGGTGATTCGATCCAAATCCACGTTCTTAATCCGCTCGGCCTCGAATACGTAAATGGCTGACCGGACAAAGAAATCCCGTAAGCTCCCCTCCTGGGAACCCGGGAAAACTAAAATCGCCTCAGGATAGAGCTTCTTAGCCGCTAACATGCAGGCCATAGCGTCGAAATCAGCGTTAATATGGGTAGTAATAACCTCCATTTCTTTAGGCAGGGGTATTTCCCTCCTCTCTCAGCGAATGCTGGCGATCACGACCTGGGATGGTATTGAGCATGGATCTTCTTCAACCTCTCACGGGTTACGTGGGTATAGATTTGGGTGGTGGAGATGTCCACGTGCCCAAGCAAGCTCTGGACTGATC
>CAYFXL010000209.1:0-4496 GCA_964346945.1 uncultured Syntrophobacterales bacterium
GGGTACGTTGATCCTGTGCGGCTCGACGAGGCCCGGCTCATGTTTGAACAGATGCTGGGATACGCCAATCACCTGGGACTCTATGCCGAACAGACTGGTCACCGTGGAGAGGCATTAGGGAATTTCCCTCAGGCCTTTACCCATCTGGCTCTGATCAGTGCCGCCTTCAATCTCGATAAAGCCCTGGGCAAAAAGGCCTAGCATGGGAACCTCTTAATGCATCCACCATCAAAAGGTTGTGCAATGTATTTGTGAAATAGCCCTTTGAGACCCGACCTTTCATTCGACCTCTGAGGCCTGCCCCCTTTTCTTCCATTTGCGGCCAGTGTATTCCTTGAAACCATCGCCGCTAAATGAAACCAATAGTCCCCACTCCCCATGTGGATTCTTTTCCCAGAGTCGGCCCACGTAACGAACCGTCTGTTCATAAACAATAACGTCAGCTAATTGGAACGGCATCTTCATCCTGAGGGCGTCCGTGTCATATGCTTGTATGGTGAGGAGTAGCCGCCTTGTGTTATTTTCAGCACACACCCATGTCCTAACGGGAAAGAGCTTCCGGTTTTCATTGTCGAGTACCCACCGGGTGTGGATGAGGTGATACTGGTCTTTGGAAAAGACTGTCCTGTCGCACTGGAACTCGATGCTCATGGTTCCAGCTGGTCTACGCATGAAATCACCTATCTCAAGCGCTAAGCCAGGTTCAAAATATTGCGCCCAATTCCATACCGCGTTACTGGGAATCCACTCTCCCCAATTGTGATCGTGGTATCCGGGTGCGTTGTTCAAGGTGTAAGACTGACCATCCACCTCGACCTCCCCGCTGACGTATGCACCTGGCATGTAAATCAGCCAGCTCATCTGTTCCCATGGAAACAGCCCCACCTTCTCGTGATTAGCGGCAAACCACGAGTCGGCTTGCCGCACATAGGTCAAATCCCACGCAACCCGACCATTGCCAATAGAGCCAGCGATATGATACGTATCACTATCCATCACCTCAATGGTATTGGCTTCGATCTGGACATCAGCCTGCTCATACGAAGCAGAAAACTTTTCAGTGGAGAACACATCGGTTTCACTGATAACGTCTTGTGGCGTGTAGACAATGGCCACCACCATAGCCTGGCCAAGATCCGAGTAATTCTCCGGATCAATAATAGAGTAAGTGAAGATGATCTGAATATCCTGCAAGGCGTCGAACAAATTGAAATACCACCATTCGATGTAATTTTCGTCGTGCTGTCCATCCGCGAAGTAGCGATAATGATAGGCATCATCGGACAGAGGAACTGGCTCTTCCGAGGAATGGAGAGCTAACACTGATGAACACATTATTAACAGCAAGACCATGCCACCTGCGAGCAAGTGTTTTTTCCTCAAGTGTTTACCTCCGTTCAGCACGTTACAGGGAATTCCTGAGTGGTTAGGCCTATTTCTCAAATCAAAAGGTGTGACTCCCTATCTTCTCGGTCTTACACACCTTCTGGGACTCCACCTCGGCATCCGGGGCAACAAGCATGACATTCGTCTGGACATCCTATATCTGCTAGTAAAGCGCCTATTTCCGAGTACCTGAAGATGCGAAGATCACAAAGCAGACCTGCCGAGTCTCACGTTTAGGCGGCGTTGATTCCGCAGCGTGTGCTGACACCTGACGACCAGTGCCCCCCAGCCCAGGGTTCATTCGCCTCCCGCGGTGTTTAGGGGGAGAAAGTCAGCACTGCCCATCAAGAATAGAAGATTAAGGTTCATCGCGAAAGGATCACTAACTACGGGAAGAGGTACTCAATATGACGTTGATCTGGTGTATGTGAAGGGTTCGCTCAATTCTGTAGCTTGACATTAATTGAAAGAAATTGCGGAAAGTCAATAAAATCCACTTCCTCGGCTTCGATTCTAAGATGTATCAAATAGCTCAGATTCAACCCTGATTATCCTATGTTTCAACCCCAAATCGTTAGGCCTGAGAAACCCATCGGGTTATAAACCCAAAGGACCGAGGAAGTCTGTTCCGGGAGAAAAGGGGCTGTTTTACCTCTCTAACGCCTTCTTGACATACCTGAGGACCTCCCTTCTCACCATCCTTTTGTATTTTTCGAGCTCCTCGCGGTTCTTTATCTTCAGATAGAAATCGGTTGCACCCTCCTCTGAGTCTCTTTCCACCAATTCCTTGTCATCGCATAACCACATTGCGCAGAGCGCAATGGACCGGTCCTTGATCTTGAAGCTCAGGCTCTGGCCAGTCCCCTCCAGGAACCATTCCAATCCCAGTCTATCGACGAATGTCTTCACCCCGGTTTTGACGCGTTCCCTCACCCTGACATCGATGACCTTATCCATTAATTGGGGGGGTGATTTCATAATCCTGCCATTTGGTCAGTAGTCTGATTTCGCGCACGTATGTATAGGACGTCAAAGGGAGAGAAAAGGGGCACGCGGTTTCCCATGGCTACTTCAATTCCCCATAGGTATCGAAGACCAGCGCCTTTCGGGTTTGAAACTTGAAGATCTTGAAGAGGTTGGTGATCGCCGCTCTCGTGGAATTGAGGCGGTTGAAATAGAGCTGGGCCAGTCTTGTCATTACCTCAAATCCTATGAGGGGATCCCGTCTCAGGATTTCCTGGAATCCAGAGGAGTCTATGGCCAAAACCCTTGTGCCCTTTACGCACCTGGCCGTCACGTTAGAAATATAGGGGTGCATGAGAGAGGCTGTGCCGAAGATACTACCCGTCTCCTTCAACGTCTCGGCCATGAGGTCGATTTCCTCCTCGGCCTTAATCCTCAGGGTAACCACGCCATCCAAAAGCACATAGAGGGTCTTGGCCTTCTGTCCCTGTTTGAAGATTTCCTTACCTTGGCCAAAGCTCTTTTCCTGGCCGAGTTGAGCAACGGCCTTCAGTTGATCGTCGGACAGGGATTCGAATAAGCCCACCTTCTTCAATTCCTTTATGGATGCCATATGCCTTCCTCCCTATACGTGGGAATTCCAACACGATCAAGGGATGCGGGATAATAAACCACGTGAGAAGTCTGAAAAAGTCACTCCCCGCTGCTCAGGATCATTTTTTCGACCATTCTACAGTTCGCTTCACTGCAAGGAGCGCTGGGGCGGTACTTCGTTTCCAAAACTCCCCCTTCGCCCTCAAACACTGGATTTGCTGCCGTTTCGCCCCACGAATGGTTATCGAAAAAATCTTGCCCCCGTTGTTGCTAAAATGTTGACATCAGCAACGGGCAAACTTTCTGAGATATGCAAGGGCCTTTGAGAAATCAATCTCCATTTCAATTCAACTACGTGGTAAATTCGCGCTCAGAAGTCCTTTATCCAGTTTTTCAGAGATTTCTCTATGATTTAAGGAATTTCAACTTCTTTGAGAAATTCCCTGATGAACCTGAGGTTCATCTCATGGGCTTTTTGAGCCTCCTTCAGCTGGAGGTTATCAACGGGGAGTTTCCTTCGCTTCTTTTCCAGCCTGTAGATTTCCATGGTCAGGAATTCAACGGTATCGACCATCAACTCCCCCATGGATTTGGCGGACTTTCGTGCTTTGCCGTAGGCTTCCTTGTCCACAAATCCCTTATTTCCAAGGTAGAAGCGATCGAAGATTCCCCGCATCCTTTCCAGGGTTTCCTTTTTGATTGCCCTGGTTTTCCCCGAACCAGTCCATCGTTTCGCCTTTTCAACTACCTTACCAAAATCCATTTCAGCGCTAACCCCTTGATGATTTGACGATCATTCTTTAAACAAGCGTTGGGAGACGATCTCCCGCTGGGCCTCATTACTCCAGCCAAATATCTGAATCACCTTGGCATCCCGCATCATCCTTTCCACGGGATAATCCTTGATATAGCCGTATCCACCGAGCATCTGGACTGCATCGGTGGTTACCTTCATGGCCACATCTGAGGCATAATATTTCGCCATGGCCGAATACATTTCCCAGTTTTCCGCTTTCTCTCCCACCATACCAGCGACTTTATAGACCAACGAGCGGGCAGCCTCGGTCTGGGTGGCCATGTCTGCGATCATGAATCGAAGGCCTTGAAACTGGGAGATGGATTTCCCGAATTGCGTTCGGTCGAGGGCATACTGGGCCGCGTAATCGGTCGCCCCTTGGGCGATCCCAACCGCCTGCGCACCGATGGCGGGCCGAATCATGTTGAGGACATCAATGGCAATTGACCATCCGTTCCCCTGGGTTCCCAAGAGGTTTTCCTTGGGGATTTCACAATCACCGAAGATGAGGTCGGCCGTGGGAGTCCCGCACATTCCCAGTTTTTCCGGATTCTCCTGGAAGCTGAGTCCCGGGGTGTCTTTATCCATGAGAAAAGCCGAAATTCCCTCGGGTCCCTTCCCGGGGTCCGAGGTGGCGAAAACCGTGTAGAAGTCCGCGACTCCTCCATGGGGGATGAAGAACTTTTTCCCGCTGAGAACGAAGGTGTCCCCCTTATCCTCGAAGGCGGTTTTTATGGAGTTTGCATCGTGGCCATAC
>CAYFXL010000210.1:0-4340 GCA_964346945.1 uncultured Syntrophobacterales bacterium
TCCTCCCAAATCCCCGGGGGGGAGGAGAAACAGCATACAATGGGCTTCTTCCTGCCCCATTGGGTGAGCAAACCGGATAAAGCCCTGATGGCGCCCTCGTTGGCCGAGGCAAACATGATGTTTAAGAGGATGGCATCAATGGCCTCATCCCGGAGGACGGACTCGACAATCCCTTGGATTGCTCGTGAGTTATACCACGCAGGCCCCATATCTACGGGGTTTGTCCTTATGGCCATGGAAGGAAGGAGGTCGTCTATCCTTTTCTGGGTTTCCCCTGAGAATGGAATAATGCGCAATCCCTCTTGCTCGCAGATGTCACTGGCAACCATTGCAGGCCCCGCCTGACCTGAGAGAACAGCTACCCCACAACCCCCGGGGAGCGGAGCCGAGGATAGGGCCTTGGCCGTATCGAGAAGCTCCGATGAACTTTCCACGGTGAGAATTCCGGCCTGCTTGAAGGCCCCGTCGTATATCTCATGACGGCCAGCCAGTGAACCCGTATGGGATGTGGATGCCAGATCACTCATGGATGAAAGTCCTACCTTGTACGCTATAATCGGTTTCTTACCCCTAAAGTCCTTTGCTACCTCAACCAGACGGCGTGGGTCGTTGATGCCCTCCACGTACAGGGCAATCGCCCGAGTGTCGGGGTCCTTCATCAGATAGGGGATCATGTCTGCGAAATCTGTATTACATCGGTTGCCCAGGCCCACAATCTTGCTGAAACCAAAATCGTCCCGCATGGAGAGAAATCCCATCAGGTGCGACATGCCGCCACTCTGGCTTAAGAGGCTAATCCTCCCTCTCTTCACGTCGGAAAACTGCGGAGTGAAGGAGGCATTCAGGGAGGCGTGAAGGTTGACAATTCCAAAGGTATTCGGTCCGATCACCGGAATACCGGCCTCGTCGGCGATATACATGATCTCATCCTGCAATCTCCCCCCCGATTCATCTTCGATTTCCCTGAAACCGGCCGTGATGAGCACTATTCCCTTTACGCCTTTTTCCGCACAATTCCTGATTATCTCCGGAACAAGACCGGAAGGGAGCGCAATAATGCAGAGATCCACCATGTCCGGCACATGCATCAGGGAGGGATAGCATCTCGTGCCGAGGATTTCCCGCTTCCGTGGATTTATGGGGAAAGTGCTTCCAGAATATCCTCCTTGGATTAAGCTCTTCATAACGTGGAAGCCGAGCTTTCCCTCGTTGTCGGATGCACCCACGACCGCCACGGATCGGGCATTGAACATAGCATCTATTCCCCTTAATTTATCCGCCATATCACGGTTTCCCCTTTCCACCCTTGTCTCTCCCAGAAAATTTTTTCCCCAGCATTCGTCCTTGGCAAAAGCGCTGAGCGAATAAAATCCTTGGTCCTGACCCTGCAAGGGAGATTATATGATAAGTGATTAGGCGTTTTATGGTTGTATAATCAAGGAGGGCTCTTTCTTCTCCTTTTCATATTTCTCCGCCATGCCGCGATATATGGATGTAATCACCAATTGGAGCAGAAAAGGGTTGGGGCGAAGTGGGCTGATTTCCCTCTCCAAATCGAGGGCAGCTGCAAGACAACGCTTGGCTTCATCACCTCGATCCAATTTGAGAAGGATGTATGCCATCTCCTCGAGCCTCCTCTTGTAGAGGAGCCTGCGCTCGGGGGGGAATAGTTCTCCGAGGGCTCTTTGGTAGATTCCCTGAAGCCATTCTTCCTTTTGGGTGGGATTGAGCGCGATTCGGCTCTCCTCCGCCTCCTTTACCGCCCTCACATAAGGATCAACATCCTCGGGCTCTAGTATCCAGTTGATAATCCCCTCCATTGCAAGGAGACCCTTAGATTCGGTAAGGAAACGATCATTTCCCTGAATCTCATCCCGATCCAGAAATTGGTAGATCAGTGGACCATTGATGCCATCACCTATCTCGTTGATCTCCCTTTTAGCCGCGAGGAAACCCTGGGGAGGCGTCTTCTCCTTCTTTTGGGTGAGGGAATATGCCTCCTCCAACAGAAAACGTCCATATGCTGGCGGAATTTCCACAATGGGGAACTTCACCCTCTCCCTCACATTTTCCAAAAATGCGTTAAAGGCCTTCCTCGTCATCTGATTCCGCTGGAAATTCACGAGGCCTTCGATATCACTTACCAGGGCCTCAAGGGTATGGAGGCCTCGGGGGATCCTGGGAACCGTCAGAATGACGAGGCGATTGCCTTGGTAGTCTATCCCACTCAGGAAACCCTTGGGTTGACCGCTCGGAAGGGGTCGAACCACCGGGGTGCTCCCCTCCCTTTCCTCCGTATCCTCAATGGATATTCCCCGTTGCTGCAAGCGGTAAAGGGATCTCTTTATGGCCTTGAGCAAGGGTTTGCTCCTGCAAGAAGCCTTCATCGCCATCAGGATCATAGCCGTAGCCTTCGAGGGAATCCGTGCAAGACCCTCCGCAATAGCCACATCCAATTCGACCGACTTTCCCAAGAATGGGGATATGAACTCCAGAGAGCGCTGCGGGTCCTCTTCCTGCCGTTGGTACAGACCTATCCTATCCATGATGGTTTGAATGGCATGGAGCGTCTCATCGCTGTATGGAAGGCTCTTAGTTTTCCTCTTTTTTCCCGTTTTTCTCCCCATGGGTCTGGAATATCCTTGTAATCTTATTAGCTTACATATAATCTATTCCATATCAAAAATCTGCTCAGCTTGTCAACGGACGCTCTTAGTGTTTCGTCGAGAATAGGCCCGTGGAAAAACAGGAGATAAGGGAGTTGGTATGGAACAGAATGGCTCAGGCGGGTTTCCATGGGGACCCCTATGGGAGGATTCCCCCCTTTCCGGGCCAGAACAAGGCTGCCGAAAGACTACGGAGAACAACCCTCTATAAGGAGAGCTTCAGCGTTATGGTACCCCCCGACCGGGCCCAGCTCCAGGTGAGGATTAATCTCCTCCAAGATCGCAAGAGGTTGATCATGGTCACACCAGGTCTTCGGGACGGGTTCCGTGAAATACCGAGCAGCCGAATACCCCCGTCCCTTTGGGGTAAAGCCACCAGCAGCATAGGGGTGAGGCGTTATGGAAGGAAACTAGCATCCACATTGAAGGAAATCGGCCGAGTCGACCTGCTGGTAACGGGAGCTGTGGCGGTCAGCCTTCAAGGAGACCGGATTGGCAAGGGAACCGGATATTTCGATTTGGAGTATATGATCCTCCGGGAGATTGGCTCAGCTGGAGAAAGGACTCCGGTCATCGCCGTCGTTGATGACCTTCAGGTCTTCAAGGAGCTACCCTGGAATGAAAAAGACGTATCCATAGACCTCATCGTTACCCAAACCAAATCCATCCCGGTCCATCATCCTCGTCCCAGACCAAAGGGAATAGATTGGCGTTCCCTCCAACCTCGCCAAATAAGGGGTATGCGTCCATTGTGGGAACTCCGTAGATCGAGAAACGGTTAGCTTCGAGATGCCTTTTTGAGCATACCTCTAAATAGGCCCTCCAGGTTTGGGTGAGCCGGATAACCCAGTGCCTTGGCAATCTTGAAATGTTTCCACCCGAGGTCGTAATGAGCCGTGGCCGAATAGAGAATTGCCAGGTTATTGTGGGCTTTTGCGTAGCTGGGCTTGATCTGAACCGCCTTCTTATATTCGGAGATAGCCTCGTGAAGGAGCCCCGTTTTTCTATAGGTTATTCCCAGATTGAAATGGACCCCCGCTATGCCCGGAAGGAGGGAAACGATCTCCTTCCACTCGGAAATGGCCTTTTCAAATTCGCCGGCGCGGAGGTACGTGATAGCCAGGCTATGGTGGGCCACTATCAGGTTAGGCCCTCTCCTTGCCAAGGCCCTCATTAGCTCGATGTATCCGTCTCCATAGTGCCTCTTTTTGCCATAGGCCAACCACAGGTTAATATGAGCCATGGCATAATTGGGATTGATACCGATGGCCTTCTTATACTCCGCGATGGCTTCTTCCAACATGCCCTTCTTTTCGTATGCAAAACCAAGGATATTGTGTGCCTCCGCCCGATTGGAGTTCAACTCCACGGCCTTTTCCCACTCATGTATGGCGGTTTCGATCATCCCACTATCGAAATATTCGATGCCCGAAATCAAATTCCGATCTTCTGACAATTTCTACCCCCGGGTTCATCCAAGAGAACCGATCTCCACGCCCCTCACCTGCTTTCGGAATCCCTCGCTTTCCTCGATGAGCCCGTGGAGATTGGATTCGGTGATGAGTTTCACCTTGGGAAAGTCCTCATCGGGAATGGAGTGAAGCCGGATCCCCAGTTCTTCCTCCACCCCCCGTTCTTTGATGAAGTCTCGGCTCCACCTCTCGGCCAATTCCA
>CAYFXL010000211.1:0-4279 GCA_964346945.1 uncultured Syntrophobacterales bacterium
AAATTGTACAGGATTTCCTTCATGTCCCCGTCGACGGGACATTTCCGGAATTTCTCGAAGGCCAAATCGAGCATCCCCTGGCCCTGGAAACTGAGGCCCAACATCTTATTTGTCTCAATGCCATCAGCCTCCACCAGTTCCTTATCCTTCTCCGTCACCAAAAACGTCCTCGACGTAACCCCGATATAACCCGCGATCAGGAGTATGGATGGATAGAAGAGCTTGATCCAAATTCCCTCCTGAACAAAGAGGTATGAAGTGCCAAGGATAAAGGCGGAAAGGAGAACTCCCATGAGGATCAATCCCCATTTTGCCCTTATCCGGGGGAGGAGGAGGGATATGAACCCCCCGAAAATAAGAATGATCCCCATTTCCGCTCCAGAAGCCCACGCCGGTCTGACCAAGAACCTCTTGGTTAGGACGTTCTGGATAATGTTGGCGGCAATCTCAACGCCCGGGACATTCGAAGAGACCGGGGTTAAGGCAAAATCCCCAATGCCCTGAGCAGTACTTCCTAAAAGGACGATTCTATCTTTGAAGACGGCGGGATGAACCCTTCCATTGAGGACGTCGAAGAACGAATAACGGGAAAAACTTCCGTCGGAACCCCGAAAACGGATCAACAATTTCATGGATTTATCCGCAGGGATGAGAAGGCTGCTCAGGTCAATCCCCTTTCCCAAGATGATTCGGCTACCTTGTCTCGCGGCGTTGAGATATTTCATGAGGATCTGCAATGAGAATGAGGGATAATAAAGCTTTCCATATTTGATCACCAGGATCTCCCATCTCGTTGCCCCATCTACATCCACACTCCTATTGATATGTCCGATGCCAGCGGAACCCATCACCAGCCCGGGAATGGGCGCGGTTACATCATTGGCCTCCACAATGGGGTACACATCCTCTTCCCGTGTTTTCGTGATATGGTTGAGGCTATTCTTCTCGAGATATGGGGGAAGTGGTTCTACTGGAGGGAGCAATGGGGAGTCCGTGGCGAAATACATGGGCAGGATGACGTTACCGGCCTTCTTCACCGACGAGATGAGCTTTGAATCGTTATCCAGATTGGCCTCCGCCTCCGTGAGATACCTCAGGAATTTCCCCATCTGCTTTGTCGGCCCGGACTTGAGGAAACGGGAGAGAAAGATTTCCTTCAACGTTTGGATCTCTCTAAGTCCCTGATTTTTCTCTGGTTCCGAAAACAGAATGTCCACCCCTATTACCCTGGCCCCGCTCTGTGCCAATAGATCTATCATCCGGGCGATGACCGATCGAGGCCAGGGCCACCTTCCCATCTTAGCAATGCTCTCATCATCGATAGAGACTATGACTACAGTGGATGGAGCCTTTTGGGCTTGGTTCAATCGGGTCCTCAAGTCGAACGTCTTCAACTCAATGGACTCCAAGAAACCCCATTGAGCATAATAGAGGCCAAGGACGGCTAAGGTCAAAACGAACCCGATTGCGAAGGTTGGGACCTTCGGCCTTCTCTTTGGCATGAGGGCCGTTCCTCAAAGCTCGGAATTAGAGGCACCGCAACGTCGGATCTCAATAGGGAAAATTAGGCGACTATCGTCAAACCCGATTTTCAACTTCGGCAACCCGGCTATAAATGAAAAAGGGGGCTACGATCACCGCACGGTGATCAGTTTCCCCCGCCCATTTGCCTTATTACCTATATATCGAATATATCGAAGGTATCTACACTAAATTCGTTGAGACGCAACTTTCTTTATAACAGACTAAGACAGTGATTGTCAAGCCTTTTTTGCTCAGGGAAGCCAAACCATTTCCATACGTTATCCCAAAAGTATCAAACGGATTTAAGGGATGGGAAATTGAGACGCCTTTTTTCAAATCTTTTCCCATGGAGTTCGCCTCACTGGCATGGATTTCCCGGGAAGTAGCCGTTCTTCACTCCAAGGCCGTGGACACTCCCATCATGGGCGTCACCTTTCTTCTCAAATGTCTTCTAATCTCATCCACCATCCTTCTTGAAAAGGTACCGTAACGAGCACTGCCAGCCAATATGCGCAGATAGAAAAGTCCCAAGCTCTTGTGGGATTTGAACACCGTATAGGCCAACCTCGGCAATCGATATATTGCCTTGGATAATCTGAGTGCCGCCGCCAAATCCTCTAAGAGTGTGTATTTCAGAGACTCGCGATACCCGGTAATTCGCTTTCGATCTTCCTTTATGGCCTTTACGATCGCCTCAGCCGCCATCTGCCCGCTTTTTATCGCATAATAGATTCCCTCCCCTGTCAGGGGATCTATCAGATTGGCGGCATCACCTACCAAAAGGATTCGTCCCTTTGATAGTGGTAGATCATCTCCGGAGAAGGTGGGCAAAGGATAGAAACAGACCTTCTCCATTCCCACTCCCCGGATATAATCTAAGCCAGCGACAAACCGTTCCAATCGACTCCTGAGCTTCGTACCCCTCGATGGAAGGATAATACCGATCCCAAAGGAGACGAAATTACCCTTGGGGAAAATCCATCCGTACCCATTGGGAATCACCCCGAGATCGAGATGTACAGAAGAGCATTTTTTTCGTATTCCCGCGGGTAAACGTCCCTCTCCTTCCAATGCTACACCCATCTTCCTCGTAACACCTCCCTTGAGCAAACGACCAACGACGCCGCGGGCCCCATCAGCCCCAACGAGGTAACGGCACCGCATCGATTCTCCGCCCGCGATGGAAACGTCAACCCCTTCCGCATCCTGCTGAACTGTAAGCACCGTTCTTCCCTCATACAAATCCGCCCCTCGCTCTTGGGCTTTCCGGCATAAGAGGTAGTCGAAGGAGTCCCTCATCACCAGATATCCGATCGGATCTGGGGAAACGATGGAAAAAGGATCCTTCAAATGAAAGGTGAATTTCGCTTCTGAGACGGTGCTCGCGATTACCCCCCCTATATCGAAATCGAGTACTTCCAGAACTCTTGGAGAGAGAAATCCCCCACATGGTTTATATCGCGGGAACCGGTCCTTTTCAATTAAGAGGGTTTTCAACCCCTTCTCAGCACATGAACGCGCCGTAGTCGAGCCCGCCGGTCCAGCACCTACGATAATGACATCATATTCCAAAGCCGACCCTCGCAATAGAATTGCGTTTCACGCTACCATACCTGGCGGATTTGTCAATATGAATGCCCTTCGATATAATAATATCTCAAAGGAGAATCGCGCATGGGTAAGAAGCTGCACATGGTCAGCCTGGGATGCCCGAAGAACTTAGTCGATTCGGAAGTTATGTTGGGCCTTCTATCCAAGGATCACTATACCATCACCCCCAATGAAGACCAAGCCGAAGTTATTATCGTCAACACGTGTAGTTTCATTCAAGATGCCACCGAGGAATCCATCGATACTATCCTGAGGCTGTCGCACTACAGGAGGGAAGGGCTTTGCCAACGCTTAATCGTCTGCGGCTGCTTGCCACAACGGTATGGCTCCCAGCTCCTGGAAGAGCTTCCTGAAGTAGATCTCTTTATCGGGGCGGGTCAATTCCACCTCATCGATAGACTGGTCGAGCACGCCTCCCAGAGGCTTTACGTTGACACCTCTCCCTCTTTCCTCTACGATCACCGAACTCCCCGTCTGATCTCTACCCCGAGCCATACCGCTTATGTCAAAATTGCAGAGGGATGCTCACGGGCCTGCTCCTTCTGCACAGTCCCCAAACTGAGGGGGAGATATCGCAGCAGGGATCCTGGCTCGGTGATCGAAGAGGTTAGCCAATTGGCCCGCGCTGGCGTGAGAGAGGTAGTCCTCGTCTCCCAGGATACGACTTCCTATGGCAGGGATTTGGAAAAGGAAATTTCTCTCGAAACCCTCCTGAAAGATCTGGTTAGGGTCGAGGGCATCGAATGGATTCGCCTCCTCTATGCCTACCCCCATCCGAACCACTTCAAGGATGGACTCATCGAGGTCATCGCCCGGGAGGAGAAAATCTGCAAATACATCGACCTGCCCATTCAGCATATCAATGATCAGATCCTCAAGAACATGAAAAGAGGAGTTACAAGAAGCCGGTTAAAGCAGCTCATCGATACATTGAGGAAAAAAATCCCAGGTTTGACCCTCAGAACCTCCCTTATCGTTGGATTCCCGGGAGAAACCAAAGCTCAATTCCGCGAACTGGTAAAATTCGTCCAGGGGGTTCAATTTGATCGCATAGGCGTCTTTCGATATTCCCCCGAGGAAGGGACACCGGCGGCTTCATTGGGCAACCATGTGCCTGAAGAGGTAAAAGAGGAACGATACCGAG
>CAYFXL010000212.1:0-4189 GCA_964346945.1 uncultured Syntrophobacterales bacterium
GAAACCTCATTCTCTACCTCCCAGTGCAGACTCCTTTTACATGGCGAAATAAAGTAGCCAATGTCCTGGGTATGCCACTTTCACGCGTGAGAGTTGTGCAGACGCATATGGGGGGTGCTTTTGGAGGTAAACTGGACACTTCACTCCATTTGATAGCGGCCTCACTAGCCCTGAAAGCCAATCGGCCTGTGCGGTTGGTTCATTCCAAAGAAGAGGATTTGACAGCGAGCTTTCACCGCGTGCCGGCTAAGATTTGGATTCGAGTTGGTGCAAAGAGGGACGGGACCCTCATATCCAAGCACGTGAGAATTATCGCGGACAATGGCGCATATAACAGTTTGGCTCCCAAAATCGTTTGCACCAACATGGCAACCCGAAGCGACTGTCTCTATCGTTATCACCACACAGAAACAGAATCTACACTCATTTACACGAACAAGGTTCCAACCTCTGCCTTCCGTGGCTACGGGAATCCACAGATCACCTTTGCCCAAGAATCGATCATCGATATGGTGGCGAAGGAGATAGAAATGGATCCTGTAGAGTTCCGGTTAAAGAACATTATTCACGAAGGGGACATCACTGTTCATGGTTGGCAGATTAGAAGTTCCGGCCTTGACGCGTGCCTTCGGGAGGGTGCCCGAAGAATCGGATGGCGTAGCTCAGGCCCGGTCGGGAGAAAGATGAGGGGAATGGGAACGGCGTGTATGATCCATGTTTCAGGAAATCGCGGAGCCATGGAATGGGATGGATCTGAATCTATCATTCGCTTTCATGATGATGGAACGGCGGTGGTGCTTTCTGGGGAAGCCGAGTTGGGACAGGGCGTCCGGACGGTTTTGGCCCAAATCGCAGCTGAAGAGCTCGGGATGAAGATAGAGGATGTAAAAGTCAGCGAGGTCGATACGGATATCAGTCCATTTGCGCTGGGGCCTTATTCCTCGAAGACTACGGTGTTAGCCGGGAACGCTACCCGTTTGGCAGCACAGAAGATGCGATCAATGATCGTAGAGAAGACATCGAAGATGCTCGATGCGGACCCTTCAGCTGTTCGAATCAGTGGTGGCCTGGTGTGGATAGAGGGAAACGAGGAAGAAAAGATACCTCTCCGGGAAGTGGTCCATTGGGCTCACACTCAGGAGGACCGGGAAACCCTCATTGCCCATGGTGTTTATGACCCTGGTAAAGTTCGTATCTCGCCCCAAAATAATTACTACGGCGACATATCTGCAACCTATCCCCTGGCGGCCCATTTTGCTCACGTGGAGGTTGATCCGGATACAGGCGAGATAACGGTTCTCGATTATGTAGCGGCCCACGACATTGGGCGCGTCATCAATTCCCTGGGGGCCAGGGGCCAAGTAATAGGAGGGGTGGCACAGGGCTTGGGTTACTCCCTTATGGAAGAGATCAGATATGACGGGGGACGAGTTTGTAATGCCGACCTGGCCGATTATCTCATACCCACTGCAAAGGATATCCCTCCTATTCACGTCCTTTTCATGGAGTCGAACGATCCCATCGGTCCATATGGCGCAAAGGGGATTGGAGAACCCTCCCTCATTCCGGTGGCTGCCGCAGTAGCCAACGCTCTTTACGATGCCACCGGGATTCGATTTACCGAAATTCCCATTACTGCCGAAAGGGTGTACCGTGCACTAAAAGAGAAACGAGCATCGGAACCGTGCATAAAAAATAGGACCTTGAAGAAACAACTGGAGTAAATGAATCATGGAATTAGATGTAAACAACTGTATCGCATGTGGAGTTTGTGTAGATATTTGTCCGCTCGAGGCCTTATCATTTCAGAGTTCGGAAGCACTGATTGAACATCGAATCCCTCCGTGTGTTGAAGCCTGCCCCGTGAAGACGAATATCCCCATGTATATTAAAGGTATAAAAGAGAGGGACTATGGAGCAGCATATTATTATATTTCCGAACATAATCCTTTTCCCGCCGTTTGTGGACGGGTCTGTCATCATCCCTGTGAATCGGCCTGCAGGCGTTGCAGATTTGACGAGCCTCTGGCTATAAGGGAACTGAAAAAATTTGTCACGGATAATTTTAATCCCTCCGATCCAGTTCCAAAAAGGAAAAATCCGGAAGGAAAGAAGGAAAAGGTGGCTCTCATAGGTGCAGGGCCGGCCGGGCTATCTGCGGCATGGTATCTGGCCCAAAATGGGTACCGAGTAACGATTTTTGAGAAGGAATCGAAGGCGGGGGGCTGGATGAGATACGGGATACCGGATTACCGCCTTCCGAGGGAGATCTTGGACAAAGAAATCGAAGCCATAATGTCTCTGGGAGTAAAGGTGCAATTCGGGATTGCACTCGGAAGAGACCTGAGTTTGGATTCCATCGAGAGGTCCGGGTTCAAGGCTATATTGATTGCCATCGGCTCGCAGAAAAGCCAGATGCTCGATATACCAGGTGAGGGGCTAAAGGGAGTCGTTCAGGGCCTCGAGTTTCTCCACGAACATAAACGGGGCAATATCACGAGAATCAACGGAACTGTGATCGTCGTCGGCGGTGGGAACGTTGCCGTCGATTCAGCAAGAACAGCGGTGAGACTCGGAGCATCGAAGGTAACGATCATTTATCGCCGAGACATGGCCCAGATGCCCGCAGCCAAGGAGGACATTAGGGAAGCTCAGAGAGAGGGTGTCCACATAAAGCTCATGTCAAGCCCCATCGAACTTCGCGGTTCAAATGGCAAAGTTGTGGAAGTCATCTGCCAGAATATGGTCCTCGGGAAACCGGACGAGAGCGGAAGGTCCCGTCCACTCCCCAAAGAAGATTCAGCCTTCAGCCTTTCTGCAGACAAGGTTATCCCTGCAGTCGGCCAGAGAGTCGACCTTTCGTTTTTAGAGAGATCTCCTATTGGAGCAAATGCCAATACCATTCACATCAACGAACGCACCCTTGAAACCGTCGTTCCTGGTATCTTCGCGGCCGGAGATGTCGTTACGGGTCCAGCAACAGTGATCGAAGCCATTGCTGCTGGACTGAGGGCAGCCGTATCCATAAGGCAATATCTGAAAGGTGAAGAAATCACCGGTGATTTCATCTCCACCAGGGCTGATGATGGAAAACCCCCCTATCGAATCGAGGAGTACCCCCAGAAGTCAGAACGAGTCAGTGCCCGTTTCCTCCCCCTGAATCAAAGAAGGAGAAATTTTGATGAGGTGGATAGAGGATATTCTGAAGGAAAAGCTATCAAGGAAACGGAGCGCTGCTGGCATTGCGATCTCATCAATGATTTTCCCTCTTTCAATGAAAAGTGCGTTAGATGCAATCTCTGCTCCATCACGTGTCCCACAAAGACGATACTCCCCTCTGCCGATATTGTTGAAGGAGCTGTGCGCTGTGATTCCTGCCCTGTAGGTTGTCAGGTCACAGAAGGTTTTATGGGTGCATGCCAACGTTTTATCAACATCGGGGGAGTATTGGAAGCTGTCAATCCACTGAAATTTCCTGAACGGGAGACGTTCGAGGAAATTAAGCGGAATTTTGTTCTTTCAAATCCCTTGGTCACTGCGATCGGAGCCGGTACCACATACCCTGACTTCAATCCTGCTCCTATCCAGGCAGAGAAAGAGATCGATGGGATTGATGTCGTAACCGTGGTTACTGAGGCTCCCTTAACCTATAGTTCAATTCTGGTAAAAATTGATACCGATCAATCGATCGGAAAAGAGGGTGCCCCCGTCAAGCTCAAGGGGCGGCAGGTCGGTCACGTAACCACGGAGCAATATGGTTCCAAGATGATCAGCTTGGGCGGCATCAATTTGATGAAAACAGACCAAAGCGCGCTGGTGACACGGCTCATGGTCGACATAGCCAATAAGGCGCCCTTTTCGCTCGAAGTGGAGGGAGGAGCAAAGCTGGAATTACAGGTGGGAGAAACCCCCGTCATCAATAGGGAGCCCGCCAGTAAGATGAAAGTTGGCTGTGGTGCTGCAATAATGGGTATTTTTGGAAACCACCTCAAGGACCTGGCCGATGAAATCATTGTGTTGGATTCCGATATAACGGGTCTATTCTCCGAAGGGCACGTGGGTCAATCCCTGGGGTTCAAGTATACCGGCATAAGACCCCCTGGGGTTTACGCCTCTCCGGGGCGTTACTTCGGGTTCCCGGGCCAAGGTTGGGGGGGGACAACCGTTAAAGACCCAATAGATGCGATCC
>CAYFXL010000213.1:0-4179 GCA_964346945.1 uncultured Syntrophobacterales bacterium
TCCATGGCTTCGGTGCAACGGAGAAGAGCTGGACCAATCCTTATGAGGAATTCCTCGCAAAGGGGAAGATTTCCTTCGATTACGTGTTGGCGGACTATCGGGGAAGGCCAGTCCCTCCATACTTTCCCTTTGGGAAATTCAAGAGCTATTGCCTCTCAACACCGCTGAGAAGGCTCTCCTCAAGACCACCACCACTGTGGAACGTCCTCAAGGATAGGGGGTATAACCTGATAACCTGGACCCAGTGCAAACCCAACGGGCCCATAGCCCTGGCAGTGGAGGAACTCGATGGGATAATCGAGGAGTCCGAAGTGATATTCAGTGGGGGAGTGCCCCTGATACTGGTCGGTCATAGTCGAGGTGGGCTCGTGGCGCGAAAATGGATCCAAGATCATCCGGCGAAAAGGGGACGGATCGGAGGGCTCATCCTTTTGGCCTGTCCCAACGGGGGGAGCAGGTTGGCCGATGTGGGCGACTTTGTTGCCCGAGGAGTGAAGGTCATTGGCCGGGTCATACCCAGCGACCTTTCGCCCAACAGGGGAAGAATTTTGCCTCGGTTGTCGGCCTTCTACGAGGAAATCGCGGGGCTATTCAAGGGGGTAGCCTTGGAAGAGCTCCGCCCCCATTCCTCCTTTATCCTTGGTCTGAAACTCAAAGAGCTCAAGGAGGAACGAAGCCGCATACCCTACCTCAATTTGGTGGCGACGAGCACGGTTTTCACGAAGCTCTATCGGATATCCACACACGATACCGGAGATTTGAGGGAGGTAACCTCCTTAATCGATTCACTTTCCAAGATGATCCCCGCCGTGATGATGCCCGATGAGATCGTCAACGAAAAGGGAGATGGTTTCGTTTCCACGGGGAGGGCTCGAATAGCGTGGATGAGGCCAGGATTCCAAAAGGAATTCCCTGTGAACCATCTGAGGATGTTAATAGACCTCGATGTGCGGAGGGAGATTATTCGCTTCCTGGAGGGTACAGGGGACTAGCCCATTGGTTTATCTGTTTTGTCTGGGTTGCTTCGTTTATTTGGTTGGGATCGTTTAGATGGTTAGGATGGTTAATCTGGTCTATTTCGTATATTTCGTTTTTCCGTCCAACAGCAACACTGCAGAACCGTAGCACCGCATGACCCCGGCACCTGTTTTGTCTTCTGGCCCATAGCCTCTCGCCTATTGCCTATTGCCTTTGGGCTTTGGCCTTTAGCCCTCAGCCTTCAGCCTCTAACCTCAAACCGCTATCCTCGCCCCATGTGGAAGGTGAGTTGCAGTCCCGCGATGCCATGTTGAGGGAGATAACCACTATGAACGGGAGAGCTGTTCCTTGAATTTCTTGAGGATTTCCTCGGCGATGTGGCAGTTATTTTGCCCCTTCAGGCCCATATTTTCATACATGAAGTGGCATAGCATATTGATCTTATAAGGCATGCCGTCTGAAAGGGAGAAGATGCGTCCGATGGTCTCATCGTCGAAGAGTGATTTTTCATTGGCTTCCAGGGGCTTTCGGACGCATTCGATTGCTTGACTGAGATGGGTGAACTTCCCGACCTTGATCGTAACGAACTGCCTCCGAAAGGGGGAGAAGACTTTGTCCATCTCCGGAAACATCCGATTCGTACCTGATAAGATGTACATATATCCAGAAAGGGAGTCGATGATGTTTCTCTGTTTTTGAAGAAGGGCGGTATTCTTGGAGAGGAGGTCGCATTCATCCAAGAGGAGCATGATCACCTTGATTCCCCTTTGGGAGAAAGCTTTGATCAGGGTTCGAAAGCCCTCTATGACAATGCGTTGCGGGATGGGAAGGTCGAGTCTGTTCTGTCTTGCCGCATTGATGTAAGCGTCCGGGAAGAGGAGCTTTTCATCGATGGTTCCGTCGCTTCTGATCTCAAAGAAGAAGAGGGGTTCGTTATGGTCGTGGAGGAACTTCTTGGGACGACCGGGTTGTTCGAGCTTGGATGGCCACACATAGATTCCCCTTTTTAGCCCCTCGTCGATGATGCTGCTGAGGATTTCCCGGAAGAAGAGATATTCAGAGGTGACCAGATCCACGTTGAGGTCCACGCGAGCCATGAGTACATCTTGCTCATTTCTGTATAGACTTTGGACGACATTCAGGAGGCTCGTTTTTCCCGAGGCCCTATCTCCCTGAAGGGCCAACTGATAATTCCCCCCATTTCTATTGAGGTTGATGTAGTACTTGATTTCGTTCAGTTCCCTGTCACGGCCCCCCAGGAACGCATATTCTTGAGCCGGTCTTGTGAAGTTGTAAGGGTTTCGCATAGTGGCTTCCGGAGATGAGGTATTGTATCAAGGAGATATTGAAGCAAAAACCATACCATAATACTCCGTCCAAAAGAAGGGCAATAGGAGCCACCTTTTGTCTTACAATGATTGGCCTGCCGTGTTTCTGCTTCTCTCCACGAACGCATAGGCACTGTGGTTGTGTATGCTCTCGAAATTCTCCGATTCCACGGTGAACCAGGTGATATTTTCATCTGCCATGAGCCTTTCCGAAACCTCCCGAACGATGTCCTCCACGAACATGGGGTTCTCGTAAGCCTTTTCGGTGACGTACCGTTCATCCGGTCGTTTAAGGATGGAATAGACGTCACAACTGGCGCAGCTCTCGGTCAGGTCAATGATGTCCTCAATCCAGATAAATCGTTTGAAACGGAAATTGACGGTCACGAGGCTCCTCTGATTATGGGCTCCGTGTTGACTGATTTCTTTGGAGCATGGACAAACAGTGGTAATTGGAACGGTAACGCCCATGTAGAAGTCTTCAACTTCATCGCTTGAACCACAGAATCGGCATCGGTACTCCATCAGGCTCTTCGATTTGGTGATGGGGGCAACCTTTTCGATAAAATAGGGGAACTCGATCTCAAGGTGAGCAGTTTTTGCCCGAAGTTTCGCCTTCATCTCATTCAGGATATTGGAGAAATTCTTGATGGCGATACTGCCCCTATATTTATTGAGGATCTCGACGAAACGGCTCATGTGAGTCCCCTTGAAATGGTGAGGGAGATGCACGTACATATTGACGCTGGCCACGGTATGCTGGACACCCTTATTCTTGTCCAGAACGGTGATGGGATATCTTATATCCTTTACCCCAACCTTGTTGATCTCGATATTTCGCCAATCATGTTGGTTTTGAATGTCATGCATTTTCTTAATCCTCATAATAAGAGGCGCAGGCTCCTGGGGATTCCCACGCCGTCACCTTGGTCACCCTAATCCCTTTTTCTCCAAGCCGATTCCTCATTCCGTCAAAGATATATTTCGCGATGTTTTCCGATGATGGGTTGACTTCGATGAAGTAGGGGATTTCGTTGAGATACCTGTGGTCAAGGGTTTCCAGGACTGCTCGGGTGGCTTCCTTTAACCGCCTAAAGTCTAAAACCATCCCGTCCTCCCCCAATTCCGATGATGAGACGAAGACCTCGACCTTCCAATTGTGCCCGTGGAGGTTTTCGCATTGCCCGTCGTAACCCCTGAGGTTATGAGCTCCCGAAAATGAAGATTCGATCTTGATTTCATACATGGCCATCTCTCTCCTTCAATAGAATCCTGGCATCGGCAATCAGAACGCGGGCAGGATAGGCCAGGATAGGGTTGAGATCCATTTCGGATCCGTCTCCATCAAGACGGCCGGGTGTTCCCCTGTTCCCCTCTCGAAAATGGAGTGAATGGACATCTTATGCTCTTTTCTTAATGCTCATATATTCAATCAAATTATTATATGCGATTGGGGAACTTGCTACAAGGGAACATTCATCTGAGTTTTCTGACTTCCTGGGGTTTGTCTGGTTGATCCGGTCTATTTGGTGTATTTGGTTGAAATCGTTTAGATGGTTAGGATGGTTCAGATCGTTTGTTGGATTGATTCGGTTTATTGAGTTTCTGGAACAACTGTTTTTCGTAAGTGTAATCCTATGCTTCAAACCGCAGCACCTATTCCTTTGTTTAACCTTGAACTTCTGACCTCTCGCCTATTGCCTGTTGCCTTTGGGCTTTGGCCCTTAGCCCTTAGCCATGGCTCTCTAAACTCGTGGGAGCAGATAGGTCGCTCAGTAGGCTAAGGCTTAGAGTGAAGATTGAACAGGTGAGAGGGATGAGCTTGAGGGATACCCGGATGGCCTTTCCCCATTGAAATAACGAAGCCCCTTTG
>CAYFXL010000214.1:0-4160 GCA_964346945.1 uncultured Syntrophobacterales bacterium
GGGATTACCGTTGCCGGAGGGCAGGATCAGGCCAAGGGAAAGATCATCCGGATTGCCCACTTGGGATACTACGGACGCCTGGATGTGATCATGGTTATCAGTGCGCTGGAGATGCTTCTCAAGGAGATGGGGCATCAATTCGAGCTGGGTGCTGGGGTGAAGGCTGCGGAAGAGGTGTTTGTAGCCCTTGGAGGGGGGCCAGATGGAAGGGGAAAGAACGTACCGGGTATTGGTGGCTGATCGGTTGTCCCCCAGGGGTATAGAGATCCTGAAGGGGGAGGAGAGGATTACGTGTTATGTGGAAGCCAATATCAGCCCCGGTGAGTTAAGGGCAACGATCGGGAAATACGATGGTATCATTGTCAGGAGCAAAACAGCGCTCACCGCTGATATTATCGACGCATCGGAGAGGCTTAAGGTCATCGGACGTGCCGGAATTGGAATAGATAACATCGACGTGCAAGCAGCCACGCGGAGGGGAATCCTCGTGATGAACACCCCCACTGAAAATGCCGTGGCGGCCGCCGAACATACCATAGCCATGATGCTCGCCGTATCGAGGAATATTCCACAGGCCAATACCTCCACGAAGTCGGGAAAGTGGGAGAGGGGTAAATTCATGGGGGTCGAGCTCTATGAGAAGACCCTCGGCATCCTGGGAATTGGCAATATCGGTAGCCTTGTAGCGGAGAGGGCCCAGGGATTGAAGATGCATGTGATAGTGTACGACCCTTATATCTCCCCGGATATAGCGGCCCAAAAGGGAGTTTCTTTGGTCACCTTGAATGATCTGTTGAGCCAATCCGATTTCATCAGCATCCATACCCCCTTAACGGAAGAGACC
This sequence comes from uncultured Syntrophobacterales bacterium, assembly GCA_964346945.1. Classification (GTDB taxonomy): domain Bacteria; phylum Desulfobacterota; class BSN033; order WVXP01. Next base: position 845 of record CAYFXL010000214.1, read on the forward strand.
GGGCACTTAATCGGAACTGAGGCCTTTGAGAGGATGAAAACGGGCGTGATGATCATCAACTGCGCCCGTGGGGGGATTATTGACGAAAGTGCCCTCTTGGGTGCGCTGAGGTCTGGAAAAGTGAGGGGAGCTGCCCTGGATGTCTTTGAGCATGAGGCGGCGGGAAATAACCCACTGTTCGAAATGGACAATGTTGTCTGTACCCCTCACATCGGAGCTGCGACAAGTGAGGCCCAGGAGAATGTGGCCGTGGCCATTGCCGATCAGGTAATCGATTTCCTCATCAACAAGAGGATTCGAAATGCGGTGAACATTCCCATTGTTGGCCCTGATGTCCTCCCCGTAGTCAAGCCTTATCTCGATTTAGGGGAGAAATTGGGGAGTTTTCTCACCCAAATATCTGACTTCGCAATCGAAGAGCTTTTCGTGGAGTACAAGGGCAGCGTGGTGGAGTATGACGTCTCACCCATTACCGTTTCCATATTGAGGGGTTTGTTGACCCCGTATATGGGGGAGGTGGTCAATTTTGTAAACGCTTCCGTCATAGCCAAGGACCGGGGAATCTTGGTGAGGGAATCCAAGTCGAGTAGCTCTGAGGATTTCGCCAATATGGTTGCTATTACGGCGATGGGCAGAGGGGAAAGGAATGTTGTAGCAGGGGCCCTTTTCGGTACCAAGGACTTCCGGATTGTGCAAATCAACGATTTCCGTATCGAGGCCGTGCCAAAGGGTAACATGCTCTTGATTCAGAATTACGACAGGCCCGGCGTCATTGGGAATATCGGGGCAACCCTCGGGAATAGAGATATCAACATCGCTACCATGCAATTTGGCCGCGATCGGATGGGAGGCAATGCCATTTCCCTGCTTCACTTGGATTCGGTTATATCAAAAGAGCTGATGGAACAGCTATCAGAGTTGCCCAATGTTATCTCCGTTAAACATATCGAACTCTGAGCTGAAACGAGGGTAAGAGAATGCCCAACGTAATTGTCGTGGGAAGTCAATGGGGTGATGAGGGCAAGGGGAAGATTGTTGACCTCTTCAGCCAGTTCGCCGACGTGATCATCCGATTTCAGGGGGGAAACAACGCCGGCCATACCCTGGTGGTGGGGGGCGAGAAGTTTATCTTCCACCTGATTCCCTCTGGTATCCTCCATCCGGGGAAGAAATGCATTATCGGCAGTGGCGTTGTAATCGATCCCGATGTGCTCTGCGAGGAGATTGACGCCGTGAAGAAGAGGGGATATTTTCAGGATGAATCCCAACTCCTCATCAGCGAGGGAGCCCATCTCATCATGCCCTACCATAAGGCCATCGATGTGGCTCGAGAGCGCCTTAAATCGGGGGGTAAGAAGATCGGGACAACCGGAAAGGGTATTGGGCCAGCTTATGAGGATAAGGCTGCCCGGTATGGGATCAGGGTAATTGACCTCCTGGATGAAAGGGCCTTCAGTGAAAAACTGGAGGAAAATCTTACCCAAAAGAATTTCTATTTGACCGAAATGCTCGGGGAATCCGCTTTGGATGGGGCTCAAATCCTCAGCGATTATATGGGGTTTCGGGAACTACTGGGGAAATATGTGGTCGACACGTCCCTTGCCATCCACGAGGAGATGATACAGGGGAGGAATTTGCTCTTTGAGGGGGCACAGGGGTGCCTCCTGGATGTAGATCACGGCACCTATCCCTACGTGACCTCATCCAGCACGGTAGCCGGAAATGCCTGTTCGGGTTCGGGGGTCGGCCCGACCCATATCCATTCCGTCATTGGGGTTTCAAAGGCTTATACGACGAGGGTAGGGGGAGGCCCCTTTCCAACGGAAATGAGCGGTACTTTAGCGGAGGAGATTCGGGAAAGGGGAGGGGAATACGGAGCTACCACGGGGAGGCCGAGGCGATGTGGTTGGTTCGATGCCGTTATCGTCAAACATGCCCTGAGGGTCAATGGTTTGAGCGGGATAGCCCTGACCAAGCTAGACGTCCTGGACAGCCTGGATAAGATCAAAGTGTGTACCGGTTATCGATGGAATGGGCAGGTTCTTGGACAGGCGCCATCGAGCCTCGGCGTTTGGCAGGCTGTAGAGCCAGCCTATGAGGAGCTCGATGGTTGGCAGGAGAATATCACGGGAGCACGGGTATTTGCGGATCTTCCGGTGAATGCCCAACGGTACATAGGGCGGCTTGAGGAGATCCTTGAGACGGAAGTTATTCTCATTTCAGTGGGGTCGGAGAGAAATGAGACTATCCTTCTCAAAAATCCCTTTGAAGGGGGATAGATTTTTTTTGGAGTTAGGATTATATACAATACAATTATTGCTTAACCTTTTTTTGTTTTTCTCTATTCTTCCATCCACGTATGGTGTTGGATAATGAAGTGGGCCGTTAACTCAGTCGGTAGAGTATCTGCCTTTTAAGCAGAGAGTCGCTGGTTCGAATCCAGCACGGCCCACCAGATATTCTCCGCAAGGAAACGCAAAATGAGCCGGATCGGTAGTCTATCCGGCTCTTCTGTTCCGACTCAAAGGGACCAGCGTCTTACTCCTTTTTGGCAAATACCCGTGCGATGATATCAATCAGTACTTCCTTTCCCTCCTCCCAGGATGCCTTGAGGGCCTTCATCATTCCCTCCTTGGACCTTTTGGCTTTGTCTAACTCGTCCCGTAACCCTTGAAGCGCTTTCCTCGTCTTAAAATCTTCCTCCAGGGAGATGTAGTGATAGAGCAGGGAGGAGACGTATCCGACAACCTCCTCGACGGATTGGCTCCGCAGGGAAGGCTCGCTCCCTTCCTGAAAATCCTTCATGACCTCCTCCAGTGGAGGTTCGCTCACTTCTTGAGAGCCCTTTATGACCTCCTCGAGGGATGGCTCAGTCTCTTCTTCATACGAGGTCTTCAAGATCTCTTCCGTGACGGTCAAATCCTCCCCAGGTATCGTTTCAGCTGCCGGTCCTTCCGATAACGTCTTTTCCAATATAGCCCTTTCAAAGAATAGATCATCCGATGCCGGTTCCTCCGTTAAAGATTCCCCTGCAGGAACCTCGTTCGGGGTAGTTTTTGCCTTTGGTTTGGGAGGCCTCAGGCGCCTCAGAGCCTCGATCCCATCTTCCAAAATTGTTTTTGCCCTGTCCAAATCGTGTACGAAAGACCCCCCCATATCCTCATATGAGGTCCCGGAGCCCCCCGGGGAGCCAAATCCGGGCTCTTGGAAGCTCAACTTCTCGAATCTCCGGACGTATTCGGAGTCATCACTGAAGATACTTTCCAGGTGAGATAATGTCCTCTTCTTCCAGGTGGTGAATCGAGAGTCCCGGTGA
>CAYFXL010000215.1:0-4149 GCA_964346945.1 uncultured Syntrophobacterales bacterium
AGATGTGCCCGGGAAATCTCGACAAGGTATATTTCGTTTCCGGAGGATCCGAGGCCTCCGAGACCGCCCTGAAGATGGCACGTTCGTACCATGTTGCTCGGGGGAAAGAGCAGAAGTACATCGTGATTTCGCGATGGCAAAGCTACCACGGGGCCACTATAGGAGCTCTTTCCATGAGTGGAAGGACCATGATTCGAAAAATCTATCAGCCGCTCTTGCTCGACTTTCCCCACATCCCACCTGCGTATTGCTACAGGTGTCCGTATGGAAAGAAACAAGAGACCTGTGGCTCCGAGTGTGCCTGGGAACTGGAGCGGGCTATCAACCAGATAGGATCGGAGTATATCTCTGCATTTATCGCGGAGCCAATCGTGGGAGCAACCCTTGGTGCTGTCCCTGCTCCTCCGGAATACTTCTCCATCGTGAGACAGATATGTGATAAGTACGATGTCCTGTTTATCGCCGATGAAGTAATGACCGGGTTTGGGAGGACGGGGAAAAATCTCGGCATTGAACACTGGGAAGTGACTCCAGATATCATTACAGGGGGTAAAGGGCTGGGAGCGGGATATTTTCCCATTGGGGTCGCCATCTGTACTGATAAGGTCTTCCGACCTTTTCAGGAAACGTTAGGGAGTTTCACCCATGGTTTCACGTATCAGGGGAATCCCTTGGCTGCCGCGGTAGCCCTCAGCGTTATCGACTTTATCAAGGAGAATGGGTTAGTCTCCTATGTGGCTCGCATGGGAGAATATCTCATGGAGAGGCTTTCCAGTCTGTACCGGTTTGACTTCGTGGGGGATATACGAGGAAAGGGGTTTATGAGGGGAGTGGAACTGGTGAAGGACAGGGGGACAAAAGAGCCGTTTCCCCCGGAAAGGGGAGTCACCAAATTCGTAGTGGAAACTGCGTGGAAGAGGGGGTTAATCCTCTATCCGGCTTCTGGCGGGCAAGTTCAGGGTGTAGCTGGGGACGGCTTTATGGTAGCACCTCCCTTTATTGTCACCGAGGCACAGATCGATGAAATTATCCAATTACTTGACGGCACCCTTGAAGAAGTTCACAAAGAGATACGTGCTGACCGCTAGCGACGAGGTAATTTCACGTCCTTACTAATAAATCATCCCATCCTGGGTATCCCATATCGGTCAAAGCGTTTGACTGAAAAGAAGGAAGGTGGTCCCTGAGAACCGTAAGGCTGATCTCATTCTCTACCGGAAAGCCTGGATCATCTCCCAGGTCTTTATCCTTTCCCTTGTGCCCCAGGAGGGTTCCCCCTGGGGTCCGCAGTGATCAAAGTCAGCGCATACCCCCGTGATCCAGTTGGTCCCGCCTGCGTGAACGATTTGAGCCCAGTCTCCGTTGCACACCCTCCTCAAAAATGGACATTGGGGAAGAAGAATTATATGAAATAGCAGTCCTTTTTACGAAGGAGCAGATAATGAAAGAGATCCTCATGACCAAAGGGGCCAGAAAGCTGATGGAGACCTGTGCCGGTGTGAAGCGCGATGAAAATGTCTTAATCGTGACGGATTTCAAGAGGGTGAAGATCGCTCAAGTACTTGCTGCGGCAGCCTATGAAAGAGGGGCTGAGGTGATGATCGCCATTATGACGCCCAGAAAAGGGCATGGTCAAGAACCTCCCGTTCCCATTGGCGAAGCAATGAAAAAGGCCGATGTGATCTTTACTCCGGTCTCCTATTCGATCACCCATACCCAAGCGATGAAAGGTGCCCTCGAATCCGGGGCCAGAAGCCTCGTCATGACCGAGTTTATCGAAGACCAGCTCATTTCCGGGGGGATCGAGGCAGACTTTAACGAATCGAAAGCCGTGTGCAAGAAGATGGCCAATGCCTTCGAAAAGAGCAGGAAGGTTCTCTTGACCACCCCGAGAGGCACCCATTTATCGATGGAGAAAGAAGGCCGTCCTGGAAACGCCATGTACTGTATCGTTGAACCCGGTCAACTTTCACCCGTTCCCACCGTCGAGGCCAACTTTTCCCCCATGGAGGGAACCTCAGAAGGCACCATTGTCGCTGATGCCAGTCTCCCCTACCTCGATATCGGCCTTCTGAAGGAGCCTATAGTGGCGACTGTGAAAGAAGGGGTGATTACGAAAATAGAAGGGGCAGATCAGGCAAAAAAATTGGCGGACGACCTCGAGAGCCGAAACGACCCGAAGGTCTATAACGTGGCAGAACTGGGCGTGGGGCTCAATCCGAAATCGACCATGCAGGGAGTTCAGCTTGAAGACGAGGGGGTTTTCGGGACGGTCCACATCGGAATCGGCACAAACGTGACGCTGGGTGGAAAGGTGAAGGCGGCGATTCACTATGATCTGATCATGTGGGAACCCACCGTCGAACTTGACGGGAGAATCGTCCTCGAAGGAGGAAGCCCACGAATCTAGTCCGCACGGGCCCTAATTCGAGCAAAGAACCCTTCGGGGCAAAAGCGGGAATCTTTCAGGACGTGAGTGGCAGAACGAAACGGAGCGAAATTCATCGTCTTTGTCTAATCCAACTCATCGAGAGCCCTTTTCAGCCTATCCATCCCCTCCTGGAGTTTCTCCATCGATGTGGCAAAGGCGATCCGGAAGTGGTGCTGGCCTTTTCCCCCGTACTCGGTTCCGCTTCGCACGAAAACCCCCCTCTCAGCGAGGTACTGCGTCATTTCCCTGCTGGTGATCCGATGCTCAAATCGGGGGAAGAAATAGAAAGCCCCCTCGCACGGCGGGGCCGAGACCCTCTCTATCGCTTCTAAGGCTTTTTCAACCAATTTCATCCTCCTGGTATATTCTGCCTTCATGCCCTCGACACAATCCTGAGATCCCGTGAGTGCTGCTACACAGGCTTTCTGAGCAGGGGCATTGACACAGATAACCAGAGCCTTGTGAAATTCGACGAGGTCATTGATGACCTTCGCGTCGGCCACGAGATAGCCCACCCTCCAGCCGGTCATCGCATAGGTCTTCGAGAAACTGTTCAGTAAAATGGCCCGGTCTCTCACTTCATGGACCTGGCAAATGGAAAAATGCTCGACTCCCCCATAGAGCAACCTGTGATACACCTCATCGATAACTAAGAGCAGACCGCGTTGCAGGGCAATTTTGGCAAGTCCCCTGATTTCCTCTTCTCGAAGAACAGCCGCTGTCGGGTTGCTGGGACTGGCGAGAAAAATCATCTTTGTCTTTTTTGAGATCCGCTCTCGGACTGCTTCCAGATCGAGATGGAAACAATCCGTCAGGGGAACGAAAACGGCCTTCCCGCCAAAAAGGGCAATGGAATCCGCATAGGCGGAGTACCCTGGGTCAAAAACCAGAGCCTCATCACCTGGATTGAGATAGGTCGCTGAGATGGCATGAATGGCCTCGATACCCCCTGCGGTGATCAGGATGTTCTCCGGATTCCGCTCCACGGCATAATCCCTCTTGAGGGTCATACAGACGGCTTCCCTCAGCTCTCTATCCCCATAAGGATCTACGTAATGGGTAAAATTATCCCTCATGGCCCGCGCGGCGGCTTCTTGGATATGGGCGGGCGTTGGAAAATCCGGTTCCCCCCTATCCATTCTGATCGCACCTTCGGGAACGATCATCTTCCTTTGAGAACGTTCAGAACCTTGAATTCGTTTTACCATTTGGGAAACCTCAAACATCGCAATCCTCCTCGTTGGTATTCAATTCGTGGCCTGCTCAAGCCTGTTTCAGACCTTTGTCCCTCATGATTCCATCGGGCCGGAACCGAGTCGTCAAGCCAGATTCGATTTTTTCCAACCTCAAAGGCAAGGGAAGAGATCCTTCGTTGCCCATCATCACGTCCACGTTTGCCAGCAAAGAATCTCCAGCTTTTACTTCACCACCCGCATGATGCCCAAGGATCTTTTCCTCAATGGTCTTCCCCTGGAACGGTTCCCAGTTCAAGGGATTATCGATCCTTTCTTCCTGACAGAAATTACCAGAGGAGGCTAATCATTTTCAATGGTAAGAATTTCACTTTTTCAACCGTGTCTTGGAGTTCGAATTCAATCCCTGGATTTAAGGGCGCTGCCGTCACAGGAGTAACAAGGATAGGCAGGATGGGAAATGGCTCTATCTTCTTGATTTTAAAATTGGATAATGTGTATGCTTCAACTCTATACCCTCACAGA
>CAYFXL010000216.1:0-4136 GCA_964346945.1 uncultured Syntrophobacterales bacterium
GCCTTCCCAGACGGAAGATAACCCCACGCTCGTATTCACGACAGATTTTTACCGCGGAGGCCAAAATGATAAAAACGAAAATGACGACCACAACAATACCTGGAGTAAAGACCATGTTGTCTCCTCCTTTCTGAAGAGGGGGTTATGCTTTTACTATCTTCAATTTTAGATTGTCGACCTCCACCACTTTGATTCTTTCTCCCTTTTCAATCCTTTCGTCGCATTCAGCCCGCCAGAGTTCGCCATGGATGGAGACGGTTCCCTCAGGGTCGAGCACCGATTCCGATACGCCGAGCTCCCCGATGAGCCCCTCAACTCCCGTCGTGGGTCTTTTCATGCGCGCCTTGAGCGCCATGGTGACGGCAAATAGGAAAAACGCCGCGCTCACAAATACTGCTGGAAAGATCACGGCCTTCGAAATCCTCATATAATCCGGGAGATTTTCGGCGAGCATGATAGAACCCAAGACCATGCAGACAGCACCTCCAACTGAGAGCATGCCATAACTGGTGATCTTAACCTCAGCAATGAAGAGGATTATACCCAGGAGGATGAGGGCCAATCCGGCATAGTTAATGGGTAGCATCTGAAGGGCGAAGAAAGCCAGGATGAGGAAAATGGCTCCGATGACTCCGGGCAATATGGCACCGGGATTGGAGAGCTCGAAAAAAATGCCATAGATGCCTAACATCAACATGATATAGGCGATGGTGGGATTCGAGATGATATCGAGAAATCGGTACCTCCACCCCATCTGCCTCCGATTGACGGTCGTACCCTTAGTCGCGACGACCTTCGTCCCGGAGTCGATCTTCACCTTGCGACCATCTATTTTGGCCAATAGGGAATCCAGGTCTGGGGCCACCAGGTCGATTACCTTCAGCTTCAGAGCCTCTGCCTCGGTAATGGAGACGCTCTCCCGTACTGCCTTTTCTGCCCATTTGACATTTCTCCCGCGTTTTTCGGCGATCCCCTTTATCTGAGCAACGGCATCGTTGACGACCTTATCCATCATGGCTTTGTTTTCCTTTTGCCCTGATCCCAGGGTGACAGGATGGGCGGCGCCGATGTTGGTGCTGGGAGCCATTGCCGCAATATGAGCGGCCATGGTAATGAAGACACCAGCGGAAGCGGCCCTCGCACCTGAAGGAGAGACGTACACAACAGTGGGGACACGGGCGGAAAGCAATTTCTTGACGATTGCCCTCATCGAATCCATGAGCCCCCCCGGTGTATCCATCTGGATGATAAGGCATTGGGCCCCATCTTCCTCGGATTGGTCGATGGCCTCCGTGATGAATTTTGCCGCGACGGGATTGATTACGCCATTGATTTCGATGACATTGACGTGTTTTCCCTCGGTGCCGAAGGCAAAAAGGCAGAAAAAGGTTATTGAGAGCAAAAGGGCTGGAAGGATCAGTTTGAGCCTTAACATGAGGCTTTCCCCATTTCCCGTGGCATACTCATAATTTTATATCTCATGTCCCAAGGATGTCAATAGATTACGTCGTTGGGTTCACCGAGTATTCCGGTGTTCTGGAGTCGAATTCGGTGGAGGATTTCAGGTCGAGCAGTTCCCCTCTGAGGCATTGGATTCAATTTCGGAGCCCATACTGACTAAACCACGATGAAGGATGAGAAAACGCGAGGAAATATCGATGACAAAGAGAATGGATTCAAACGGATATCTCCATGAGGTCCTCGGCGATAAGCAACTCCCCCCCGTATTCCTGTTTGCATTGTTGAGCGATGTCGACAGTGTCACACACGGGATACAGATGGGTTAAAACCATTTTCTTGCAGTTGGCCTCCTGGCCAATTCTTCCCGCCAGGGAGGGGGTTAAGTGGCCATCGGCCTTCATCTCATCGGGCAGTGCCGATTCGATAACGAGGACATCCACATCTCTTGCGAGCTCAACGAGGTTGGAGTTGTAATCGGTATCCCCAGAAAATGCCATGCTTTTTCCGTCATGAGACTCTACCCGATAGCCAACGCTCTCCGGGATATGGTTCATGGGTTTAGCAATTACCTTGAACAGGTCGTAATCCAGGATGTCATCATACACTTCCCTGATAGGTATTTGAAACAAATCGGGTTGAAGCCAATGCCCATATACCCCCTGAATCGCCTGAAAATATGTTTTGAATCCCCTTCCGCCGATGATAGGAAGGTCCCTTCTTCGGGGGGGGTCCCCGTATTTGCAGGCAAATACCAGTGGAACCAAGTCGGCTACGTGGTCCGGATGGGTATGGGTATAGAGTACCGCATCCAGGTCCGAGTAAGTGATTCCTCTTTTGAGCATCCTTTCGATGGTTCCCGTTCCGCTGTCGAAGAGTAAGATCCTTTCCCCAATACGGAGGGTCAGCCCTGGAGAGCCACGCTTGAGGGAAGGGACGCACGTTCCGGAACCGAGAATGGTAATTTCCATATGCATCTCCCTCTCTTGTCATAGGAACAAGCGAAATACAACCTACCAGGTTTCCGTTCGATCTTCAACCCATTGGGGTCTCGATGATTCGGGGAATATCCCATGCCATCAGGACCAACGTAACTCTTCCTGGATTCATGAGGCTCGAGTCAATTGACAGCCTAAAACAGGTCTGATATTTTTTCTTTGGCATCTATTTTGCTTTTCTCTTTGCCGTTATTAATGCCCTCCCCTTGAGGTTCTTCAATGGCACGCTTTCACTGGTCGACGGGATTATCCATCGGAATCGTGGCTTTTTGGACGACCATGATGGGGATGCTGGTCGAAAAGGTCTATTTCCATCACGTCGATGAGTATTTGGAGCCGGAAGCCATCGCTTCCGAAGATCGGGTTCCCTTGGGACAGAGATGGATGGGGATCTACTTCAAGGGTGTCAAAATCGGACATGCCCATGAGACCATTAGGAGGCATGAGGATGGTTACGCCATACACGAGAAGATCTCCATGAAGTTGATGGTGTTGGACCATTCTCAGCGGGTGGACATGATCACAGAATGCATAGCCGATAAGAAGTTCAACCTCCGGTCCTTCCGTTTCGACTTATCGACGGACTCGACCGGGATGAAGATCGCCGGGCAGGTCGTTGGAAAGAAGCTGGCCCTGACGGTCAATTCGGGAGGTCAGATTACACAAAGGACGGTTTCATTCGACTACATTCCATTCTTGGCCAACAACTTGAGACCTTTCCTGATTCAGAGGGGGTTGGAAGAGGATAGGCGTTATAGGGTCTCCATGTTCGATCCCTCAACGATGAGCCTCAGCAATGTCAATGTCACCGTGTTGGGAAAGGAAAGAATCACCTTAGGCGAGAATGATTTGTTGGCCAATCGATTGAGGCTGTCCTTTCGGGGAATAGACGTGAACATCTGGTTGGATGATGAGGGTTCTGTCCTCAAGGAAGAGAGCCCAATGGGCTTGGTTTTGACGCGAGAAGAGAAGAATGTGGCCCAGGAAGGGGGTTCTGGAGGAGCGTTCGATATCATCCGAGCGGTCGCGGTAAGATCCAACATCTCCATAGGCGATCCTCGTAGGGTTTCCTCTCTCAAAGTCAAATTGAAGCGTATCCCCTTGATGAAGTTCGCAATGAACGACGATCGTCAGAGACTCACCGGACATACCCTTCATGTCGTCAGGGAGGAATGGCCCAATTCACCCTCCCTGCCACTGCCTCCAAATGGAAAGGAGGTTAAGGAATTTTTGAAGCCAACTGCTCTCATTCAGAGCGATCATCCCCTCATACGCGGAAAAGCAGAGAAGGTTGTTGGCGACAGGAGGGGTACCGTCGAGTCGATACGAGTCCTGAACGAATGGGTATATCGGTACATCCAGAAGAAACCGACCCTGAGTTTGCCCAGTGCATTGGAGGTTTTGGAGTCAAGGGTAGGGGATTGCAATGAACACGCCCTCCTTTTGGTCGCCCTGTTGAGGAGCATGGGCATTCCCTCGAGACCCTGTGTGGGGGTTCTCTATTTTGGAGATGGTTTCTATTACCACGCGTGGGCCGAGGCATGGATGGGACGATGGGTGAGCGTCGACCCTACGCTCAACCAATTGCCGGCAGATGCTACCCATATCAAATTCATTCACGGCGATATCGAAAACTGGGTGGACCTGGTCAAGATCATTGGCCGTTTGGAGGTGGAGGTG
>CAYFXL010000217.1:0-432 GCA_964346945.1 uncultured Syntrophobacterales bacterium
GCCCGACTTCTCGGAATCAAGCGTCGAGGTTGACATGGTAGGGGTAATTTTTCTATGTAATAACAAACACCTACCTGGGGTAGAAAGAAAAGCCGACACGTGCCATTTGTGTCGGCCTGTAAGTATAAAAAGACCCCCCAAACATTGAAATACTTCTTTCCGCTATTGCTTTTAGTTTCTTTCTCTTCCAACATTGCCTTTAACTCTTCGGGCGGTGGCGCTTCAGCTACCAAAGCAAATATCGGGAAAAAGGCCTTATGCTCTAAAATTCTGACAAGGCTTTTTCTGATAATCGTCAATTCTAATTCAATGTCACCATAAAGTTTTGGAATATAATGCCCTCGCTTAATATGTACTTTGTCAAACTCATAATCAAGGTATTGTGCCATTTCAAAAAGCAAATTGGATGCTCAAGCCTCCTGGTGCCGGTCA
>CAYFXL010000217.1:445-4106 GCA_964346945.1 uncultured Syntrophobacterales bacterium
TCTTCATCAGCTCTATAATCAAGTCCGCCGCGGCGGATTCATCTCCCAACTCCTCCCGCGCGAGGGTTTTTTTCAACTTGCAGATAACTTCTTTTTCTCTGTTGACCACTGCAAGAAGAATAGACGCTCCGTTCCGGCTTATGTTATAAATCCATCCGTAAGCATGGCCGAAGTTCTCCACGGTCTCCGTCATGTCTGGTTTCCCATACTTCTTGATAAGTCCGTCCATTTCGGTCACGGGTGCCTTCTGTGTTGTGGCACAACCCACGGCCAAAACTAACAGCGTCAAGATGATCATTGTTTTTTTCATACTTCTCTTCCCTAGCTTCTTTATGAGTTTGAATCCTATACTACTCCCAAAACCCTGTTTTGTCAAACAAAATAGCCCCGGCAGGTTTACCGAGGCTTGTTGGAAGGCGATTTAAATTGATTTATAGTGTCACCGTAAAGTTAAAGGGAAACCCATTTTTGCTAAAATATGCCTGACTTAACAATTACAAATTATCAAACTACGGGGGGAAATGGGTCATCTTGCTCTTTTACCCCCTCGATTTCACCTTTGTCTGTCCCACCGAGGTGCTCAACTTCTCGGATGCGGTAGACGAGCTCAATAAACTCAATTGCCAAGTCTTCGGCATCTCGGTAGACTCCAAATACGTCCACAAGGCCTGGGTGGATACGAAGCGAGAGGAGGGGGGACTCGGTGGAAGCCTCAACTACCCGCTCCTTTCGGACATAAATAAGCAGATCGCTCGAGACTATGGTATCCTCATGGAGGAGGAAGGGGTCGCCCTCCGAGGACTCTTTCTCATTAACCCGGATGGAATAATCATGCACTCAACGATAAACAACCTCTCCGTCGGTCGCTCGGTAATCGAGGCTAAACGGGTCCTCAAGGCCTTTCAGTTCGTCACCACTCACGAAGGGCAGGTTTGCCCAACAGACTGGGAAGAGGGTAAGGATACCATGGTCGCTGAGTCCGAGGAGATGAAGAAATACCTCGCTACCCATTGACATCCATGGAACCCCTCACGGCAGAAAAACCAGCAGGGTCCAATTCCATATGAGAAATCTCGCTTAGGATTGGCTCACGAATGGGGGAAGTGATGTCATCCAAATCCACGTTCCAGTACCCGCTTCAGCTCTTTTCGATTAAGCCCAGCTATTGCCAATGCCCGGAGCGATCTTCCCTTCTCCCAGTAGTTCGTCCCGTTAATGACGGAGGCTATTTCAACCACCGAATCGATGATTGGCGTAGCTATGCCGAGCTGATGTGCCAGCAGACCGACGGGTACCAGGCCGTAGGGGATATCCTCGATCACATACCTCGCCTCCATTGAGGAAGGCCCGGAGATACCAGCTACTACCTCTTCTTTGTCAAAGGGTGCCGTAAAGTAGTGGGACATGATAGTGCTCTTGGACCAGAAGGTTTCCTCGGGATATTCGAGCATCTTCACGCCGATGGCCTCGGCAACTCCCTTCACCTCCTCGTAAACAGCCCTGATCGCCCGAGCTACCGACATGGTGGTGCCATGGCGGTAAAAGTAGAAATCCTTCCCTAAGGTGTCAATCCAACCGGCGTTGAGTATACACCCTACCGGGTGAACAATGGGATTCAAATTGTTCATAGAGGTAGCGAGGACATTTTCACCAGCTGTTACGGGATACAGGGCCTTGAGGTCAACCAGTACGCGTTCGGTTTCGCTGGCCGGAAGGGCCGCTACCAAAAGCTTCCACGCTTCCACGAATATCCTCACCTTTCCCGGATCCTCCATTCGACAGCCCCATGGGAGGGTATGACCTTCAGCAAGGGTAATCTTCTTGTGAATCTTGCTCTCGCGGAGTATTGCGGAAAACCGCAGCGCGGAATAGTTACCAGGCCAACTACAGATGGTTTGGCCGGCCTCAAGATATGGCATTATGGCGTTGAAGAAGCCTTCGTGCCCCATAGCCGGGATGACGAACATAATGTAATCCACTCCCTCGAGGGCCTCCTTGAAATCGGTCGTTGCCCGGTAAACCCGGACAAATCTTTCTTTCCCCTGAGCATCAATGAGTTTCACCCCCTGCTGATCCAACGTGGTGCGGAAGTCGGCCTCAAACTCCGGAGCCTCGCATATCCTTACCTCAAGCCCCTTCAGGGACAGGTCAGCCGCCATGGCATGGGCCCCATTTCCCCCGCCCAATACTGCTATTCTCTTCACTTTTCCCCCCTAAGCTCACAGCCGCGTCAAGTCCTAGACATCGGCATGATGGTGATACCCTCGGCCTCAAGAAGACGGATAGCTCTTTCGACCCCAAGATATCGCATTTAATGCCGATGAACAAGGGCCCCGGGAAGAGCTCCAAAAGAGACATCCCTTGATGGAAAAGAGGACTTCGGTCCCGAGTACGCATGCTTGGGCACGGTTATTGCAAAACGATATCCCATAGGGGCGGGATCAGTCCACGACCCCATGAGGTACTGGCATGTTGAAAAAAACCCGCCCCCTCAAAATCGGCTTTTGCCTCCCAGGACTCCTCATTTCCGTCTTTCTCCTGTTACCTGTCCTGATTTTCGCAAGGGATTATGAAAACGCGACTGAGTTTTTCCACGTGGTTTCACCCGGGGAGTCGCTCTCCAAGATTGCGCACCTCTATCTACCACTGACAGACTCCTACACGGTAATAGACTTAATTCAGAAAATTAAGGAACGAAACAATCTCACGGGAACAATGATTCGTCCAAACCAGCATCTCCTGATTCCCATGGTTCGATCGACTCCGCTGATTTCCAAGACTATTCCCAAGGACAGGGATTTCGAGGCCAAGGGGATCTACATCAACCGGTTTTCCATGGGCTGCCGAAAAATGAACCGTTTGCTCGATAGGTTGATCGCCCTTGGTGGCAACACGGTCATCCTCGATGGGAAGGACATGTCGGGGAGGCTCTCATATCCATCGCGGGTACCTCTGGCCAGGGAAATCGATGCAAGTTCCAATCCCATCATTGCGGATCCAGCCAAGCTGTTTCACCATTTGCACGAAAAGGGACTCCACGTCGCCATCCGCCTCGTCCTTTTCTACGATCCCCTTCTGGCGGTAAAGAGACCAGACCTGGCCGTTCGCTCCGTTTCCACCGGAGAACCATGGCTGGAAAATGGCAAACGAGCCTGGGTTGACCCCTCTCACCCGACTGTCCAAAGGTATAATCTCGACATTGCCAGGGAATTGGCGGAGATGGGGGTGGATGAAATTCAGTTTGATTACATCCGTTTCCCCGCCATGGGGAACACCGGGGATGCCGCATACAGCTTTGAAGAGGAGGAGACTCCCAAACACCAGGTCATTACGTCTTTTCTCGCTCACGCCCGTGAGGAGTTGGCCCCGCATAGAATCCTCTTATCCATTGACGTTTTTGGAGTAATGGGATGGCAACATCCAGAGGATGTTCAGACGACGGGCCAAAAAATAGGCGATTTGGCAAACTACTGTGATGTAATGAGCCCCATGATCTATCCTTCCCATTTCTATGGTCCCTTTAAGAACATTCCAAATCCAGGTGATCAACCATTCACAGTGATCTCCGAAACGTGTCGAAGATTCTCCCCGCTTCTTGAGGGAAAGGAGGTGACGCTTCGCCCCTGGATTCAAGCTTTTCCCTTCGGTACCACTACATTTA
>CAYFXL010000218.1:0-4086 GCA_964346945.1 uncultured Syntrophobacterales bacterium
AAAAAATATTTTGAGCAGCGAAGAGCGACTTTTTCAAATCTCTTAAGAGCTAACTATTAGCCGCCTCTCCTTAGTGAGGTAATCTCTTTTCGATCTCCGAAATGGCCTCCTGGATCCTGGCCTCAACCTCGCCCTCATTATCGCCCGTGGCCGTCAGGGTAACCTCAAGTCTCACATCCTTGCCGAAATGGGTGGGTCTCGATTTCAGGTAGATTCTTGGAATCTCCCTCATTACCTTGTCAAGGATTTCCCCAAGCTTCGATTCATCCCCCACAGTGGTGGTAATGGTTTTCTCTCTGAAAATGCGCCTTCCAAACAAATCCCTCAGGTCTTTTAGGAGGCTTTCTTCGAATATTGCCTTCATCTCTTTGGGCACCCCTGGAAGGGAGAGGACGAGAGTTTTTCCAATCCACAATTTAACCCCTGGGGCAGCACCAACGGGGTTTCGAAGCATCTCTGCTCCTTTGGGGAATATGGCCATTTTCTCCCTGCTGGGCGTGACCTCATCGGTATCGATGAAACCCTTCTCCTTGAAGAAGGCATACCTCCCTTTGACAAAGTCCAAGGCCTGGGGATTGAGTTCCATCGGGGATCCTGCGGCCTTGGCCAGGGCATCGAGGGTTTTATCGTCGGACGTAGGTCCCAACCCTCCCGTTGTCACAATGAGATGTGAATGACTCCTCAAGGCGGTGCTCAACTCCCCGCAGATGGAATCGATCTCATCATCCACCACCGTGACCCTTTTGACATCTCCTCCCAGGGCGGTAATCCTCTTCGCCAGCCAATTGGAGTTGGTGTCCAAGGTCCTTCCCGTAAGTATTTCCCTGCCGACGACGATAATCTCCGTCCTGGCCACCCGTTTCCCCTCCATCACATCCCTTGCCATCTTGGCATATGATGTGGAGGAAATCAACCGAAAATTCGCTGTGGTTTGCTGATCTTTGGAGCATAGCTTTTTTCTGTAATTGGAATGTTTCTCGGGCTTGTTTGCCAGATTCCCTTTCGGTCACTGGATAGACTTTTGGACCATTCCAGGGCTCGCCGCGCTGCAAACGCAAAGCACACCGTCCGTGTTCAAACATTCGGTTTGCAGGCGTTTCGTTTCGCGAAGAATGGTTAGCCAAAATTCTGCAATGTTCGCTTCAGGATATCCGGCCAACAGCCTATTCGAAGAAATCCTGCTGGAGGAAAGCGGTGTTTTCCGCAAAGTGAGAAAAGGTGAACACAAATTCCTTGCCACAGAGTGGGGAAGGTGCTATTTTTTAGGTGATCCGATGATAGAAGGGTGCGAGAATGTCTTAAAAGCCATTCGGGAGGATAATACCTCAGGTGCGTCGGAATTGGTTCATAGAGCGGCTCAGTGCTTGATTTTCTTCTCCGAAACATCGAAGGCCCCCTCGCCATCGTGCTTCAAAAAAGGGCTCTTTGAGCTCATAGCAAGGCTCATCTCTATTCAACCCACCATGGCGCCCTTTTTGAATTTGGCCAACACCGTCTTGATGAGTATAGAACACGTGGAGGATGTCGAGGGGATAAAGGAGACCATGGGGGAGGCAACCAGAGGCTTCTTAAGGGGGCTTAGGGAAATCCCACGGCGGATTGCCATCCATACCTCGAGTCTCTTATCAGGTAAAGATGGAATTTTGACACACTCCTATAGCTCCACGGTCTTTGAGGCGATCCGTTTTGCTGCCAATTCGGGCAGGGACCTGAAGGTCATCTGTACGGAGTCGCGGCCCGCCCTTGAAGGGGTAAACATGGCCAAGAAATTGGCCGCAGAGGGAGTGAAAGTCCATTTGGCCCTGGACTCGGCAGCTCCTTCCCTGTTGAGGGAAGCCGACCTGTTTCTGACAGGGGGTGACGCCCTCTCACCCCTGGGTCTGGTCAACAAGATAGGGACCTATGGGATCGCCATTGCGGCCAGGGCCAATGACGTTCCCTTCTATGCACTCTGCGGAACGGATAAGATCTTGACTGAGGGATTAGCCGACAGACTGAGGATTGAACTGAAGGATCCGGGGGAGGTTTTGCCGGTCCCTCATCCCGGGGTAGAGGTGATCAATCACTATTTCGATATTACCCCCACCGAATTCCTCTCCGGAGTGGTTACGGAGGAGGGAGTTTGGCAGAGAGATCACTTTGATCGGTTTGTGGCGGGTTTAAGGGTGTGCAGAGCCCTAGGGGAAGGATGGGTGTGACCACCGTCTATCTGGTTCGGCATGGACAGACGGCCTGGAATAGGGAGGAGGTATTTCGGGGGAGGGCAGATATACCCCTCAACGAGATCGGTCGTAAGGAGGCGCTCTTGACGGGTCAGTGTTTGAGGGGGGTAAGGGTGGATTTGGTTTTGAGTAGCCCCCTCTCCCGGGCCGTTGAGACGGCAGAGGCCATCGCTCGATACCAAGGCAAGGAGGTTCTGATCTTAGAGGGTTTGATCGATATCGATTTTGGTCAGTGGCAAGGGGTTTCCCATGAGGTGGTCAGGGAAAGATATGGGGAGTTATACCGGCAGTGGAAAGATACTCCACATCTTGTGAGGTTTCCCGGTGGAGAAAGCTTGGAAGATCTAAGGGAGAGGGCTCTGAGGGTAATTCATGAGGTCATAACTGACCATGCAGACGAAACCCTGGTCATGGTTTCTCACCGAGTGGTCAACAAAACGTTGCTCTGCGGCCTCTTGGGATTGGACAATTCCCATTTCTGGCGGATCAGTCAGGACACGGGTTGCATAAACATCTTGGAATTTGGGCAAGGGTTCACCCTTCGTCGTCTAAACGACACCTGCCACCTTACGACTATCGAAGGGGATAGGATCCAAATCGATTTTTGAAGGACAGTGGTGAAAGAGGCATTCAGATCCATCGTAACAATTGAAAGGGCTTTGTTCGATCATCGGGCGAGGGGTTAATGAGTCGTAATCATCGTTCCTCGGTATTGGCCATATTGAGAGGATTCCATGGTTGAGATCAGGATTCATGGCAGAGGGGGTCAGGGGGCCGTCGTAGCATCGGAAATTCTGGCAACGGCATCCTTTTATGACGAGAAATTCTGCCAGTGCTTTCCTGCTTTCGGGGTTGAAAGGAGAGGGGCCCCGGTCACAGCCTTCACGCGCATTGATGACAAGGCCATTCGTATCCGCACCGAGATCTATGTCCCCGATCACATCATTGTCCTTGACCAAACCCTACTAACCGAGGGAGTTGATGTGACGGGGGGGTTGAAGGAAGGTGGCTGGATCGTGGTCAATAGTCGAAAAGACCTCCAGGGATTTCCGGGCTTCGATAAATACAGGGTGGCTACGGTCGATGCCAACTCCATTGCCATGAGCCACGGTGTGGGAACTCCTGTGGCTCCCGTAGTGAATACGGCCATTTTGGGGGCCTTCGCGAGAGTGACGGAAGTCGTAACCATAGATTCCGTAATCAAGGCAATCAAGGATGTCGTTCCCACTAAGAGGGAAGAAAATGGACTGGCGGCAATGGAGGCCTACGAGAAGGTATTTTTTCGTAAAGGAGGTTTACCGTGACCAAGCGGGTGATTTTCCAAAAACATTCCGTTATCCCATCTGTGCCGATTTCCATGGGGATACGTGACGGAACAAGACGTGAACTTGGAGGTTCCGAGCCCTCAGTATCAGGTAACATCTCCCCCCTGTTTACTATGATCCCATCTCGTTTGCTACTTTGTGAGTTGCGCGGATGATCTTTTCGATATCCTCTTCCGAATGTTCCGTGGAAAGGGCACCCCCGCCTTTGACCACGAATATCCCTTCGTTCATCATCCCCAGTTTGTAATGTACGTCCCTCTTTCGCAAATCAGTTCCCTCCATGACATCCCTCGGACAACTCATCTTCGCATTCTTCTGAAGGGGGAAGGTCACCTGGTAGAGGGAGCCGTATCCATTGCACTGGGCGAGGATGCCGTTTTGTCGAAAGGCCTCCTCCACTCCCTTCCTGGCTCTCTTTCCCAATTCCCTCAGCTTTGGGTAAATCCAACTGGCGTTCTCCTTCAGGTATTGGATTTGCAGAAGTCCAGCCATCATGGATATGGGGGTACCCGAAAAAGTCCCGCCCCCGATGTTGACGC
>CAYFXL010000219.1:0-275 GCA_964346945.1 uncultured Syntrophobacterales bacterium
AGCAATTTCCAGGCCATATTCGTCAAACCTTCTATAGGAACTTTGTCGCTTTGTCAACGGTAATATTTCTATCGGGACGAGTGCACGGTTCCCTCGTGGAGACAGGGGGATCAACTATGGCATGACCTCCGACCTCCTGCCCCCCTTACCACGCACCAAGCTGCTCTCAAAATTGACGAAAGTGACTGTTTTTGTTATTATTATACGTTTGGTTGCAAACCTCTATTTTGATCTTTGGATTTATCATCCATTTTCCGCTGGAGTACTTCCCTTAG
>CAYFXL010000219.1:356-2672 GCA_964346945.1 uncultured Syntrophobacterales bacterium
TTCCCATGCTCAGCCAAAGGTCCTTTCCACCAACGTATTTCTATCAAAAAGTGGCGTCCTCCCGGGTGGAGAATTACGGGTAGCCCTCCAACTGGATATTGAAAAGGGTTGGCATATTAACGCCCATAAACCCCTTGAAACATCGCTCATTCCAACAGAGGTAGTTCTGGAGAAGGATCCGCGCTTCACGGTGGCAGGGATCCACTATCCAAAACCCAGGCGTAAAGCCTTCGAATTTATCCGGGGAGAGCTGGAAATATATGAGGGCGAAGTGCTTATCTTTATGGACCTCGCTGTCTCCGCCCATGCAACCCCAGGGAAAGGTCGGATTTCGGGCACAATAAAATATCAGGCCTGCGATGATCGGAGTTGTCTTCTTCCAACGGAAGCAGCCTTTTCGACTTCTATCTCCATCACCAAGGATCCAACGGACGTACACCCCATCCATGCCGAAATCTTTCAACCCTCACGAGAGACGATTTTTCCCAAAGGACGAGATACTCGCCCCCTCACTCCCATTCAAAGGGGTGGCATCCTTTCCCTCCTTATCATCTTCCTGGGGGGATTGGGGCTCAACCTAACACCCTGTATTTATCCTCTCATCCCTATTACCGTGGGTTTTTTCGTTGCCCAAGGGGCAGGTAGTTCGCGGTGGGTGTTTGCCCTCTCCCTTACTTACGTTTTGGGGATGGCAATCACCTATTCCATACTTGGAACGGTTGCAGCCTTGACGGGAAGCCTATTCGGGGCAGCGCTGCAAAATCCCCTCGTTCTCCTCTTGATCGCTTGTGTCCTCGTGGGCTTATCCCTTTCCATGTTTGGTGTCTACGAAATTACGATTCCAGCCTTTTTCACCCGGATTGCCGGCCAATCATCGCGGGGGATCTTCGGGGCCCTTTTCATGGGCCTGACCGTGGGGATTCTGGCTGCACCCTGCATCGGACCCTTTATCATCGGGTTGCTGTCCTACGTTGGGCAGAAGGGAAACCCAGTCCTCGGGTTTTGGACCTTCTTCGTCTTGGCCTTGGGCATGGGAACCCCATTCGTTTTTTTGGGAATCCTCTCCGGCAGCGTCAATAGGCTTCCGCGTTCCGGCGAATGGATGGTCTGGGTGAAGAAGATTTTTGGATTCGTCATGCTGGGAATGGCGGTCTATTTCTTGCGGTACCTCATCTCCAACGAACTCTATTGGCTCATTCAAGCTTCCATTGGAGCCACGGGCTCGATATATTTGGGATGGACCGAGGGATCGGGTAAGGGCTTAAGAGGCTTCCGGGGTATAAAAAGGGGTACGGGCATCCTCGGCCTCTGCCTTTCTTCCTATCTCGTTTTGGCGCCTGGTCATCTCTTCTTTCATCCGCAAGGCATCCAATGGCTCGATTATCATGAGGAGTTGATCCAAGAGGCAAAGAATCGGGCTAAGCCCGTCATTATCGATTTCACCGCAGATTGGTGTGTTCCCTGCCGGATAATGGAAGAGCGTACCTTCACATCCCCGCCGGTCATCGCCAAGGCAAAACAGTTCTTAACGTTACGGGTTGATCTGACCCATTCGGCTCAACCCAAGATTCGATCATTGATGGAGAGGTACCGTATCAAGGGTGTTCCAACGGTGATCTTTCTTGATCAACGAGGCAAGGAGATTGAAAACCTCCGTTTTTATGAGGTGATTAAGCCTACAGAATTCTCAAAGAAGATGGAGATAGCCCTCAAGGGACGATAAGATCAATTATTGCGAGGGAGTTGGGATTCGGATTCCTGGAAATATATTGAAGGAAGGAGATGCAGTATGTTTGCGAGATTAGGTTCAAAGCTTCCCCTCGTCTCGCTTCTCTTTGCAGTGGTATCCCTTTCAGGCGGATCGGCCTATCCCCAGGGGAGATCAGACCAAGAGATCATCCAGGGGATCAGGGAGTACAGGGAGGCGAGGGACCGATTTTTCAAGGAACATCCTCGGTCGCCTTTGAATGATTCTGCGCGCGGTAACTTCAAAACGTTGGCCTACTATCCCATTGACCTGAAGTATCGAGTCGAGGGAAAGATCGAGCGATATAAGTACCACATTATGAATCCCAAATACTACGCCAATTTCCTTACGAATAAGGGGGTGAAGAAGAGATACATCCGATACGGGAGGGTTCGCTTTCAACTCAACGGCGGTGAATTCTTTATTCAGGTCTATAAATCCCCTGGCAGCGACCATCTTTTTATCCCCTTCAGGGATAAGACCAATGGAGACGGGACCTATAGTGGCGGCCGCTACCTGGATGCGGAGATTATCATGCCGGGGTATAAAACGATCATCGATTTCAATAT
>CAYFXL010000219.1:2682-4053 GCA_964346945.1 uncultured Syntrophobacterales bacterium
TGGCCTATAACCCCTCCTGTGTTTATAACGAGAAGTACATCTGTATCATCCCCCCGGATGAGAATAATTTCAGAGTGGAGATCAAGGCCGGGGAGAGGATTTTCAAATAGCCGGGGGGAGCCTCTTAATATGGAACTTAGGAAACGGCCACGAGTGTCCGTATGCTTTCGCATGGGCTGCCCAATGGATTTGTCTTGAGATTTCCACTTGAAAAAGGGTAACATGCTTTTATGGGGCTTTTTTTATGTTTGTGAAATTTTTATCAAATTTCGATCTGGGGTAGAACCAATGCCATCAAGATTGAAGATTCCCGCCCTGTCATCATTCCTCTTTTTCCTCTCCTTTTTCGCCCTGCTTGCGACAAGTTCCGCTCAGGAACTGAAGTTCCGTGAGGAACTGGAGCTGGCCAGGAAGAAGTTTGAGATCCGGGGGAGAGAGTACTGTCTGGAGTGTATCGATAATTCCGCATGCCTGGAGTGTCACGAAAATATCGACGTAACCAAATTCGCCAAATCGGTCCATGGAGCCAACTCCTGTAATAGCTGTCATTGGGATATCACCGATATCGAGGAACACACGGCAAAGGGCGGGAAAATTCAAACGGAGCCGGTCACCTGCCACCGATGTCACAAGGTCGCGGGGACCGAACACTACGCCAGCGCCCATTTCATTAACGATGTGAGGTGTGCGGACTGCCATGTGAAGATTCACGAACTCACCCCCTGGGGTGGAAACAAAGCCCGAGTAATCGAAAAGTGCACGATGTGCCACGAGGACGATGGTTATTCGGAGAGCGTTCACGGGGAAGCGGCTTTAGCTGGAAATAGGGACTCGGCGGATTGCTCGGACTGCCACGGGCTTCATAAGATCCCCATCCTGTCGGGGGAGGAGCCCGAAACCATTGTGTTTCGCCGTAACTTCCATACAACGGTTTGCCAAAAATGCCATGCCGATGAGGAGATGATGAGGCGAAATAAGGTCATGCTCATCGCCAATGAGACCTACGAGGAGAGCTATCACGGCAAGGTAGAGCATCTGGGGTATCCTAAATTCGTCGCAGGCTGTGCGGATTGTCATGGGTATCACAGCGTCTTGAAGGCCGACAATCCAAGTTCAGCGATTTCCAGCGATCGCCTCGTCGAAACATGCGGAAAATGTCATATCAAGGCCAACGCCAACTTCGTGCGGTGGTATGCTCACGCCGATCACTACGATAAGGAAAACTACCCTGTTCTGTATTGGACCTTTGTGTTCATGACTACCCTCTTGGTGGTGGTATTCGGGGTGTTCTGGTTGGAGTGTCTCCTCTGGTGGCAAAAGGAATATCGAGAGAAACACAAAATGTGGGGGGCCGGTGAATACCTGCCCCCA
>CAYFXL010000220.1:0-4050 GCA_964346945.1 uncultured Syntrophobacterales bacterium
GTCGAAATCAAGTCGAATACATGCTTCTCCACGGGTTCCACAAAAAGATATTCGCGCTCAAGCCAGGGGACATCAGCGAGGCCTTTGAATATCGAGGAAATTATTACATCGTACAGATCAGGGAGATGGAGAGCAGAAAAGGGATCCCTTTTGAAGAGGTGAAGGCACAGGTAAAAAAGGACCTCATGGTTAAGGAACACCAGAAGGTCATGGAGAAGTGGGAGGATGACCTGTTGAGGTCGGCGGGATTTGTAGTCTATGAAGGGAATCTGCAGGAAACCTTGGCCAAGGAGCCTACGGAGGTCCGAGGTCAAAAGAAGGAGGGTTGAGAGAAAATAGAGCTGAAGAAGGTGTTCTCCTCCTTTACGAAGGGCGATACGATCCTCATTCTTACCCTAATAGGCGTCACCCTTTCGATTTTTTTCCTGCAAAGGATATCCCAAACCCACTCAAGGCAAAGACGTGTTTTCATTGAAGTGGGCAACAAAGTCGTTCGGCGTTTTATGCTCGGGGAGAAACCCCTTCCCCAAGAGATTTCTATTCCCCTCCCAAAGGGCGAAGCACGGTTGGAGATGAAGCAGGGGAGGGTAAGGATGTTGGCCATGAAAAGGGAGATCTGCCCGAAAGGTATCTGTTCTCAGATGGGGTGGATAGGGAGTCCTGGGGAAATGATCATCTGCATGCCCAACAGATTAGTGGTTGGAATTGAGGCTTTAGGAGGAGAAGTCGATGAAGCTCATCTGGATGGCATCACGAGATGAACCTCTTTAAAGTCCAATGAAGGGATGGCATGGAGAAGAACGGATGAATCCTGAGGTGGGGAGAAAACGGGAAGAGCCATGAAAGGGAAATTGATAATATCCTTTGGTGGGGGGGCAATCCTGTTGGGTTGCCTCCTCTTTGTGAGTCCAGCGAGATTGAACGCACAAAAGGAATTTTCCAGTGCAAAGGAGAACCATCCCCCAATAATCAAGGTCATCCCGGAAACACACAACTTTGGAAAAATTCCTCCCAAGAAGATAAGCCACACCTTTTCCGTGGAAAACATCGGGGAATCACCCTTGGAAATTTATCGTGTCTCCACCTCCTGTGGATGTACCAAGGCATCTATCGACACCAAGATGATCGAGCCCGGAGAGACAGCCAAGGTAATCGTCAATTTCGAACCGGCGCTCCATCGTTCTTTCAAAAAGGGGGAAGTGGTGAAGATGGAAAGGACCGTCTACATTCGGAGCAACGATCCAGAGACCCCCGAAAAAGCCGTCTCTGTCACCGCTACGATCGTCGAAGGGGGATAGGAGTAGTTGGTGATACGGTATCTTCTCCTTTTTTTGCTTCCCGTCTTGCCGGCGATCGCCTCCGCTTCCGGAGGTGAAGCATTACGTCTCAGCGAGGGGACGGCCGTCATCTATTACAGCGAGGCTTGTAGGGGCTGTACCGGCTACATCGACGGAACGCTGATACCGCTTCTGAGGAGGTTGGGAGTCCATGAGATCACCAAGAAGGATTACGTGAACGAACCTGCCAACCGAAGGGAATTGTTGGAGTTGAAGCAGGGACTGGGTGTACCACCGCAAATGCAGGGCCATATCACCACTTTTGTAAATGAGTCCATTATATTAGAAGGCCACGTTCCCCACGGGATCATAGAAGATCTCATGACTCAAGGGGTCAGGGAACGATACCAACGCATAGTGGTCTACCAGGATGAGATGGAAAACCCGACCCACTATCAACTATGGGGTTTTAAGGGAGAACCCAAGACCTTCTCCATCGACGTCCCCATCTCAAAGGCCTTGGATGATCTTGGGCCCCATACTTCCGTGGCGGCCGGCCAAGGGAAGATTCTCCTATCCACCGTGCTGGTGACAGGGTTTCTCGACGGGATCAACCCCTGTGCCTTTGCCGTCTTGTTGTTTTTCATCGTCTTCTTGTTCACCATTAAAAAAACGAGGCAGAGCATTGCCTGGATGGGAATGACGTATATTCTCGCCATCTACCTCACCTATTTTCTCATAGGGCTTGGGGTTCTCAAAGCTTTTACCATTGGCGACTCCCCGCATTTGATGGCAAAGATTGGTGCAGTCCTGGTGATCCTACTGGGAGTAATTCACCTCAAGGACTATTTTTTCCCCAACCTGCCCATTACCTTACGGGTTCCCAAGGTCGGTGAGAATGCCATCGTTCATTGGGCTTACAAAGCAACTTTTCCGGCCACCTTCGTTTTGGGCATTCTGGTGGGAGTATGCACCTTTCCCTGCTCGGGAGGCATCTATGTGGCGGTAATTGGCCTTCTCCAGTCCAAAATAAGTTTTTTCAAGGGGCTGGGATATCTCATTCTCTACAATGTAATGTTCGTGCTCCCCCTCGTATTCATTCTGGTTGCTGCCTCTTCCACGGTAAAGACCGGGAGGTTGTTACATTGGGAACGAACTGGGAAGAGGTCGATGCACTTTTTTTCGGGGGCGACCATGATTGGCCTGGGGGTCGTAATCTTAGTTTGGGTGGTGTAGACAAAGCTTGATTGAGATAGGGAGCCAATAAAGGGGAGATTCCATGAATAATCTGTTAAAGGGAAGCCAACACGGTAGTTAACCAAAATATTCTTGAGGACGCTGCATTGCTTTGGCTTTGTGTTGCTTTAATCTCCCTCCATTTCCGTGGTCCTTAGCAAACATAATGGTATGGTCTTTGACTTTCTGACGACGTCACCATCATTTCCCGGCACGACTTTAGGATGATGGTTAAGGGTTGTAACCTTCCCTTAAATGTCGCCCGATTGATTTTGGAAACTTCGTAAAGGAGGAGGATAGTATTGGAAGAGACAAAAAAGGAGGTAACGAGGTCGATGGAGGAAAAAAAATCAAATCATGGTCCTCGCAGTCATTTTCTAACGATGATATTGTGCTGTGCTCTCCCCATAATTGGCATCGTGGTCTTATCCAGTATGGGCATTTTGGGCAGCTGGGGATTCTATTTACTAATACTATTATGCCCATTGTTGCATATCTTGCTTATGGGGAAGATGGGATCTCATCATTAGGAAACTGCAGACTCCTGGGAACAGTGTAGGGAAGAATACGGATGATCGGGGTTCGTTTTCTTTCGCTGAGTAGCCTTTTGCTCTTGCTCCTCGCCACATCTTCCTTTGGAAGTGATGTGCTCCCCCAGGTTATCGGTTCGTTGCGTCTGGAACAAACCCAGTCCGGTGAGGAAGCGAGACGGGAAATCGATCGATTGCACGGAAAGGAGATTGACTTCCGAAGGGGATATATCGGCACCTATGGGAATGGAAGGGCCACGCTCTGGATTTCCGAGTACGACTCCGAAGGGGAAGCGACGGAGGGTATCGCGAAGATGGCCCAAAGGATCCAGGCAAGCAAGAAGGGGAATTTCTGGCATTTTCGAGAGATGTCCATCCAGGGAATGAGGGTGTATTTCGTTGTGGGGATGGGCCAGGCCCACTATTTCTTTCAAAAGGGGGAGAGGGTAATCTGGCTGGCCGTCGATCCTTCTCTAGCAAAGGTAGCTATCAGGGATGCCATCAGGAAAATTCCTCAATAGATTGAGGAAATAGGGGATATGATGGTGGTTCGGTTTCCATGGGAAAAGATTGCCCGAGGATAGGGCAAAACCAATCACAAGCGCGAAAGATTTATGCACCAGGGACGTAGACTCGACATACAATTTGGGGTTGGCCCTTTTCTTTAATTAAAGATAATGGGAATGATATTAATGGGTTACGAATGTAAAGGATCGATTGACGATTGAGAATCGAAGTTGGTATGCCCTTTGCTTTTTTATTAAATGGAGATGAGAGATCAATCGGGAAAGATAGGAGGTATAGTGGAATGAATCAATACGATTATGGAATGTGGGGCGCGGTGATTGCCAACGCCCTCTTTTTTCTTTTTTTCGCCCTGAGCTTTCTTGCCCCCAGGGGGAAATTTGAATGGAGGTCGATGGGGATTTTTACGGCCTTCATCGTCGCCTTGTTCACGGAGATGTACGGTTTTCCCCTTACCGTTTTCATCCTGACCTCCCTTCTTG
>CAYFXL010000221.1:0-4031 GCA_964346945.1 uncultured Syntrophobacterales bacterium
ACTTCTCCATAGAGAAAGTATACACTCCCTATAGGGATAAAGCCGATAAGGTGCGAACTTTTGAAGTCCTGCGCAAGGCGGGACTGAAGTGACCTGGAGGTTAGGTAGTCCCTTCTCCACTTAATCGTTTTAACGCCCATCTCAAGATCAATACTTCTAACTAGAAAGATTCGCCGAGTCTCGATAGGGTCAATATTTCAAACGCATATCGATAATTTCAGCTCGCCCCTCGATGATCGATATCATCTTGAGCTAAACGCTTTTGCTAAGAAGAAAGCAGGCTAGTAGGACCCTGCTTCGATAGCCCGGCCCTTTCCCTCTCTATCAAATCTGTTTGCTTGCCATGGTGTCAAGAAATGAGGATCGCAGCATGTCACTCATCACGGCAGCCTTCACTGGGGGGAGCCTCAAGAATCCTCCTACGAACCCACGCATGAATTTCTGGGTGATACTCTGAGGATTGTTAAACATCAAATTCTGAAGCGTTCCCCTCTCAAGACTCTGCAGAATGACCCGCTCAAACGTGTTCTCTGGATGGAGAACCCGCTTTTCGCGCCTCACAAGAATCACTGCATCCTCATTGCATTCCAATTGCATTCAAAAATCTTTCTCATGGCAGTAAGCTTCTTTATCCTTTTCTGTTTTCGTTTCTTTTTCTCCGTCTCCATGCATTCGTCGAATTTTACGATATCCCCCATGAGACCCCTCGCTTTCCTGGAAGTGTCAAAAGAGCCTTTCCCTCAACGATTGCAAGCCCTTCATCCACACCCTGGACAACCCTCCCGTCAGATCTCATTTACCCGAATGTGATTGGAACGGCTCTGCGTTAGTTGAAAAAGTTACCATATCACCGGGGAAAAGATACCTGAATCCCACTGAACCCCATCGCCTCTTCCTATGGGTCATACGGCTCCAAATCAACCTCATTTCCGAACTGCTCGTTAAGCTCTCTCTGAAGCTCCTCATACCCTTTCTTATTCTCTAGCTCGACCACCAAATCCCGATCATCCAATACCTTGAGCCGTCCATACCTGCCAATCACTTCTATCAGGAGGGAAGGATCCACCGTAATCCATCCTTTCATCCTTTTCACCAATTCTTCCCCGGTAAATGCCCTGTCGATCTGAAGCTCAACTTTCCTCTCCTTTGCATCCCACCCAATGATGCCCGGCTTAACCACAATTGGGCTCACCGAATCATGCATAGCAGCACACCTGAACCATACCCTCAACCGTATCATGCCTTCTTCCTTCGATTCATAAAGTTCAAGGACGGACATTTTCAGGATCCACAGATCGAAGCACTGGACCCCTTCGGGAAGAAAGACACCTGTATACTATTATAATATAAAAATGAATGACCACTTTTTTGTCAAGGAAGTAATCCCTTGGAGGCTTCATGAAAGGGGCAAAAGTGCTCGAATGCCCCACAGGAGAGGGGGTTGCCAAAGGAGACTGATGGGTATACATTGATCTAGGGATCTGAAAGCGGAGGGAGGGATATGAAACTGACCGAGGCAATCGAGGGTAGAAAAAGTATACGGGCCTTTAAACCGGATCCGCTTCCCAAGGAAATGATCGAAAATATTATACAGCTGGCGATGAAAGCCCCTTCCGCCATTAACCTTCAGCCCTGGGAGTTTACGGTAGTTAGTGGAACGGAAAAGGAGAGGCTCTGCCGCCGCCTAATGAAGGCCTATGGAGAAAAGAGGGTCTCTTGTAGCCCGAGAGCTTCGGGGCCTCTCGCTCCAGAGGTAAAAGGGAGGTGGAAAAAACTGTTTCAGGAGATGAAGCCGTATGTTGAACAATTGGGAGTTCCCTTTGAGGATTTCATAAACGAGGGAAGCTTCAACTTCTATGGAGCCCCAACGGCAATCATTATCAGCATGGATCGAGCCTTCCCCAAAAATCGTCTGGTATGTATCGGTGCAAGCCTGGGATACTTGGTTCTCACGGCCCACGCCTTTGGCCTTGGAACCTGCCCAATCGGATTGATAACGGCCTTCGAGGATGAGATCAAGGATCAGCTCAACATTGCGGAGGCCAAGGAGATAATCCTAGGGGTAGCCCTTGGGTATCCGGATTGGGAAAACCCCGTCAATCGGTTTAAATCATCCAGGGAAAATTTCCCCAATATCACGCGATGGTTCCCCTGATACGATTGCCCTATTGCCTCCCAAAAGGCGTCCTGATGGGAACCTCCTTCAGCAAGGAGAGATCCACCTCAATATCGTAGAGCTGGTGAATCTTGTTCAGTTTTAAAATGACCGAATCGAACTCCTCATAGAAGGCATCGATTATTTTCCGTGTGTTTTGACTTTTCCGGGAAAGGGTCTCCAGCCTATCCACAAGGCCCTTCAGCATGATTACATTTCTCTTAGAGATCTCCCTTTTCCCCATAAGCAGTGGAGCCATAAAGATGAGGATGAAAAGGGTCTGAAATGCATAGTTGGGTTCCTTGCTCAGGAGAGAAAAGGTATGGGAGAGATTGAGGTATTCCTTTTCCAGAAGCGGTTTGACTCTTTCCTCGATATACTCTTGGATGATTTTATCCTCTCTCTTCTTCATGCCATACCCTTCATCAGGAGGTCTCCTAATCGGCCCTTTCCCAAAGTGCTCGTTATTCCTCCGTTTGTCTTTTCAATTCATCCGCAAAGCGCAAAAAACTCTCCTCCCCGTACAGACAGAAAACGACTCGGCGCAATCCAGTCTCCCCCTTAAGGTATTCGATCGCCGTTGAGAGCATAATCCGCGCACACCGATCCAACGGATATCCGAATATCCCCGTGCTGATGGCAGGGAAACTTATACTCTGAAGGTGATGCTGGTCGGCAATCTTGAGGCTATTCAAGGTAGCGTCCTTCAATTTTCTGTCCTCATCTCCCTCCCCCATGAGAGGGCCGACGGCATGAATGACGTGTTTCGCCTTGAGATTACCCCCCGTAGTGATGACCGCACCCCCGACATGGGTCCCCCCGATTCGTTTACACTCCTCCTGAATGGAAGGTCCCCCCTTCTTGCGTATCGCACCCGCTACCCCGCCTCCCAATGTCAACTGAACATTTGCCGCGTTGACGATGGCGTCGGTTTCCATCTCGGTAATATCGCCCTGAACTAATTCGAGGATAGATTGGCTGATTGCCCTCTCCATGGAATCCTTCCTCATCGATTTTCTTAGGATTTCCCGAATATCCAAAGAGATAACCTTATTTCTCTTAGTATAAGGATCCAAGGGATCTTGTCAATAAGAGAATCTCGTGGGGGTTTTGCGTTTCTGGAGAAACCCGTCTTCTTCGGTGGAAGGTCGGATATCGGCTCTCCTATTGTAGACCTCTCTGATACACACATTGAGGAGCGGGACAAAGCGGGATGGAAAAAGGAGGTGGAGAGATGAAATAGGGAACCATTTAGGATCTGAACGGAGTTATCGTGAACTCGGCCCCGTTTCATTTTGTAGCCTGACGGGAATTTATCGCTACCAAGGGTAAACTATGCACCCAAGAGAATTTCAGAAAAACCTTTGAGATGAAAAACGAGGATATCTTGGTTTACATCTTCGGGCAGAAATTTGAAATGCGGCTTCTCAAAACATGGTCGGATCGGATAAAAAGGAGGAGGGATTCCGGCAGCTAATTCAGGGAAAAGTAAAGCCTTTTCCAGGAGTACTCAAATTAGTGCGGACCCTCCATGCTGGGGGTTACAATTAGGCCGTCGCCCATTCTACGCCCATGAAATACATCCATCTTATCTTGAACGACCTCTCAACCCCTGACTTTTTTGATGTCATCATTTCCCACAGGTTGTCAGGCAAAACCCGGACCCGGAGGTGTTTCTGAAGGCGCCAAGGCGGATGTCCTTCGTCCCCGACAGGTGTCTCGTATTCGAGGGCTCAGCCCCGGCAATCGCAGCGCCTAAGAAGGCAGGAATGAAGGCCATCGGGATAACAAACACCTTGTCGAGGGAAGGATTGAAAGCGGCAGAACGGGCGCTCCAAAGCTTTGAGGAGGTGGATCTGCAGACAATCGCCCACCT
>CAYFXL010000222.1:0-4028 GCA_964346945.1 uncultured Syntrophobacterales bacterium
GGGGTCCCGGGGAATATTTACCCCTTCCGGCCTCTAAAGGGCCGGCTTTCCCCTTTCCTTCGGCTCCGCTCAGGACAAGCTCTGCTCACCCTCGATGGGTACCCCACTTCTCCGGCAGATTACGCTCAGAAACAACGGAGTCCCCTAAAAAACTCCGGAAACTCCAAGAAATTTTCTATTGACAAATCCGATTCGATACATACAATAGAGTAAGCTGGCGGTGTAGCTCAGGTGGTTAGAGCATACGGCTCATATCCGTAGTGTCCGGGGTTCGAATCCCTGCACCGCCACCAAATGACATGTGAAGCCTCCCGTCTTTTGGCGGGAGGCTTTCATCATTCTAGATGGTTACATGGTCACGGTGATTTCTGAAAAAAGTGCGAAAGGGTATGGAAAAAATGACTATCAACCGTTGTCTACCTTTCAGCCGACAAGGGCTCAGGAGCAATGTGTGGAGGGGTTGAAATTGACAAATTGTTGCTTTTTCGGTAAATGAAAAATGGATAGATAAAAGGTCGGAGGTGAGGATATGAAGGGAAATCGATTGGCCGTAGTTTTTTTGTCTGTACTGGTGGGTCTAGCCGTCGTTACGGGATGTTCACGTCTTGGATGGGAAAGGAAGACCCCAAAGGAAGCTCCCTCGGTTGGTGAGCAAGCACGATATTATCATTTCCAGGATGTTCTCATCCCCCATGAATTGAAGTTGGCAATGGAGAAGTCCTTTATCTATGAGACCACTTCGGTAAAAGCGGGAAGGTTAGTCTTCTCGGGTAGGGTTGAGGCATATTCCTTGTCCAATTTTTTTGCCAACAATATGGAGAAGGATGGATGGAGGTTGGTCAACAAATTCGGGTTCAAGGATGTGGTGCTCAATTTCACCAAGCCGAACAAGACCTGCACCATTAACATATACGACAGACCCATTAATACCATCGTGGAGGTCTGGGTGGGTCCTGTTGGCCCGGGAGGTTGAATTTCCCTGAGGAAAGAATGAGGGGCAAAACTCATCCTCGGAGGGAGATGTCGAAATTGCAAAGGTCACAAGAGGAGGATGATGGAATATAACGTACAGTATCGCAGAACCGCCGATAGATCCTGGGGGGAGGAGTACGCGGGGTAATTTAAATAGCCTGCTGGCTCTTAAGCGAGGTCGATCTCCCCTTTACCCACCCAGAGGCGTTCCCGAGGCTACGAGGAACGCTTTTTCTTTCTCCCCTTCTCCAGTATGAAAAATATTCATAGTATCGGCAAAACCATCTCATCCAAAAAACTCCTGATTTTAAGGACTTAAAGGCGGTTGAGACAAAAATTGTCTTTACGCGATTTTTTTGCTAGTGATACCCATTTTACAGCAGTTTCCTGAAATTAAGATTTATTTGCAAAAACAAATAGTTATAGAAACAGCGCTGATTGGCATGTTTTTTGAGATTCAGATGGGTAGGGGTATCCTATGGTACCTCCTTTCCAATCAACTTCCTATCATCCTTTCGGGTTCACGGGCGTGAACCCGTCTTTTTTTGTTCTCATTACCCCTTCTGAAGGGCTAACATTTAGTGAAAATTGTGGACTGTTGATTTGTGATTGAGTTCAATTGAATTGATTAGAAAACTGGAATCGAACAGCCTTGAATCGAGGCAAACATTCCTCAGCCGTAGAACTCTTGAGAGCTAAAATGCATACCTCTTCATTGCCGCCAATTTGCTCACTTAATTGAAACACATTTACAGAATTGCCAACGGTTTTTAGCCACCAGCCGGGTAGCCTGGGAAACACGGGGAAGAGAACGGCTTTTGAGCATCCGGAGCCATCTGGCGGGGTAGTGAAAGGGAGCGGGAGAGGTTCGCACTGTAGTTCAACGGCATTCTCCAGAAACCCAGGAGACTTCCATTCATATCTGCTTGAAATCTTTTGAAAAATGAATACAATGGGGAGATAGGAGGTGCGGTTCTAGGGTGTTGCAGTGTGGAATCATGCCGTTGTGCAGTGGACATTTTAGTTCAAGGGGCTGCTGCTCAAACCTCCTGGAGCGAATATCAAAGAATTTTTGCTAACCATTCTTAGTGAAGCGAAACCGCCGCAAATCTAATGTTTGAGCCCAAAGGGCGAGTTTTAGATTTGCAGTGAAGCGAACTTTAGAATGGCCAAACATTCTTTTTAGAGAGCAAAAGGGGGTTTGGGCAATAACCCGTCGGCTATCGGATAAGTTTGCGCTCAGAACTCCCTTTCCAGTTCTTCAGTTATCTTATGATGGGGCATTGAAGGGGTGAGGGTTTGAATTTCATCGGTAGGATCAAGGCAACGGTGCAAAAATATCGGATGCTCGAAGAAGGGGATACCGTAATCGTAGGGGTCTCGGGAGGGGTTGATTCGGTGGTCCTCCTCCACGCATTGATGGCCCTACGGGATGAATATGATCTATCCTTGATTGTCGCCCACTTGGACCATGGGATCCGGGGTGAGGAGTCACGAGAGGAAGCGAACTTTGTCCGTGATCTGGTTCAAAGGATGGGCCTTCCCTTCGAGACGGAGGTAGCCGACGTTCCGGCCCTCGCGAGGAAAAAACACATTTCACTGCAGGAGGCGGCTAGGGAAGCGAGGTACGCTTTTTACGAGGAGGTAAGGCAAAAAAATAATGGGCAAAAGGTAGCAATGGGGCAGACAGCCGATGATCAAGCGGAGACGATTTTAATGCGAGTGATTCGTGGGGCGGGGTTGAGGGGACTAAAGGGGATTCCGCCTTTCCGGAAGGAGGGTTATATCCGTCCACTCATCGAGACATCGAGGGAAGACGTGGAAAAGTACGCCGATAAGGAGGACCTCTCTTTTATCACCGACAGCTCCAATATCAAGGACATCTACCTAAGAAATAAGGTTCGACATGACCTCATCCCCCATCTGGAAAGGGAATATAATCCCAGTATCAGGGTGGGTTTGACCAGAATAGCCTCGATCCTCTCCAGAGAGGACGACTATTTGGACCGAAAAGCCGAAGAAGCTATGGCCGATTTGATCAAGGATACCGGTGAGGAGCTCAGCCTCCATATCCCGAGTCTCAAGGCATTTCACGAGGCAATTTGGTTTCGGTTACTACAGAAGATGTTGGCCAGAGTGCTCGGCGGAGATCTGAAGAGGATCAAAACGGTCCATCTGGACGGGCTTCTCAGGCTTCTCACCAACCAGGCGCCCCATAAGGTGCTCTGCCTGCCCCAGGGGATTTACGCCGAAAAGCAGTATGCGGAGCTTTTTATCAGGAAGGGCCGACCCCCTGCAGTTTTTCCCTTCGAATACATACTGGACGTCCCAGGGATCACGCTATTGGAGGGCTTAGGGAAGAAGCTCGTCACCCGAATAGAGAGGGTAAAAGGGGACATGCCAATGGATCGGGATTCGAAGGTCGCCTACCTGGATGATGATAAGCTGGTCCGACCCTTGGCCCTGAGGAACTTTGAGGAAGGAGATCTGTTCATCCCCCTTGGGATGAAGGGTCGCAAGAAATTGAAGGATTTCTTTATTGATTCTAAAGTCCCAAAACCCCTTCGAAGGTGCATTCCACTGTTAGTTTCAGGGGGAAGCATCGTTTGGGTGGTGGGGTACCGGATCAACGAATGCTTCAAGCTCGGGAAAGGATCAAGGAGGGCTCTCAGGGCCGAGTACTTGGACTATCCCTAATCCTCCTGTCCGCATTCCTCCTGGCTTCCCTTGAGCTTTGATAGGGCATGGGGTAGGGCGGGGAGAATCGCCTCCAGGCATTCCTTTACGGCTTTTGGGCTACCGGGCAGGTTGACGATGAGGGTTTGTTTCCTGATCCCGCAGATGGCCCTGGAGATCATGGCGTGGGGAGTCTTCTTGAGGCCCTCCGCCCTCATGGCTTCCGAGAAACCGGGGACCTCTTTTTCGATCACTTCCAGGGTTGCATCCGGGGTGAGGTCCCTGGGGCTCAACCCCGTTCCCCCCGTGGTTAAGATGAGGTCCGAATGGAGGGAGTCCACACATCGAATGAGGGCCTCTTTGATCATATCGCTCTCGTC
>CAYFXL010000223.1:0-3939 GCA_964346945.1 uncultured Syntrophobacterales bacterium
TCTCCATTCTCAATTCTTGAATCCCTCTTAACCTCAGCCTTAACCTTGACCTCTCACCTCTTAGCCGTTCGGTTGTTTTCTCTTGACCGAAATCGTCTTTTCCCTTACAGTATGTATATGCGGTCGCGAAGAAAGAGACGACACATCAAAGGGCTCCTCATCTTCCTGGCGATCTTCTTCATCATGCTGGGCCTCGCTGCCTCGGGGGTCTATCTCTATTTCACCCATGATCTCCCCCGGGTCAGCTCCCTCAAGGATTACAACCCCCCCATAATCAGCACTGTCTATTCCGATACGGGGGAGGTCATCGGGGAATTCTTTGAGGAAAAACGCATCGTCGTTCCCGTTGAGAAGATCCCACGATTCGTCCTCCAGGTCTTTGTTTCGGCGGAGGATGCCCGCTTTTTCCAGCATGAGGGCCTCGATTACTCCGCCATACTCAGGGCCTTATGGAAGAATGTCAAAGCGGGGGAAATCGTCCAAGGGGGGAGCACCATTACACAGCAGGTTGCCAGGTCCCTCCTTCTCTCCTCCGAGAGAAAGTGGTCGAGGAAGATTCGGGAAGCCATTTTGGCTTACCGGATGGAGAAGTCCCTCTCGAAAGAGGAAATCCTCTACCTCTATCTCAACCAGATCTACCTTGGACACGGGGCCTATGGAATCGAGGCAGCCTCCCAGAACTACTTCGGAAAACATGTTGAGGATTTAAATCTCGCGGAGGCCGCAATGCTCGCCGGCCTCCCGCAAGCACCCACGAGAAACTCCCCGTATAATCATCCCAGAAGGGCCAAGATGCGTCAGGCCTATGTCCTGGAGCAGATGGTCGAAAATGGGTATATCAGTCGGGTGGAGGCCATGGAAGCCCTGGAAACTATTTTGGAGATTCACCCCAGGAGGAGCAAATTCCTGGAGGTGGCCCCTTACTTTACCGAACATGTTCGCCGGTACGTTGAGGAGAAGTACGGGAGGAATGCGTTATACAAGGAAGGCCTTCAGATCTTCATTCCCCTCGATGTGTCCATGCAAAAAGCAGCCCAGGAGGCCATTCGCCGGGGGCTCAAGGAACTCGATAAACGTCAGGGTTACCGAGGACCTCTCAGGCATCTGGATCCGGAAGAGATCGAATCCTTCTGCACAGAGGTGCAAGAAGCATTGGGGCAATCTCCTCTGACCGAAGGGGAAGAAGTCCTTGGGGTTGTCGTGGAGATCAGGCAACGAGAGAAGGCTGTCCTGGTAAAGATAGGCGAAAAGATGGGCCGAATTGAACTGAAGGACATGAAGTGGGCCCGAAAACCCGATCCTGAGGTCCCCTATTACAGGGCGAGGGTCCATAACCCTGCAGATATCCTCCAGGTGGGGGATGTCATCAAGGTGAAGGTTAAGGGGATTTCGGACAAGGTGATGGCGCTCTCCTTGGAGCAGGATCCATTGGCCCACGCGGCTTTATTGAGTATCGACTTGAAGACGGGATATGTGAAGGCCATGGTGGGGGGAAGGGACTTTCAGGAGAGCCAATTCAATAGGGCCATTCAGGCAAAACGACAGGCTGGTTCTGCCTTCAAACCCATCATCTATGCCTCTGCCATCGATCAAGGGTATACCCCAGCAACGGTGATCGTCGATTCACCCATCATCTACGATGGTACGCAAGATTACCAGTCCTGGAAACCCAGAAACTACGAGGAGAAATTCTACGGGCCAACCACCCTGCGGAAGGCCCTTGCCAAATCCAGGAACGTGATTACGGTCAAAATCGTCCAGGATATAGGGCTCCCCCCTCTTTTCGAATATGCTCGGAAGCTAGGTATCGAATCTCCCCTCAATGAGGACCTCTCCATGGCCCTGGGATCTTCCTCCGTCTCCCTCCTGGAATTGACGAACGCCTATGCCGTTTTCGGAAATCAAGGACGCAGGCTTGAGCCGATCTTCATCAAGAAGATCACCGATAAGGACGGGAATATCCTGGAGGAGAATGTCCCTTCCGGAGAAAGAGTCTCTCTCCATGACCGGAATGACCAGGGAGCGGAAGGAGACGAGGGGTTAGCTGACCAGATCATCACCCCAGAGACCGCGTACATTATAACGAACCTGTTGGAGGGCGTCGTACAGAACGGGACGGGATGGAGGGCGAAGGCTCTCGGGAGGCCCGTCGCGGGAAAGACGGGGACAACCGACGACTATTCCGATGCCTGGTTTATCGGATACACCCCTGACCTCATCACGGGGGTCTGGGTGGGATTCGACCAGGAAAAGCCCTTGGGGAAAGATGAGACGGGCTCAAGGGCTGCTTGCCCCATTTGGCTGAACTATATGGAAACCGTGTTGAAGGGAATACCCGTCAAGCACTTCCCAGTTCCCGAAAAAATCATTTTCGCCAAGATTGACGCCGACACGGGATTGCTGGCCTCTCCTTCCACCCCGAACCCCTTTTTCGAGTGTTTCAAGGAGGGGACCGCCCCTACTCGCTATTCGCAGGCGAAGGCCTCCCGCTCAACGGAATTCTTCAAGTTCGATATGACCCGCCCCCTTCAATAAAAAAGCCGGAGGCCATGAGACCTGCCGGGCTTTCATGGGGACCGGGGGATGGATGGACGCCCCGTCAGAGGTTTCCTCGGAAGTATTCCTTAATCTTTCCCAGGACGATTTTAGGGATGTCCTCCTTCTTGGTTACGTTGTAGAAGCTCATATTCCTTTTCTTCTCCATTGCTTCCCTGAATCTCAGCGCGTACGTATTCTCCCCAATATAGACGGCGGTGATTCGATTGTTGATATTGTTAAAGTAACCGATCACCTTACCCAAATTGGTGATCTTCATATCCGTTATGACGAAAATATCCGGTTCCTTGGCGGCAGCCAGCAGGGGATCGAGTTCGTTGAGATAAAGGGCGGTTCCACCCCCGAAGTATTTGCACAGCACCCCGTAGATCTTGGCTCTCTCCGAGGTGAAATCGAGAATAGCTTTTCCCCCCATAGGGGCATCACTAAAATTATATACGGCCACTTTGGCATCATTCCTCAAGTAAGCATCCGAAGCACATGCGGCTCCAAGGACTGCATAGGATAAATTCTTCCTCGGATTGGTCATACTCCCAGAGGAATCGATGATGATGATGCAATCCGGTATGGACTCCCTTTCACCGAAGGTACTCCCCTCGATCTTGTTCCACGTCTGGGTGATCCCGGGCATAATCTTGCCAAAACTGGTCCACACATCCACATCCTGAAAGGGCCTCCCGATCTCCCAGGGACAATGGGAATGGGGGTTGAGATATCCCCTCTTCTCGATGGGTACCTTCT
This sequence comes from uncultured Syntrophobacterales bacterium, assembly GCA_964346945.1. Lineage (GTDB taxonomy): Bacteria > Desulfobacterota > BSN033 > WVXP01. Next base: position 3,298 of record CAYFXL010000223.1, read on the forward strand.
TGATGGGGATGGAATAATTTTCGGCCAATTTCATATAATAAATCAAATCGGCATCCAATGGGGTACCCTCACCCCTACCCATTCCCCCTTCCATTCCGTACCCGACATCCTTCAGCTCATCCTTGAAATCTTCGAAGGTCTCCTTGAACTCCTTGAGCCCCACGTTCTGATTGGCGAAATCCCGGAGGCCCTGATCGATTTCCTCCAGGGAATATCCATCGAGACCATGTTCCCCCATGGGATTCGTTTGACTTCCCTCCTGGCGCTGTTCCTCCTCTTCTACTTCCAAGAGGGCCTTGATGACGCGGGCGAACTTCTGCATGCTCTTGTCCCACTGTCGCTTATCCAAATAGGGGATCCTGGCCAACCTCCGCACAACCTCCTCATCTTCATTGGCGCAGAGATCTACGCCCCATATTCTCTGGTAGAGGGAAGAAATAACCGCATCCACTTTTCCCCTGTCAATATGTTTATAGAGCTCGGGTAACGGGGTCTTCTTTCCCTTCACGCAATGCGTATCCGCCACCACATCCATAAATAATCCCGCTGCCCTTTTGGCCTGTTCCTTATCCTTCACGACCTGCTTCGCCTCTGTGAACAACCTGAGGTGAGTGTGAAAATCCCAGGGGCAATAGGTGTAAT
>CAYFXL010000224.1:0-3881 GCA_964346945.1 uncultured Syntrophobacterales bacterium
CTTCATCGCGAAAGGCGCCCACCATGACGGAGCAAAGTCCCAAGGCCTCCCCCTGCAAAGCCAAATTCTGTCCGAGGTGACCCACCTCCATATGCACATATCTCACCCCTCGATCTCCATAGCTGCCAATAGTCCTGGAATACTCCGCACACACCACAAAGGATAGTGGAGCCCTCCTGATGAAATCCTGACCCAGGCAGGCAGAGCATAACCTCTTTCTCAGGTCTCCGGGGAGATGATGAATTATGAAATGTTTCTCAGGCACGTACTGATAAATCCCTCCAGACACGGATTCGACCCCAGCTTCACCCAGAAGCAAGTAGACTTCAAGGGGATAGGTCGCCCCAGCCGAGGGGACGGTTCTGTAATACCCCTCCGTTATGCCCTGGCAAGCCCATAGGAGTTGAGAAAGTTGGCTCTCTGTAATGGTCCTGCTAGAAAATACCCTGGTGCTCCTTCTCCTCAAAATGGCCTCCTCGAGGGACAATCCTCCCTTGAGCCTCGGCTTCGGAAGCGCGATCGCCTTCTCCATTTGGAAACCCCTTTCAGGTCTTTTCGAAACTATGAAAGGCAGCTTTGACCGCTTATTTATCACGTGGTAGAATGAGAATCTGCACCTCCCTAACCCCAACGCTCCAGCATTGCAACATGGCAGTACCAAATTGACGCGGCACCGCACATCCGCAATTCCGCCTATCTTCTCTTGAACAACTTATCGAGGTGAGGATAATCGATCTCGGAAAAGATAGGCCTTCCGTGGGGACAGGTAGTAGCGAAGTCGATCTTCTCTAGATCACCAAGCAGGGTTTGCATCTCCTCATCCCTCAACGCCCGGTTTCCCCTGATTGCCCCATGGCACGCTATGATCGTAAAAACCTTCTCCGTCATGGCCGCTCCCTGAAGAGATCTGCCCTCAGAGGCCAACTCTCCAATGATATCCTTGACCAGGGACTCAATGTCCTCTCCAGCCACAACCTGGGGAACCGATTTGACCGCGAAAGTGGTACCACCGAAGGCCTCGATTTCCATGCCCAACTTCTCTAGTTCGTCCTTATAAACACCCAATATCTGATCCTCAGCAGGAGATAACTCCATCACGTGGGGAAAAAGGAGTACCTGGCGAACGACTGCGGCATTTCCAAACTGGTGCTTTAACTTCTCGAAGAGGACCCTCTCGTGGGCCGCATGCTGGTCGATTATTACTAATCCCTGAGGCCCATGACAAACGATATACGTGCCGCCGATCTGACCCAACGGGAAAAGGGATGTATAGAAGCCTCCTGGTTGGGCCTCACGGAAAAATTCCGGGAACATGAGACTCCTTCCCCCATCCTTTCCCTCTGTCTGCCCATATTCCCCTGTTTCCTCTCGAATTCCACCGTGAACCCCCTTTTCCTGCCAGTAGGCCTCTATGGCCCGAGAAATCCTCGCATCACCCGGCACCGCTTTTAGCCGTGAAAGGAGGGCCAGGTGGATTGAACGGTAAACCTTCTCCTGATCCCTGAACCTGATCTCCCTCTTGGTGGGATGCACGTTAACGTCTATACGATGGGGTGAAAGATCAATGAAAAGAACGGCAACGGGGTAGCGATCCCGAGGGATGAGAGCCCGGTAGGCGTCGAAAATAGAACGATTCACAGTCCTATCCCTTACGAAGCGCCCGTTTACATAAGTGAAGATGGACTTCGCCGTTGAAAGGGTCAACATAGGCTTTCCGATGTACCCCATAAGGGCAACAGTTTCATCTCGAAACTCAACCGGGGTCAATCCCTCATAGGTCTCCCGTCCAAGGATCGCCTCTATGCGGATTGAAGGGTCATTGGTCTTAGGAACATTCAAGATTTCCCTTCCATCATGAACCAACCGAAACTGGATTGTGGGCTTGGACAGGGCCATCTGGTTCACGACCCTATGGATGTGAAAAAATTCCGTGTTCACTGACTTCATAAATCTTCGCCGAACAGGGGTATTGTAAAAGAGGTTTTTTACCTCGACACTTGTTCCCACAGGGGAGCCGGCATCGCACACACTCACCTCTATGCCGGCCTCTCTATATACCTCTATTCCAACCTGAGATGTCACATCACGGGTTATGAGCCTCATTTTGGAAACGGAGGCAATGCTTGGCAAGGCCTCTCCCCTAAATCCAAGGGTCTGAATCGCATAGAGATCCTCCTCCTTTCGCACCTTGCTGGTTGCATACCGCTCCGTTGCCAGAAGGGCATCCTCCCTGGACATACCATATCCGTTGTCCACCACCAGGATGGATTCCATTCCACCCGCCTTGATATCACAGATGATCGAGGTGGCCCCCGCATCGATGGAGTTCTCTATAAGCTCCTTTACGACCGAAGCGGGCCTCTCCACGACCTCCCCCGCCGCGATTTTAACGATCAAATCTTCTGAAAGGATTCTAATCTTCGAGGACATGCCTCCCCCGTCGAAAGAAGGAAATGTTTGGAGGATAAGCCTGGAGTTTTGTCAGAAAGTCGCTCTTCGCCGCGGAAAAAACCTTTTGTGAGGGGCAAACCCCTGTCCCTTCACTCCAATGCTTTCGAAGTGACCCTTTCGGGTCCCGGGCATACTCTTTCCTTCCAGCCTCTAAAGGGCTGGTCCTTCCCCCTTCCTTCGGCTCCTCTCAGGACAAGCTCTGCGCACCCTCGTCCAGCAACGGGCGCTCAGGGACAACGGTTTTCCCCAGAAATAAAGGAAAATTGAGCATGAAAAAATACCCGTTCGCGGTCAGAGCTCCTTTCCCAAATCTTTCAGAGATCTCTTTTATTCAAATCGGACGATGTGATATCCGAAGACCTCTTCAACCTCCTTCGCCATAGTATCAGACGGAGTGACATTGAACTCGTCGGGAAGTGAGATCACCGTTTCGCTGCGATTCGGGATAATCATGTGGAGGAAAACCGGGCACTGCCCCCTCTCCCCCAAGAGAATGGACTTCAACCTCTCCAGGAGCTCTTTGGTCAATCCGGGTGTTGTGAGATTAATATGGACGCGAGAGATGGACTTCTCCTTTACGCTGGAGAGGGGTATCACCTCATTGGCCTTGATCTTGGGGGTGTCTTCCCCCGTATCCAAGATACCTCTGACCAAAATCGGCATGTCTCCCTTCAGATAGGGTAAAGATGAGAGGAAGACATCCGGAAAGAGGATGACCTCGATGATTCCCTTCAGATCCTCCAACGTAGCAAAGGCCATTCGCTCCCCTTTTCTGGTAGTGATCTCCTTGTACGTGCTTACCACTCCGCACACTTTGACCTCACTTCCGCTTTCAAATCGGGCTACACTCGCCGTATCCTCATTGGTAAACCGTTTGATATCCTCCTCGTATCGGGCTAACGGATGGCTGGTGATATAGAAACCCAAGGTCTCCTTTTCGAAGCTCAACAACTGATTTTCGTGCCATTCCTCAATATCCGGTAATTGGTGATATTCCCTTGCAGTCGCTCCCTCTCCCCCATAGCCGGAAAACAAACTGACCTGTTTGTTTACCCTCTCCTTCTGTATCGATTGAGCCATCTCGATGGCCTCATTCAGTGCAGCCATCATTTGTGAGCGATGGGCTCCGGCAAAATCGAATGCGCCGCATTTGATCAGACTCTCCAATACCCTCTTGTTCACCTTCCTAAGGTCAACCCTTTTGCAAAAATCGAAGATGTCTTTGAAGGACCCATTTTTTTCCCTCTCCGAGATAATAGAATCCACTGCGCCGCTTCCCACATTCTTAACCGCTGCTAAACCGAAGCGAATTTTATCCCCAATAACCGTGAAATCCTTAAAGCTCTCATTGACATCGGGGGGAATGATCTCGATTCCCATATCCTGACACTCGCCGATATATTTGACGATCTTATCCGTGTTCTCCATTT
>CAYFXL010000225.1:0-3860 GCA_964346945.1 uncultured Syntrophobacterales bacterium
TGTGGAAAACTGATCTTATAACGGAGTCTATTAGGGAAAGAAAAGGTAAGAAATTTCCCCTTAAAAGTCAATATCTATATCACCACGGGAAATGTGGGAAATAATCAGGAACGAATTGGAATACAGGAGGTTTATGCCCATTCAGTCAATCCGTCATAGGTGGGTTTTCAGGGCCCTCCTCACCGCATTCGGGTTGACATTCCATATCCGCAATACCTTATTCCTGGATGTCTGGCCCCGGATAATTTCGATGTTGGATCGCTTGACGCCCAGTCGTTCAGCCAAGACCTCAATCAACTTTTGATTTGCCTTCCCCTCTTTTGGAGGTGCGGTGACTTTGACCTTTAAAGCCTCCCCATGAAAGCCAACAACCTGGTTCTCTGGAGCGTTGGGCTGGACCGTGACTCGTAAGGTCATGGGATCTCCCGCTTTTTCCCTTACCATTGGGGTCCTTTCAGCTTACGCACTATCCATATTCTCGGGAAGTTGAATGAAAGAGATCTGCCGGCCAGTTCCGGGTCCTTCCGCGCGGTGGGAGAAAAAGATATCGATGTTGCATGCGGTACAGATGCGAATCCAGCAGCAGTTTTCATCCCGTATACCAAGCCCTTGCATCTGCTCGATATTGGCCTGGGCGAGATTCATACACCACTTATTTCCTCCCTTGGGCTTGCTGAAGGCTTCCCAATTCCACCTCGAGGAGCGAAACGGCCCAATAACGGCTTCATCCACTTCGTAACAGCATTCTCCGATTGAGGGACCAAGGGACACGACCAGTTCTTCCGGGCGGGTCCCGAAGTGATGGATCATCTTGAGGAGAGCTTTTCGGGCGATCCCCAGAAGGGTTCCCCGCCATCCAGCATGGATAATTCCTATGACCGAATGTCTTGGGTCCACCAAGAGGATGGGAACACAGTCAGCAGTCAACACACCAATGGCGATTCCCCTCTGATCGGTCAAAAGCGCGTCGTAATGGGCCTCCGAAAAAGCAACTGATGGGGGCAAAGGTTTATCGATGATCCATACTCGATCTCGGTGTATCTGGTTCATGGTAATGAGAGTCCCGGGCGCGATACGAAAGGTCCCTACAACTAAATCCCTATTTATCCAAACAACGGTTCCCTCATCATCGCCCTCGCCGAGGGTGCCGGGGGTATAAGCTCTCGCGTTTTCACTCCCGCATCTGGTGCAGAAGGCATGATTCACAAGGCCCAAGGCCTTGATTGTTGGGGCCTCGAAGTAGGTGATTTCGCCCACCAGCTTCGCCTCGTCTTTTTCAACCGTGTGGATCACCTTTTCTCGTTCCCTTCACTGGGGTGTTCTTCTTCATGCCCTGAAAGGAATCGGATGATTCCTCCCATATCCTCGGGTAGGGGGGCCTTAAATTCCATGAATTCGCCTCTTTGGGGATGAATGAACCCCAGACCCTCCGAATGTAAAGCCTGTCTCTGGAGGGCCCTAATCCTTTCCTTCACGTGGGGATCCGTTATGCGTTGAATCCATTTTCCCCTGCAGTATTCCGGATCTCCAACGATGGGGTGGCCGCGAGAGGCGAAATGGGCCCGAATCTGATGGGTTCGGCCCGTCTTCGGAACGACTTCCAGGAGTGAAAGGCTCTGAAACCTTTTCAGTACCCGCCACTGAGTGATGGCGTTTCTCCCCTTCCGCGTGTGAATAGAGACCCGTTTTCTCTCCTTGGGATGTCTCCCCAGGGCGGCATCGATGACGCCCTGTGATTCTTTCAGTTCGCCATGGACTAAAGCTATGTAACGCTTTCTGACCTGACGTTTCTTAAATTGCAGGGATAAATGATGAAGGGCCGTAGCGTTTTTCGCCGCCACCATAACGCCGGAGGTATTCTTATCCAAGCGATGGACAATTCCTGGCCGGATAACCCCGTTTATCTGAGAGAGGTCTCTGCAGTGAAAGAGGAGGGCGTTTACCAGGGTACCCGAGTCAATCCCGGCGCCCGGATGGACCACCATGCCGGCCCGTTTATTGACGACGATAATCCATGGATCCTCGTACAGGACATCCAAGGGGATATCTTGGGGAATGACGTCCAGTCTTCGGGGAGGGGGGATGTGTCCAGTAACCACGTCCCCCCTCTTCAATCGTGCCGACGGTTTTGATGGAAGTTGGTTGAGCACGATGAGGTGTTCTTGGACGAGTTTCTTGATTTGAGATCGGGTGAGTTCAGCTGCCTTGAGGGAGAGATATGAATCCAATCTCATTCCGGCATCAGAATCGCCCACGACAAATGTAAAATTCTGACCTTCAGCCATTTGGGTTCAGCTCGGACGATTATACCAGCGTGATCATTGCCCCGATGTTATACTCTTTTCGATTCCATCGACGATGAAGTTTTCCTCCTCATTCCCAATGGTTCTGACGTCCAAAAGTACCTCTTCCTTGCTGACCCTGGCGATAATAGGCGGGTTGCCCTCTCGTAATTTCTTCTCCAGTTGATGAACCGGCCCATGGTCGGGCTTGAGCGTTACGACATAGGTGGGGAGTAATTGGACGGGATAGGCTCCACCTCCCACTTGTGATACATCGTTCCTCACGCCGATCTTAACCCCGGTGGGTATGGTTGTCCGTATCTTCCGAGAGAGCCTTTGGGCTCTTTTTCGAAGCTCGTCGTGAGAATAGGTGAGCATCCTGAGGGTAGGAATTTCCCGAACAGCCCGAACTTCATCCAGGTAAATGAGCAGGGTCGATTCCAACCCTGCGAGGGTCAATTTGTCTATCCTGACAGCCCGATTAAGAGGGTTCGCCTTTATTCTCTGGATATATTCTCCCCTCCCCAGGATGATCCCGGCCTGGGGACCTCCCATCAACTTATCCCCGCTAAAGGTGACGATATCCGCACCTCCCTTGATGGCTTCCTGAACCGTTGGTTCCCTATCCATTCCGTATTTGCTGAGGTCGATAAGACATCCGCTTCCCAGGTCCTCCATGATTGGCAGATGGTGAGAGTGGGCCAACTCAACCAATTCCTTCAATTCAACTTCGGAGGTAAAACCGACGATCCTGAAATTGCTCGTATGGACCTTCAGGATTAAAGCGCTCTGTTCGTCAATTGCGCCTTCGTAGTCGCTGAGATGGGTTCGGTTGGTGGTCCCTACCTCCCTCAAGATGGCTCCACTCCGCTTCATGACATCGGGAATGCGGAAGGCCCCTCCAATCTCGACCAGTTGCCCCCTGGAGACGATGACCTCCTTTCCCTCGGCAAGTGTGTTGAGCACCAGCAAGACTGCAGCGGCATTATTGTTCACGACCAAGGCGGCTTCAGCTCCCGTCAATCGGCAGAGAATCCCCTCGACGTGGGAATACCGTGATCCCCTCTTTCCTTCCTTCAGGTCGAACTCCAAGTTGGAATAGTGCCTCGATACCTGGGTGATGTGCTCGATGGCACCTTCATGGAGCAATGAGCGACCCAAATTGGTATGAATGACCACTCCCGTTGCATTAATGACCCTCTTCAACTTGGGATTCATCTGATTTTGGATCTCCAGCATGAAATGAGGCAGGAGGTTTTCGAAGGAGAAGATGGACTCGTCAAGATCCGATGGATTCTGAGCGGTCATAATCCTTTGACGCAGGTAATCGAGTCCCCTTCGAACGGCTTCCAGGATGATCCCCCTTGGAAAACGGTTCTCCAGTTGAACCATCTCCGGTTCGGCAAGAATACGATCCACGTTGGGAATGTGGCTGAGAAACTTCTGTCGGAGCTGTTGGGACATCTCCTATTCCCCCTTGAGGATGTTGGGTTGGAGCTTCGCGAAGAGGGTCTTGAACACCCTGAGCGGATTCATCCTGATCCAGTGGAGTGGCCACTCGAGCTCTCTCTTCTCGCA
>CAYFXL010000226.1:0-518 GCA_964346945.1 uncultured Syntrophobacterales bacterium
CGTGGAGGAATGTTCATACGTTGGGTCTCTCTCCAGAACGAGGACCCTGCCGTCAAATCCATCGGAAAGGAGGTTGTAGGCGATGCTTGAACCCATCACCGCGCCTCCAATGATCACTACATCAGCTATCTCCATGGAATCCGCTGCCCTCCGCTGACTCAGTTTATCCGAACATCTACCTTGTTTTCAAGGTCATTACTTTTCTTTATTCAAGGGCCCTATCCAAGAGATCCCAGAGGCTTTGAACGTCCAGAAAGGTTCCTACTTCTCCGGTCAGCCTGCCCGCGGCCCTTAGAAGTGTTGGCTCACAGGTGGGACATACGGTGGCGATAACCTCACCACCAACGTGAACGGCATCTCTCACGCGGTTCTTGGCAATCTCCATGCAGAGCTCCGGTTCTACGGCATTGACGCCACCACCTCCACCGCAGCAGGTCGAAAAATATCGATTGTTTTCCATCTCAACCAGTTGGATGCCCAAATACCGTAAGATCTCCCGTGGCTCCTCGAAAACCCCC
>CAYFXL010000226.1:528-3857 GCA_964346945.1 uncultured Syntrophobacterales bacterium
GGATCGTGATAGGTCGCCTGAAGCCCAAGGGATCTTACTATCCCTTGTTTCTTACGTAATTGCTCGGCAACTGCCACAATGGCGTGTTTTGCCGGCAAACCATACTTCTCTTTTAGGGTTAGGCTACACGTTGGGCAGAGTGTCAAGATCTCGGGGACATTGGACTGGTAATAGGTCTTTTTGAACTGTTTCTGAACCTCCTCAAACTCCTTGTCAAAGCCCGTTGCCTCCACGATATAACCGCAGCAGGTTTCATCGGCGATCAGTGGATGAATATCGAGCCGCTCCAGAACCGATAGGGCTGTTGCCAATTCTCGGGGTTTTGAGCGGTATACACATCCAATATAAAAAGGAATGTTCCCCTCCCTCTCTGGAGCCACCCTTGTATCTAAGAGACGACCTTCCTTGAGGATCCGTTCGGCATTCGCCCCATGAATCGGTGTTGGAAACCCCCCGAGGACCACCTCTCGTCGCATGGAAGTGATGATCTCCAGGTTATGTAACGCACAACGGGCCTCACATAATCCGCAAAGGAGGCAGCGGTCGAGTATCTGAGCCATTTCCACAGAAGGACACTGCTCCCTGCAGAACCCACAGCGGGTTCGATTGCACGTATAGATATCCTCCGCATAATCTTTTAAACTCTTCCCCTCCGTCATCTACTTTACCCCCTAGTGGTACTCGATCCACCGGGATTGGAACTTCTTTCCCGGGTTCATGATATTCTTGGGGTCGAAAATCTTCTTTATCCGACTCATATATTTCAAGCCAAGTCCATGCTCCAACTGGTTAAATCCCCCGAGCCTGTCTCCATCCCCAATATACGTACTCATGGTACCGTCAAGTTTGATGGCCATCTCGCTCATCTCTCGGATGTATTGGTAGAATTTGCGCACTTTGTCCAGGCTCGAGTCATCTACAAAAACGGCGAAACTGATGGAAGCCGTGGCCTTGTTGGGCGATTCATTATAGATGGTCATACCGAGAATCTCCTGATCCCATTTCTTGGCAATCTCCAGATAGCGGAGGTAGCCCTCCTCAAGGTGCCCTATGGGGAGGCCGAGATCCGCGGCGCCGAACTTCTTTTGCCGCTGACTATCCGGCCACTTCTGTTTGAATGGAATGAACTCCAGGCGATGCTTCGAATCCCACCATCCTTCAACCAACTTCTGTTCCCCAATTGGTTCCGCGTTGAACTCATCGATCATAATTCGAGTAGCCTTATCCAGATTGAAGGCAACAATATCCTTATCGCCTGCAAAGGAGAGGAAGAGAATAGCATCCGCCCATTCCGGAAGCTGAGGCTTTCTGCCGTATTTTTCCCGGTATGAATGGGTGTAGAAATGCAACCGATTTCGGCAATTGGCATGGGCGCTTTCTATGGCCAATCCACTTCCCAGAAGCCGTTCCAGTCCCCTGGCCGTATCGTTGAGGCAGCGACATAGGTATCCCCTCACTTTACGTGCCTCGGGTAGTGGCACGTCCCGTAACAATGACTGCGTTCAACAGGCAGTCGCGGATTTTCCCGTAGCGAACCCCAAAGGTGGAATCGTTATCACATCCGATAGAAGCACCGATGGTACATGCTCGCTTCGATTCCGGTTGGTGAGGAAGCCATAGCTCATGCCGTGCCAACTCGCTATTTAAGACCTCAATAGTGATTCCGGACTGAACCTTCACCGTCATGTTTTGCACGTCGATCTCAAGGAGGCGATTCAGCCCCTTGGTTTCCACCATAATCCCGCCTTTCCACGCGACTGCACCCCCGCCCATCCCAGTGCCCCCTGCAAAGGGGATGAGAGGGACTTCGTGTCGATAGGCAACCTTGGTGATTCGCACCATTTCTTGAGTGTCTTTGGGGATGACGACGATGTCGGGAAGATCATTCATCTCACGGTAACGTGGACTCCAGTCCCTGCTGTAGGCCATCCTGTGAACAGGTGAGGTTGTAGCCCGATCGCCCAATATCTTCCGAAGTTCTGCAAAGGCTCTATCGACACGTCCCGTATTCATCGATTTATCTCCTTGAGGGGCTAGGAATTATAACCTAGGCTTTCTTTCCAAGAAATCTCCGGAGAGAAAGGATTTCCAGATAGGGAGAGGGAGTTTGGTCCAAGATCAACTCGGACATGATTTGAGCTGTTGCAAGGCCCAGTTGAATCCCCGTTCCGCTGAAACCAACGGCACAGAGGAACCCCTGCACTCCTGTCTCCCCTAAGATTGGAAGACAATCGGGAGTGACTGTGCGCAATCCAACCCATCCCCGGACCAGTTGGCTACTGCTAAAGGAGGGCAGCCTTTCATTAACCCTCTCGATGACAAAAGCCTTGAATTCATCATCGGGCTTTTCCTTATACTCGTAGTAATCATCTGGATTAATGTGTCCCCTGTCTATATTAAAGGCCTTATCCAATTTCCCCAGTAGGAGCAATGCCCCTGTCTCCTCCCGCAAATAGAAACCGGTGTTCAAATCTATGGTCATGGGAACAACCTGAGGGAGCCTCTTTTTGGGTTTGACGGCAAGTATCTGTCCCCTGATGAGTTTGATCGGCATCGATAAACCCGCCATGTTCGCAACGATCCCTGCCCACGGCCCCGCCGCGTTGATCACGATGGGGACTTCGATCTTCTCCTTGTCTGTCATTACCCCCCGGACTCTATCCTTCTCCACAACCACAGCCTTCACCTCGGTGTCGACTTCAATCTCGATCCCGGAATCCCTGGCGTGTTTGGCCAGTGCGGTGGTCAATAGGTAGGGATCCAGATAGCCATCTTCGGGCGTGAAAGTAGCTCGTGAAATATCACTGACATTCAACTGGGGTAAGATCTGGAGCAGATCTTGGGAGTTCAGCAAATGGACTTGAACCCCTGAGTCCTTTTGTAGCATGAAATCCCGCCTCAAACAGTCTGCCTCCCCATCTGTTCGGCAGAAATGGATAAATCCGATTCTGTTGAAATCGAACCGCGAGCCAACCCTTTCGCCTAACGCATGAATCATCTTCAAGGTACATTGGATCAGTTCGATTTCCGTCCTGGTGGAATGCTGGAGGTAGATGACCCCCACGGATTTGCTCGTGGATCCCGAACAGAGAGCCCTCTTCTCCAACAATACTATTCTGGCCTTCCTTGGCTTCTTTAAGCCCAAACAGTAGGCGATGGATACGCCTACAATTCCTCCACCAATGATGATGACATCAGCGGTCGCGGTCACGACACCCTTCCCTATCTCATGCCCGATAATATCACAATCTCTTTTATTCCATCAAAAGAAATCAATGGATTTTGGGGTGAATCTATGCTACTCATTTCAAGAAATCGTTGATTGAGGG
>CAYFXL010000227.1:0-3842 GCA_964346945.1 uncultured Syntrophobacterales bacterium
ACGTTGCCTCTTGAATGTGGGACCTCTTACACCGCGGGCAGCGACTAGGGCGGGTGAACCGCTTTCGGTCTTGAAAAACATACCCACACCCCAGGCACCGGAAAGGTCGGATATTGAGTTTTTTCCTTTGGGCCGCTACCGAGCGAGCAATATGAGAAAGATGCTCGTAAACTTCTTTTTCGCGGATTCCCATTGCCTGGGAGAGATCCCTGGCGCTCATCTCCTCTTTATTCAAAAGGATGATCATCCGCTTGCGAATCGTTTCCACTCTATCCCGATGTTCTTCTCATTTCATTTGAGAACTGCCCCCTACGCCCTCTTGCAGTTACCCTCCCCTCCCCATAATGAGCTGATTTAACGTTCAAACTCCTTGGGAGTCTCGGGCCGCCCAAAGGGTGATTCGCCCGAGGTTCTGAAACTTTCTCAAAACGACATCAGCGATGAGAAGAAGAAGGAATGCCACGGCTAGAGGTGGCCAGAGCTGGCTCCCGTAGTCTTTGGTGTCAGAGTTTGCGGCAAAAAGATCGCGGGCGTTATCCTCGGGTTTTAGCACCCCTCCTTTGGTGATTGAGGCCAGGCGCTCTAAGAGGGCATAATTTACACTTCTCTCGGTGAATTCATCCGTATAGGGAATTCCATATCCAAAGGTTTGAGATCGGGAAAATTCCTTTGCCTCCGTACCGAAGAGGTTTATATAATATTCACCTATTTCCGTGGCGGGAAAAGACCCGAGATATCTTCCCGGCGCGACTTGATCTAAAGGGGTTGTTTGATCGGCTTTGGATGGATACAGCACCTTGATCTTCAGGCCAAGGTTATTGACAAAGCGGCTTTCATCATCGGTCACATCCACGGTAAATGTGCCCTTTCCCCCTTTCCTTGTGATGTTTACGGCATAATTTCTTGGAGCTTCCTTCCTGTGCGTCCATTTGACCATTTGCGAGACGAATTTCCCGTAATGATCCCACAGAACCCAGTCCCTTCCCCATTGCCCTGAAAGATCCGAGGTAAAAGCCACAGTTCTGCCGAGTCCATACCGCCAGGTAACCAAGAGCGGCCCCTCCTGCGTCTGGAGCAGAACGCCGACACCCGATTTGGGGTGGGTGACAACAAGACCGTGCACTAAAGGCAAATCATCAGTGGGGATTCCCAGGGTGATTTCACCATCCATCACCGCATAGGGGTGCATCGTCTTTTCGACGAAGGCCTTCTTGGCCGCGATTTTGGTTTCGCCGACGAAGATTCGGGGAATCTTATTGGCATCGTGCGTATAATAATTTCTGCCACCCCCCCATTCGGCTAATGCCCTCATCAGATTGAGGTCGGAATCGCTTCCCACGGCTACCGTGGAGATCGTAATCTGCGCCTCTCTCATTGAACGGATCAAGGAACGAAAATCAGCCTCATCCGTTAACCCGTCCGACAGGACAATGACATGTTTTTTCGCCGCCGAAATTCCCTGAAGGACCCTGAAAGCCTCCTTAAGCCCGGGATAGAGATCCGTTCCCCCCTCCCCATTTAACGTAGAGAGTTTCCGCACGATCTTTCGCCGCTCTTTGGCTTGAGTTATCGGGACAATCCATTGAAATTCCGTGTCAAAGGCCAAGATTCCGATCTTGTCGGCGGGGTTGAGCATTTCCACTGTTGAAAAGGACGCAATTTTGGCCCCTTCAAGCTTGCTCTCTCCAATGATACTTCCAGACATGCTGGAGGATTTGTCGATGATCAAGATGAGACATAAGCCCGGGAATTCCAGGGTTGTTGGTAGATCCATAAACACTGGTAAGGCCTTTTCAATGGGCGTATTCATATATCGGCCAGCGCCAAAGCTCTTATCCCCGCCGATCATAATCAGGCCTCCGCCGATGTCCTTGACATACTTTTCAAGATTTTCCATGGCCGTTAAAGAGAGAGCCTGGCCGGAAACGTTGTCGAGGATGATGGCGCTGTAATCGAGAAGGCCATGAATGGAGGGAGGCAAATCTCCAATTGTCTTGTGCACGATACTGAGTCCCTGGTGACGCAAGGCCTGGGCCAGATGGCTCGCCTCTTTTTCCTCATCGGCGAGATACAAGACCTCTGATTTTCTCGTCCCCTGGGTGAAGGAAAGTCCTTCGTTGTTCTGAAAGATAGCATCCTCGGGCGCATTGATCACCGCCTTATACAGATAAAGGCCATGGTCCCTGATGGTATCCACGAACCGGAAAAGGTTCTTTCCAGATTGAAGTTGCACGCTCTGATTGGCCATCAATCTATCATTTCTCAAGAGAATGAGCTCGCCTTCGTTCTCCTTTGTGCTCATGAGGAGCAGCCGGATCTCGAAGGGTGTTTCTAAGGGCACAGCCGGGGGAGTTTCCAACTTCTCGACAAAAACTTCGTGTCTGGTAAACCAGGAACTAAGTGGCACGGGGTAAATCTCAATCCCGAGTGAACTAGCCAGGTAGGCCATTTCAATCGCGTCCTCCAGGTTTTGATTTCCATCTGACAACAGGACGATTCTATTTTTGCCTTTCTGAGGCAGTTTCCCGATGGCCAACTGCAGCGCCTCGTAAATATTCGTGGCATTAGCATTGACCTGAGACTTGAGAACGCGAGGTTCAAAATCCCTCCTTAAAAAGATCTCAAGTGAGGGCTCCTTTCCAAAGAGTATCAACCCGGCCCTGTCTTCTTCTCCAATGCTGGAAGCAGCCTCTCGTATGAAATCCATGGCTGCATTTTCCCCTTCGCTCCCAACACTCTCAGAAACATCCAGACAGAAGAAAAGGTTAACGCGATCGGAACTCTTAATCATTCTCGGATCAGAGAGAGCCAGGCCCAAGATCAAGATGAGCAATGACCGGAGACCGCCGATGAATATTCGGCTCAGGCGCGGCTGGTCCTTGAAAGAGGACCGATACATCATGATCCAGATCATCGGAATGAAGACCCAGAATAAGAGGAATATGGGCTTAGTGAGGGCAATGGGCATTGGGTGGCCTCACCTGCCTTTCAGCCAGAAATGCCATTCGATGATTACAGTGGCGGAGACGGAAAGGAGAAAGACAATCCAGAGTGGCAACTCCCCTGTAATCGGCTCTGAACCTGAATGTCTCGCGGTTCTCCGGGGCGACGATTCAAACGTGGGGACTCGGATATCCGATTCCCATTCATCCACGAGATTTACCGCGAAATGCTTCCACTTCTCACCTTCAATCACCGTGTATATTCCCACTTCGCGGGTATTTGCGTAGTCGAAGGGGTTAGATTTGAGGCGGTGCTCATTCCATCTCCCCGATGGGGTGCGGATGGAGAAATCTTTCGTCTGAGGTTCAAGGTAAATGGTGAATGGGTTTCCAGCCTTAATTTGAGATGATGAAAAGCCAAGTTTCGTAGGACCGAGCCACTGAAAGATGTTGCTCATCATCACCGGAAAGGCCACCCTCAGGGGTAGGTCGGATCTGGTCAGATCAAAACCCAGAAAAACGGCGCGAATACCACTTTTATGGTATGAATACATGAGCCCGGTGTGATGAGATTCAATTATGGGTTGTACCGTCCTATCCACTTTCACCTGAGTGGCACTTTCCACAATAAGCCCGCTTAAATCCAGATTAGCCATAAGAGGATTCCTCCGTTCCCAATCCAGTACTTGAGGATGATCGATTTGACCGATTTTTGAGAGGGGTATCGAGGGGGAGAAGGATTCAATCAAGAGGAAATTTCCTTTTTCCGTCGACGGAGGAGAGATGCGATCTAAAATGACGATATCGTGCCGCGTAGTCTGATCCTCCCAAGAAGAAGGGATTATCTCTTTAACCGAATTAACCATGAAATTGGGGTAGGCCTCTAAAAGCCTTTCCAAG
>CAYFXL010000228.1:0-3804 GCA_964346945.1 uncultured Syntrophobacterales bacterium
CATCAATAAAGGCAATATCCTCTTCCTTCTCTATCCATCTGAAGCCTGAACTGACGCACTTCCCCTGGTGGAGGTTTTTCCGTTTGCCCGTTACAATCCCGCGCCTGACGAGATCCAAGAGGCCGGGGCCGATAATGGGGGAATGGATGCCGAGGCCGCGCTTGTCATCGAAGCTTCCCAGGTCGGGAAGAGAAGCGGCCAGGCCTGGCCCGAGTTCAAGGGTGTCACCATCACGAACTATGGTTGAAACGTATTCCGCTATCTTTCTATCAAGATCATCATGCTCCTGTTCCGGTTCTCGGATGGGGGCTGGGATGTGTTCAACAAAGTAATCGATCTCCGACACATGGATATGGTTGTCCCCGGGCGTCCGAACGCTCATAGCAGGACTGTCACTCACCTCAGCGAGGATCTTCTTGGCCCTGCTCGCATAGTCTTTTTTATGGGAGAGGTATAAGCCGAAACTGCAAAAGCCGTCCTTGTCGGGAGGGGAGACCACAATCATGACGACGTCTACGTCCTGGGTTCTTCGCCGAGCATCATGTTCTCCCTTAAACCGGAGACCATAGAGGAAGGGGACGAAATCCAACCCCTTTTCATTTATGAATCTGGCGCCGAAACTGGCGGGCTGTGTATCCAGAATGACGGTGAAAGCGTCGCCGACGTCCTCACCGAGCCAACCGAGGTCATATCGAGGCATACGAAGCAACACGGTAACACCTTTCAGCTCGTCCTTCCGATTCATGAGGGCCCTGGATAGGACCTGAACCTCAGTGGCCACGGGAATAACCACTGTGTCCCCAGATTCTATAATAGCAACCGCTTTCTCCGGCGAAACACATTTCCTCTTATATTCGTCTTGCCAGCTCACAGTTGGACCCTCCTCGCATCCATAGACCAGTTAGGTCCCAGGTCCACCGTCGGTCCTAGCGGCTAAGATATGAGTAAAGGGTCCCCGCTGTCAAGGAGAGAGCCGCTAAAGTTTCCTGAGCTTCGAGGGGACACGGTTGCCCCTTAGCGAAAATCAGATGCCTGGGAATTCGGAAAAGGAGCTCTGAGCGCAACATTTCACTGTGCTGCGTTGTTGCAGTCGGAAAGGGGAAAAAGGTTAGAGGTTGGAGGTAGAAGGAAAAATGTCAAATGATAAATAACTGATAACGGAGACGAAACACGAACACGAGAGTCAATGTCAAAGTTCAAAGTTGGGAATTCCTGGAAAACTGGAAAAACGAACTCTGAGCGAAAGGGAATCTGGGCAACAGATCAAACAGGACCGAAGCGAAGGGATAACGGTGTCCACTTATGAAAAACGACATCTCGGTCTTTGGGCAAGTAATGCGATGTGAATTCGATCTCCGTATTGATCACTTGCGATTGGGGGTGGTAGAGTTAGGACAACCATCTCCCTCTTTGAGGGTTTGGCGGAGGCATAGTGAAATCGAGAAATCGGAATACAATCCTTCTCATGTCTTGGTTGATGTACGGCGTCTTTTACCTGAATCGGGCAAATATCGCTCCCGTCATCCCACTTATGAGGGAGGATGTGGGCCTATCGTATACTCAGATCGGGATGATCACTGCCGCCTTCTATGGGCTCTATACCTTTACCCAACTCCCCGCGGGATACCTGGGAGATCGCCTGGGCCCACGAAGGGTAATAACCTTTGGAGGACTCATATCGTCGTTCTCTAACCTGGTCTTCTCGCAATTAGGAAGTTTCCCGCTGTTGGTGGGCTTTCACGCTCTCAATGGGGTCGGACAAGGTGGGGGATGGTCACCCTCCGTCAGGCTCCTAGTGAACTGGTTCCCCGGGGAGAAGTTGGGAATTATCCTCGGTGTTTACACCACCTGTGTCTCCGTCTTCACCATAGTGGCCTATCTGCTTTCAGGGTACCTCGGACAACATTTCGGCTGGCGATTGTCAGTTATCGTCCCGGCCCTGGTGCTGGCAACTTTTTGCCTCGCCTACTGGATGGTCGTACGGGATTCCCCGCCAGGGGAAAGGCCTACAGATTTCGGGGAGGTACCATCGAGCAGGGCGATAAGGAAGGATTTCTCCTTGCTTATCCGGCACAGGCAGCTGTGGATCACCTTTCTCTCCTTCTTCTGCCTTGTCTACATTCAGTTTGGTGGAATGATCTGGTATCCCACATATCTCCAGGGTACCTTTGGCGTCGATGTCTTTCAGGCGGGAACCTTCACTTCGATCTTCCCCTTGGTGGGACTCGTGGCGAGGCCTCTCGGGGGAATCCTTTCGGATAGGCTTTTTCATGGGAGAAGGAAACCCATGATCCTTATGGGGATGGGAGCCATGACTTTCTGCCTTTTTCTCCTATCGGGGGTGAGGGAGCTGTGGTCGGCGGTCCTGTTGCTCGCGTGCGTTGGCTTCTGTTTTCAGGTCTTCAACTTCCTCTTCTTTACCCTCCCCAGCGTTATGCTCCCGCAGAATCTGGTCAGCACCGGCAGTGGCTTCCTGGATACCGGAGGCCACCTGGGCAGCCTCCTCGCCATGTTCCTATCGGGTTGGTTTATCGACCGATTCGACTCCTACAGGGCCATCCTCATCGCGTTTTGGGTCATGGGCCTGATGGGATTTCTCTCAGCCCTATTGATCAGGGAGGAGAGGCAATCTTTTCCGCTTCACCATTGAAAACATTTGCCGCCTTTTGTTAATCTCTGTCGGGTAGAAAAGGACCAATCATTCCTTACCAATACGGAAGGTTCCATGGGCAAGACCATTGCGGAGAAGATCCTCGGGCGTCATGCCGGTCACGAGGTGAAGGCGGGGGATTTCGTCCTGGCAAATGTGGACGTGATGATGGGCAACGATGGGTCGCTCCCCTTGGTCTTCGAGGCCTCACGAAAAATCGGGGAATTCACGGTTCGGTCTCCCAAGAGGACCGTTATGGTGCTGGACCATTACTGCCCGAGCCCCAGTAGGGAGGTTTCGCAGCTTCAAGACGAGATTCGAAATTTCGCCGAAAAACACGATTGCGTTCTCTACGATTGTGGGGAGGGAATCTGCCATCGGCTGCTGCCGGAGGGTGGGCATGTGCTTCCCGGCATGCTCGTGGTGGGAGCGGATTCCCATACCGTTACCTATGGGGCCTTGAACCTCTTCGCCACAGGGGTAGGCTCGACGGACCTGGCCGTTGCCATGAACTGGGGGATTATCTGGTTTCGCGTGCCCGAAACGATTCATATTCACATTGACGGCACCCTTCCCCCGGGGGTCTATGCCAAGGATGTTGCCCTCCATATTGTCGGCTCCCTGGGTTCCAGTGGGGCAGCGTCCCGAGCCATCGAATTTGTGGGAAGCGCCATCCATAAGATGGATATGGAGGGTCGTTTCACCCTGTGCAATATGATGGTGGAGATGGGGGCCGAAACAGCCATCATGCCCTTTGACGAAATGACCCATCGCTGGCTTAAACGGTTAAAGATCGAAGAGGGCTACGAGCCCGTAACGCCCGATGATGATGTGGAAGCTGAAAGCGAAATCACCTATGACATCTCCCGACTGGAACCTCAGATCGCCTTTCCCCATGAGGTGGATAACGTCCAACCCGTATCCGATGCGCGGGGAATCACTATCGGCATGGCATTTCTCGGTACCTGCACCAACGGTGGTCCTGAGGATCTGAAAATTGCCGCTAAGATACTGAAGAAGGGGAAGGTTCACCCGGGAGTGCAGTTCATCGTTTCCCCTGCCAGCAGGAAGGTAGTCGAAGAGGCCCTGGCGGATGGTTCCTATCAGATCCTCGTCGAGAGCGGAGCGATGATCAACATCCCGGGGTGCGGCCC
>CAYFXL010000229.1:0-3662 GCA_964346945.1 uncultured Syntrophobacterales bacterium
ATTTGAAATGGTTTGATATTTTCTGATTTCTCCCACAGACTGCATGAAAGAAATCAGGGAGCGGGCAAAAAAAGTGTTTCGTTTGCACTGTCCAGCTGGGCCCGTCACCTCTTTTCCCCTTTTTATGCAAAGGAGCACGCAGTTGAGCACCGTTTTGCATTCATAATTAACATCTACCTCATTTCAAAAACTCGTCTATTCTATAGATGTGGCAGAGAAGATGTTACGCAAAGATTTCAAGGGCGGGTTTACGGTCTTCCGGTATCCGCCTTTTCATCTGCTTTAGGAGCTTGCGAGGGACTTATGAAAAAAGGTTATCCTCATTGACAATTTTTTGGCAATGCCGGGATTTTCGATTGATTGCCATTTTTCCCTATTTGACGCTCTTTTTCCGGAAGCACATACCCGCGTATTGGCATCTCTTTTGCTCTATAGGATTTCAAGCGATATGCCAATTGAGAGGAAAGATCTCCCATGAGGTCCGTTAAGAGAAGGTTGAAGATCATTGCCTTCGGAGCAGTCCTGATACTATTCGGCGTCTTTCAGGGGGGGTGTGAGTATGTCCTTACGGGCGCTCTGACAGGCTTTTCAATGGGGCTTGGTTACATTTATACCACAATTGCCGAAAGGACGGTTTCTTATGATATTGACAGGATGAGCAGGGCCGCCGTGCTCGCTTTGAAGAAGATGGGGATTTCGATTCATGATCAATCCAAGACCGAGGGACACAGGAGGATACGAGCGCGGGCAAAAGACCTTGATATTACCATCAAGCTTAAGGAGATAACCCATAAGAGCACTAAGATCAGGGTAAATGCCGGGCATGTCATCATTCGGGATAAGGCCACTGCCGTCGAGATCATCCGTCAGACCGTGGAAGTGGCCGAGACCCTAGCTCAAAAGGGGCACTTCGAAGCCGCCTCCACCATATGAGGTGGACAGTTCCCCGCAAATTCTATTTTTCCTAACCGAACACCATTGTCCCTTCGCTTCAACATCTAGCGGTCTGTTGGCCAAATTTCCTTACGCCCCCTGAAGAGAATTTTGGGCCATTCTAAAGCTCGGTTCACTGAGAATGGTGAGCCAAAATTCTCTAATGTTCGCTCCAGTGAACCCGGCCAACAACAAATGCTTTGGGGTCTATCACCTCACAGCAGGTCAAGGCTAAAGGTTTAGGGAGAAAGACTAAGGTTAAGGTCAAGAGTCGAAGATGAAGAAGGAGTAGGGAGTGAGCAGGTTACGTTCAGGGGAAACGGTGTTCTCTAATAACTCACGGGACTTAAGCCGATCCCCCCTTTCCATTTCCCATACCATTGTGGTAAATTGAAAAGCCTTCGGGGATGATCCCTTTCATCCCGCCTAGGGTAGTTCGTTCTGTGTAGGCAGATGAATCGTCCGAAGAGGATTAGATGAAGGCGGAAATTATTACCATCGGGACGGAGCTGTTGATTGGCCAAATCGTCGATACCAATTCGGCCCATATTGCCCGAAGGCTGAACCCATTGGGAATCGAGCTAGCCTATGTGACTGCGGTGGGGGACAACAGGGCGGAGATGGCCGAAACCCTGAGACTTGCCCTGAAGCGATCCCGGATTATCATCATTACGGGGGGTCTGGGGCCGACCGAGGATGATCTAACGCGGGAAGTGGTCGCTCAGGTTGCTGGAAGGAAGCTCGTCTTTCACCAGCACCTCATGGATCACATTGAGTCTCTCTTCCTGCGCAGGGGATTGCGGATGGTACCGAGCAATAGGAGGCAGGCCTTCATCCCCGATGGCGCCGTTCCCATCGAAAATCCCGTGGGGACAGCCCCCGGCTTTATCTTGGAGAAAGAGGGGAGGGTAGCCATTGCCCTGCCTGGAGTTCCCAGGGAGATGGAATTTCTGATGGAAAAGACGGTCATCCCCTATCTTCGGAAAACCTTCGCCATCAAGGAGGGAAGGGTGCAGTATAGGATCTTGAGGGTGTGCGGATTGGGGGAGAGCGGGGTGAACGAGCAGATCGCGGATCTCATCCGGGATGGAGGTAATCCATCCATCGGGCTCTTGGCATCCCCAGGGGATATAAAGATCCGTATCATGGCCAGAGGGGAGCGTCCTTCGGAGGTGAAATCCCTCATTCAAGGGGCAGAAGTTCAGATAAGGGACCGCTTGGGCCCGCTCGTCTATGGAGTGGATGAGGAGACATTGGAGGGGAGCGTCGTGAAGCTTCTGGAGAGAATGAACCTCACCCTTTCTACGGCGGAACCGTATACAGGTGGTTTGATCGCCCAAAGGCTATCGGGGACCCGGAGCGCACAATTCCTCGGGGGTGTTGTGCTCAATACGGACGATGCCACCAGGGTTTTTCTGGACATTGGAAGTGGAGAATTCAGCAAGTTGAGGGAGGATGGGGAAAGATGTGTCCATTGCCTTGCCCAGAAAGCGAGGGAGCGTTACCGGAGCGATTTAGGGTTGTCGGTGTCGGGGTTTTCGGGAAAGGGGGACTCAGAAGAGGGGGGAGAGGTCAAGGTTCACGTGTATATCGGCATAGCCTCCGAGGGGATGAAGAGATGCGCCGACCATCACCTGGGAGGAACGCAATGGATGCTTCGTGAGAGAACGGTTATCCTTGCCCTGGACACCCTGAGAAAGGAGTTGCTTCAAACCAGCAAGGTGTAGTCGACGGGAGTCTCCACGCTCTTACGTGAAGTATCTTTAGTAGATCCTTCATTTTGTTGGAAATGAGATGTTTCGGGAGAGGACTTCATTGTTCCGTCGCTTCAGTGCTTCGGGATCTGTTGGCCAAATTCCCTTTCGCTCACCGAAAAGAATTTTTGACCATTCTGGAGTTCGCTTCACTGCAACCCCAAACTCGCCTTTCAGCCTCAGACATTGGGTTTGGGGCCGTTTCGTTTTACTAATAATGCTTTGGGGTCTATCACCCCTCAGCAGGTCAAGGCTGAGAGGTCACTGCTCACCCTCGGTGGGTACCCCGCTTCTCCAGCACCTCACGCTCAGGAACAACGGAGTCCACCAGAGATGGGGAAACTCCAGGAAGGTGGATCGGGTACGAATCCTTTAGACGGGGGGAAAGATGAGGAGATTTATCCAATGCCCTCAATGCGGGACAAAAATAAGGAAATATAAGAACCCCTTTCCTACTGTGGACATTATTATAGAGGTCCAGGCTGAGGAGGTTGAAAGAGGAATCGTCTTGATCAGGAGGAAAAATGAGCCCCTCGGCTGGGCCATTCCGGGGGGATTTGTCGATTACGGGGAAAGTCTGGAGCAGGCTGCGGTTCGGGAATCCAAGGAGGAGACCGGGCTTACCGTCAGTCTCCTCCGCCAATTTCACACCTATTCAAACCCCAAACGTGACCCTAGATTTCATGCAATATCAACGGTTTATATTGCAAAGGCTCAGAAAATTCCTGAGGCCCTGGATGACGCTCAGGATGTGGGAATCTTCGGGAAACATAACCTCCCCGAAGACATCGTCTTCGACCATCGGGAGATCTTAGAAGATTACTTTATGAACAAGCTTCAGGAAAGAGTCGGGGAGTGAGATATCGTCCGGTTTCGCTCATTCCAATTCCCTGAGAGCCTTATCAATTCTCTCCGTACCAATTTCGATGTTCTCCATGGAGGTGGCGAAGGAGAGTCTCTCAAACCCCTCGGCAC
>CAYFXL010000230.1:0-3656 GCA_964346945.1 uncultured Syntrophobacterales bacterium
CGTTTCAATTCGAATCCACTTCGTAGTTAGATCCAGACCGAGAAGAAAAGCGTTAAGATCTTTCCAGAAAAGAAGGAAACTTCACAACTCTAATCCTTGTTTGTCCGGAGACTTTTCTGTAAAATATGGAGTGTTGCTATTGTAGACTGCAAGACATGCAATGGATAAAAGGAGAGTTCAATGTGCCCTCAATGCGGGATCGAGCTCAAACGCTGGAGCGACCTGAGCGAAAAAGAACACGATCATATTAGAGAGCTTCCCAACAGAGATGCTCAGCCGCTGGACCACCGTACCGCCAAACACCTCTTCTGCCCCACGTGTTACTACGAAGCCCATGGATGAATGTCACCCTATGTATGAGTAGGGCTACTCATAGTCCCAAACAAAGTCTTGCGCTGTATCTTATCGGTTCTAGGATTCCTCTCCACGGAAATTCCCTCGAGGTAACAGGCGGTTCTACGCCATCTCTTTATCCCCATTACGCGAAAAGAATTCGAGAAGTCATTTTTTAGTTCCCCCCTTCTCGGTCCTGAGCGGCCAGTCCCAGTAATTACCGGATTCTCATATCCCGTGATGGAGCGTATGCCGCCTTTGAAAAGAGCTTGACAAGGATTTGCTTTTGTGATGGCATAGTGGCGCTTATGAACGCCGACAATAAGGTCATCGACCTTTCGGAGGCGATCCATCGGTTTGTCCATGACGGGGATCATGTCTCCATCGGGGGTTTCACTATCACGAGGAACCCCATGGCGCTGGCCTATGAGATCATCCGTCAGGGGAAGAAACACCTTCACATCTACGTTCACTCCCACGGACAGGCCTTCGATCTGCTCATCGGCGCGGGGTGTTCGGATGCCATTGAGCTGAGCTATGGAGGTACCGCCCGATTCTCCCCTGGAGGTGGTATCCGGTTCAAAAAGGCCATCGAAGAAGGGAAGATCCACTTTGAGGATTATACCAATTTCCAGATGACCCTGAGGTTTTTGGCTGGGGCCATGGGCCTTCCCTTCATGCCCATCCGATCCTTACTGGGAACGGATGTGGTGAAGAAATGGGGGTTCGACGAGGAATTTCGGAAGGGCAACCCCAGGATTCCTGAAAAGAAGGTGGCCGTGATAAATAACCCCTTTACCCGGGATGGAAGGGATGAGAAGACCGTTCTCGTACCGGCCATCAATCCAGATGTGACCCTGATCCACGCCCAACAGGCCGACCGCCAGGGGACCGTGAGGATCAAGGGATTGACCTATACCGATGTGGAACAAGCCAAGGCAGCCAAGTACCTCATCGTCTCCTGTGAGGAGTTGATAGCGACGGAGGCGATTCGTGAGGATCCGGACCAAAATCAGATTCCCTTTTTCATGGTGGATGCCATTGTCATTGCTCCCTATGGGGCTCATCCTACAGCCTGCTACGGATACTACGATTACGACCCATTCCACCTCAACCTCTACAGGGAAATGGCATCCGATGATGGGACCTTTCGGCAATATTTGGATGAATACGTTTTTGGGGTCGGATCCCATCGGGAGTATCTCCAGAAGATCGGGAAGGGTCGCCTATCAGAGATAAGAGCTGACCCGAAGTTGGGATATCGGCCTGGCTTGGACAGGAGGTAGCGGAGCAGTGCCTGAGTATTCGTTTGGGGAGATGATGGTGTTGGTTGCGGCCAGGGAGATTCGGGATGGGGATATCGTCTTCTGCGGAACGGGGATCTCCATGGCTGCCGCTATGGCAGCCAAGCACATTAGCGCTCCTCACAGCATCATCTTCTTCGAGACGGGAGGGATCGACTCCCAGCTCTTGGAACTCCCCCTGTCCGTGGGTGACCCCCGGGTCATGTTTGGGACGAGCATCAATGCCGGTTTAGCCGAGTCGTTCGGTATTTTGCAGAATCCGTTCACGGCGCCACGGGTGGTGGGCATCTTCGGTGCCGCGCAGATCGATCGATACGGCAATCTCAATACTACGTGCATAGGGGATTACTGGCGTCCCAGGGTCCGCTTTCCCGGTTGTGGGGGGGCATGTGATGCCGCCTCCTACGCGGGAAGGAGCGTCATCTTCATGAAACAGGAGAAGAGGAAATTCGTTGAGAGGGTGGACTATCTCTCTACCCCCGGATGGATCCCGGGTCCAGGTGGTCGCAAGGAAGCGGGACTCCCGGAGGGTGGGCCCAGCTTGGTGGTCACGGACATGGGGGTGATGCGGTTCGATGACGCCTCCAAAGAGATGTACCTCTCCCGCACCTATCCGGGGATTCATCCCCAACAGGTTCAGGAGAAGATGGATATCGAGATTGATTTGGGCAGAGCCATGGAGGAGACGCCTCCGACCAGGGAGGAGTTAGAACTTCTGCGGGGAAAAATCGATCCTCAAGGGCTGATTATCTGATCGGGGGAGATCAAGGGGAAGGGGGTGATGCGGAGAACTGATTGAATTCTAATGCGTGATAACGTACATGGCAAGAAAGGAGGAAAAGATGCGAAAAGTTATTATTGTATCGGTTATTGGTGCTCTCATCCTCTGCTTCGGCACGGGGATTGCGGCGGAGTGGAAACCGGAGAAGAAGTTCCTCAAAATGGTCTCGGGACCTGAGGGGGGGTCCTGGTATCCCCTTGGATCGGGGATCATGCGGTTGCTCGAGGCCAATATCAAGGGGATCTCGACATCTAACGGCCCCGGAGGTGGAGTGGGAAACTGCAAAGTCGTCCATCGAGGGGATGCCGATTTGGGGTGGAGCTATTCCCACACCACTTATGATGGTTACAACGGTCGGGACCCCTTCAAGAGGAAGCTAAAGGATATCCGTTACCTGGCCTCCCTCTATCCGGGCATTTTTCAGGTGGCCGTGCCACGCAAGAGCAACATCCATTCCTACTCCGATTTGGCCGACAAACGGATCGTCCCCGGAAAGGTGGGATTTTCCGGCGAAGTGTTCGCCAAGTCTATCCTGGGAGCGTATGGCATCACGTACAAGAGCATCAAGCAGAAGGGCGGGGTCGTGAACTTCGTGGGCTATGCCGACGCCGCAGCTCTCATGAAGGACGGACACCTTGACGCGTATATGGCCGTAACATCTTGCCCTCAGGCGACCATCATCGACCTCAACTTCAGGCCGGGCGTCAGGTTTCTCTCCATCGACAAGGAGCACATGAAGAAAATCCTGAAAGAGTATCCCGGCTATATGGAGACGGTGATCCCGAAAGACGCGTACAAGGGGACGGCCGAGGATGTACCCACTGTTGGCACCGTGACCAACCTCATCGTTTCGGCCAAACTTTCGGATGAAATGGTTTATCGGATCACCAAGGCCATCTTCGAGAACTTGCCCGAGTTGGCCAAGATCAAGAAGCAGGCCATCGCCGAGGTAAGCCTGGAGAATGCCCTCAAAGGAGCCAAGATTCCCGTTCATCCCGGGGCCAAGCGCTACTATGACGAACATGGCGTGAAGGTGAAGTAAACTAAGAATGCCGCAACGAATTTGGCGGGGGGGGAGATGCTGAATTTCCCCCTCCTCCCCCTGTAATCGAGGAAAGGACGCGATACCATGCAGAAAAGGGATGTGACCTACCAAGAGGTTAAGGATGAGACCGCCCTGGAGTGGTTTATACGGGAGGAGGGATTAACCCCTCACCATATCATCGCCCTTGTCATCG
>CAYFXL010000231.1:0-3632 GCA_964346945.1 uncultured Syntrophobacterales bacterium
ATATAATAGGTGAGGAGGACCCGCGAGTAGAGGGGGGTTTCTTCATCGGTGAACAGCTCGATTTGGGATGTACGATCGAGGGATCGGATAGCCTCTATCGCACTCACGCCCGCAGCACTTCCTCCGATGATTATGTATCGCATATCTGGCTCCTTCTTTCACTCTTGAATGTGCATGGGATATGGAGTATCCATAGCCGTCTCAATACCGGTTCGTCATATATAACGGCAGCATCTCCCGCAATAGTCGTGCTCCCCGAGTGAGGTTGAAGTTACCACAGGTACAGCACTTGGCCATCTCCAGAGATGCCTCCTCCGGGGTTCTGCGTCCCCGCTTGATATCCCGAAGCAACTTTCCCACCAGATCGGTGGCTACCATGGCGTGCCCACACATGGTCGTGAGCTTCAATACCTCGAAATCGGGCATCCTCTCGGTCTTCCCCCACGTACCCATGGAATATTCGATCGTGTGAATCCGGCCCAGACCTGCCTCATCCATGATTCCCTGAACAATATCGGCGACGCCAGAAACAATCACTGAAATTCCAGGCTTCCTCTCCTTCAGCTCTTTCAATAAGGAGACAACCTTCTCCCGATTATCGAAGGTGCACTGGACAATGGTCCCATCCGTTACCCGGTCCAAGATATCGTCTATGGTGGTATTGTAGGTATTCCCCGTCTTCATATCGCCCAAATTGACCGGGCCATGTTTCCAGCAGATACGCAAGAACTCCCTCGTCTTGGGCGCCGATCCCTTCTTATTAACGCCAGTGGCGGGACAACCCAGTACCACGAAATCTTCCTTGAGACACTCCCTATCACCCCTTCGATGCAAACTATGCGTCATGGCTGGCCTCCGTTCTTCGCCCTATTCAGAGAATTTGAATTTCGGCTCTCCAAGCCCTACGTTGTTCTTGCTGTTGATGGAATACTCGTATCCCAACTCCTCCAAAAAGGGAATGATGGGGATCTCCCCTTTCGGGGGTACCTTCGAGATGATCTCCACCGAAAAGACCGTATCAACCTCCTCAGCAGCCTTCTTGATGGCCTCCAGGACCTCAGGAAGGTTCTCCAGCTTGCACTTTCCCTCGATGATGGCGGAGGTCGCCCGTTCGTCGAGGATGTCATCCCGAAGCTTCCCCGTTTTCCTGTCCGACATAAAATGGGTGACCGGATTTTCCTCCGCCATCTCATACCCCAAGGGCGCTAAAGCCATGGCAACAACCTCAACATCCCTGAAGTATGTCGCAACTCCTGGCCTCCCCAACTCAATGCCAATCCCAACCTCTCCAGGAAGAAATCGCCCGGTGACGTCATTGGTCTTCATTTCTTCAGTTCCACGGCCCGGAACCTGAGACCCTTTATATTCAATGAGGGGATTGCTCAAGATCGCACGAACCTCTCGAGGCCACGGCTCGGCGGGTTGGTAAAGGGCATCGACGGCACATACATTGGCCCGAAAACACATCCCACAATCGGTGCACTTATCCTGGTCAATTTCGATGTACACCCTCCCCGGAATCTTTAGATGTTTGCGGAGGATCTGTATTCTCCCTAAAGGACAATACGGAAAACACCTCTTGCAACCGATACACTTATTCTCATCGGCCTTCATAAATACCTCCTCGTTACAATGTGAAGGGAGGAAAACGGGATATTGTATACAATACCTAGTACACTGAAATCTCCCTGTCAACCCCCTTTATCGATTATTTTCGCTTGATATCGCTCAAAATCCCGTGAAGTTATCTTCAAATAAGCTTTTTTGTTAATTTTTGCATCATAATCTAAAAAACCCGCACTTGGAAAATGCCGGAGGCATGTCATTGTATTCAATCTTTTGCCGGAGCGCGTGAACCTCAGCCAAATTCTCCCTATTCAAAGTCCACATGACTGTCTGGCGGGGAAGGGAGGAAAAAGGAAGCTCTCCCCACCGTCCCCCACCATCAAAGGAGAAATAAATGCCGGCAGAAAAGTAACCCCATCAAAAAGGGCCTCGTTGCCATTCTTGATTGCTAACACGCATTATTTGTTAGTGCTTGACAGACCCAATATATTTCCATATCGTTTGTTGCCTTGTTATCACTGTTCCGATGCAAAGGAGGAATACAATGACGGGTAAAACCGCAATAGCAAAAATTCTGAAAATGGAAGGAGTAGAGTTTATAAGCGGTTTCCCATTGAATCCCATAATTGACCCATCCGCTGAAGAAGGGATCAGATTCATAACGGCAAGGACAGAGCGGGTAGCGGTAAATATAGCCGATGGCTTTACCCGGGCCTCAAATGGTCAGCGTACCGGCGTCTGTGCAATGCAGTATGGACCGGGTATTGAAAATGCCTTTTCCGGTGTGGCACAGGCTTTCTCCGATTCTGTCCCGATTCTCGTGCTGCCCATGGGACAGTCGCGGCGGCGCTTAGTGCCCCCGAATTTCGTCGCGGTGCAAAACTACCGGGAAATAACGAAGTGGGTGGATTCGATCAACCTCGCAGACCGGGTTCCGGAGTTGATGAGACGCGCCTTTACTTATTTGAGAACTGGGCGGCCAGGTCCAGTAATGCTCGAGCTCCCGAGGGATGTAGCAGACGAAGAATTTGACGATGCGCTGTTTCAGTATAACCCAGTAAAAGGCGCGAAGACCGAGGGGGATCCCACCGATGTGAGGGAAGTGGCGAAGGCCTTGATAAAGGCAAAGCATCCAGTCATCCGGGCAGGATTGGGAGTCCTCTACGCATGTGCATGGGATGAACTCCGTGAGCTCGCGGAGTTATTGGAGATTCCGGTGTTCACGACTATGTGTGGGAAGAGCGCTTTCCCCGAGAATCATCCACTATCCCTCGGAACCGGCGGACGAACGCAGCCAAAAATGGTGATCCACTTTCTCAAGAAAGCGGACTTGGTCTTTGCCATTGGTTCCAGCTGCACAAACGAGCCCTTTACAACTCCAATTCCCGATGGGAAGCTCATCATGCAATCAACAATAGATGAACGTGATATAAACAAAGATTATCCCGTGGAGCGCGCAGTCATAGGCGATGCCAAGCTGGTGCTGGGGCAGCTCATCGATGAGATCAAGAAACAAATTGGGGCTGAAGGGAGAAAAGGAAGCGATGCAGTTTCCAGAGAGATCAAGGCCATTAAAAATGAGTGGTTGAACGAGTGGATGCCGAAGCTTACCTCCAATGAAGTTCCCATTAATCCCTACCGAGTAATCTGGGACCTGATGCAGGTATTAGACAGGAGGGAAACAATAATGAGCCACGACTCCGGAAATCCACGGGACCAAATACTTCCCTTCTACGAATCTCTTATTCCGGGGGGCTATATCGGGTGGGGGAAAACGACCACCCTCGGTGCTTCACTGGGCCTCGCTATGGGGGCAAAGCTCGCTAGGCCAGACAAAACGGTGGCCCATTTTATGGGGGATGGCGCCTTTGGAATGGTAGGTATGGACTTCGAAACGGCAGTGAGGGAGAAGATTCCCATCTTGACCATCCTCATAAATAACTCCAAACTTGGGGGATACCAGCACAGATATCCAATCGCTTCGGCGCGATATAATCTTGATCTCCTCTCGGGAAGTTACGCCAAAGTCGCCGAAGGGCTCGGAGGCTACACCGAAAAGGTTGAAC
>CAYFXL010000232.1:0-3573 GCA_964346945.1 uncultured Syntrophobacterales bacterium
TTCATAGACATCACCGAGAGAAAGGAGATGGAGAGGAGGATCCAGGAAGCCGTAAGGAAGTTCCAGAAGATCTCCGAGATGGGAGAGGAGGGGATCCTCGTGATCGATGAGGGGAATCGGATCATATTTGCCAATTCCATGGCCACCGAGCTGACCGGCTACTCGAATAAGGAATTGTTGGGGATGAGATTTACCGATCTGCTCAAGGCAAGGGACAGAAAATTCCTGGCAGAGATGCATGATCAGGTTGGATTGGACGAGAGCAGGCGAGTTTGCACGGAGATGGGGGTCCTGGGGGCTGACGGGAGATTCATGGATGCCGAGGTTTGTATCACCATCGCCAGGCCTGAAGCTGGAAGGATTGACACCTATATTTACCTAAAGGATATCACCGAGCGCAAGAAGATGGTAACCGAAATCGGGCAGACCAACGAGTTCCTCACAAAACTCATCGCCAGTTCCGTAGACGGCATTATTGCCGCCGATATGAAGGGGAACATCATCATATTCAACAAGGCGGCGGAGACCCTGCTGGGGTACGGAGCTGAGGAGGTGATGGGGAAGATCAACATCGTTGACCTATACCCTCCCGGGGAGGCGAAGGAGGTCATGCGAAGACTGAGGGGCAAGGAGCATGGGGGAATGGGGAAGTTCACTCCTCAGCGGGTCACCCTCGTCAATAAATCTGGAGAACTCATCCCCATTCAGCTCTCCGCGTCATTGGTCTACGACGAACAGGGGAGGGAACTCTTCAGCGTGGGTTTTTTCACGGATCTCCGCCCGAGAATCGAGATGGAGAGACAGTTGGAAGAAACCCATCTTCAATTGGTTAATTCGGAAAAGATGGCTTCTTTGGGCAAGTTGGCCGCCGGAATCGCCCATGAAATTAATAATCCCATGGGTGGCATACTCATTTACGCCAGCCTCCTGATGGAGGCTTTGCAGGGGGATGACTCGAGGAGGCAGGATCTGGAGAAGATCGTGCAGGAAGCGACCCGATGCAAGGAGATCGTTAAGAGCCTGTTGGAATTTTCCCGCCAGACGGAGCCAAAGATAGAGCCTACTGACGTAAATAAGGCCATCACCGATGGCCTCTTCTTCCTTGAAAACCAGGCCCTGTTCCACAATATCGAGATCGTCAAGAGCTTGGCACCGGAGCTGCCCAGGGTTCGGGGAAATGCCAGTCAGCTCAAGCAAGTCTTCATGAACATCATTGTAAACGCTGCCGAGGCGATGCACGGGAGCGGTACCCTCACCATTACAACGGGGTTATCCGGCGACAAGAAGGAGGTTTGGATCGATTTTGCCGATACGGGAGAAGGGATCCCCCAAGAGAACCTCTCGAGGATCTTCGACCCTTTCTTCACCACCAAAGAGGTGGGAAAGGGGACTGGCCTTGGGCTGAGCACATCCTACGGGATTATTGATGGGCACGGGGGACGGATTGTGGTCAAAAGTCAGGTGAGGAAGGGAACTACCTTCAGGATTGAGCTGCCTGTGGGAGCCGATGATGCCGAATCTCTTTAGGGAAGGAATCGATACAATGGATACGAACGAAATGGGAGTTAAGGGGATAGAGATTGAAGGAGATGCTACCGCTATGGACCCCTCGTTTTCGGAGCTGGTGGTCCAGAGGGGGGCTGAGAACCTTTTGGCCTGCTATCAATGTCAGAAATGCTCTGCTGGGTGCCCCCTTGCCTATGCGATGGATATCCTTCCCAATCGGGTAATTCGCATGGTTCAATTCGGCCTCAGGGACAGGGTCCTCGCCTCCAATACCATTTGGATATGCGCATCCTGCTACACGTGTAGCGTTCGATGCCCCAACGACATCGACATCGCCAAGATCATGGATATCCTCAGGCATATTGCGTTGAAGTCGAAGGTTAAGCCCGCGCAGAAGGATATTCCCATCTTCCACTCCGTCTTCCTCGATTCCATAAGATCGAAGGGCCGAATCCACGAACTGGGATTGATCTGGCAGTATAAGGCTAAAACCAGGGATTTCATGAAGGATGCTGCCCTGGGCTGGAAGATGTTCAGAAAGGGAAAGATCAAGCTCCTTCCCTCCAAGTTTGGTGGAGGAAGGGAGATGAGGGATATTTTCAACCGGTACGAGAAGGGGAAATAAGGTGAAAGAGCTTTCATACTACCCGGGTTGTTCCTTGGATGGCACCGCTCGAGAATACGACGAATCGATTCGGGGTATCTGCGAAATGTTGGAGGTGAACCTCCATGAGCTAGCGGATTGGACGTGTTGTGGGGCGAGCTCGGCTCACTGCACCGATGAGCGCCTGGCCATCGAGCTGGCGGTCCGGAATCTCACGATAGCCGAAAGAGGAGACAGGGAACTGCTCGTTCCCTGTGTTGCCTGCTACAGCAGGTTTATGACGGCGGAAAAGGAGGTTCGGGATCACCCGGAGGAGTGGGAGACCACATACCGGGGCAAGGTTCGCATCCGATATGCCCTGGATTTCTTCTGTGAGGATTCACTCTTAGACGTGGTGAGGGAGAAGGTGGTTACGCCTTTATCCGGTCTCAAGGTGGCCTGCTACTATGGATGTCTCAGCGTCCGGCCCCCCGGTATCACCGGGGTGAAGGATTATGAAGATCCTCAACATATGGATCGGTTGATGGGAGTGTTGGGGGCTGAACCCCTTGCGTGGTCTTATAAAACGGATTGTTGTGGGGCGAGCCTTGTTATGACCAGGACCGATATTGTGAGGAAGCTGTCCCATGGTTTGTTGGAGATGGCACGAGAGGCGGAGGCGGATTGTCTCGTTACGGGCTGTACCATGTGTCAGGGAAATTTGGACACCCGGCAGGAGGAGATCGGCAAGGAATTCGGCCAGAAATACGACCTTCCCGTCTTCTACTATACGGAGCTGATGGGCTTGGCCATGGGGCACCGGGATGTCAAGAAGTGGTTTGGTCGACATCTCACCGACCCTATAAGGCTCCTCAGCGGGAAGGGGTTGTTGGGATGATGTCGGAGGACGGGCTCCATGGGTACGCTTTTATCGTCTAATTCCACGGACGAAAAAGTGGGTGCCGTGCTCGTTATTGGGGGAGGAATTGCCGGCATCCAGGCTTCTCTTGATTTGGCGGAGTCGGGGTACTACGTGTACTTGGTGGAATCCTCCCCGGCCATCGGCGGGGTGATGGCCCAACTCGACAAGACCTTTCCCACCAATGACTGCTCCATGTGTATCCTCTCCCCGAAATTGGTGGAGTGCGGCAGACACCTCAACATAGAAACCCTCACCTACTCGGAGGTGTTGGACGTTCAGGGGGAGCCGGGTCATTTTCGAGCGACCATCAGGAGAAAACCGCGGTACGTGGATTCGGCGAAATGTACCGGCTGCGGAGAATGTCCCGACGTCTGTCCCGTCGGGATTACCAGTGAATTCGACGAGGGCCTGGTGGACCGGAAGGCCATCTATCGTCCCTACGCTCAGGCGTTTCCCAATATCTTTACCATCGACAAGAGGGACCGCCCCCCGTGTGTGATGACATGCCCGGCCGGGGTGAATGTCCAGGGTTACGTCGCCCTTATCTCCCAGGGCAAATACG
>CAYFXL010000233.1:0-3560 GCA_964346945.1 uncultured Syntrophobacterales bacterium
TACTGGATCTGGTTGCCCTCGAATTGGATGGCCTTCTTCTTATAGGCATTCATAGAGGCTTGGAGGTTTTCCTCCTTGGTCTGGAGGACCCGGAGCTTACTCTCCCTGCTCTTGATGGCCTTTTGGAGGGAACGGTTGAGCTCGCCTTGCAAGGACTGAATGTAGGTTTCCGCCTGAATGATCTTCGGGTGGCGGGGACCGTAAAGCTTGCTCAGTCGGGTCAGTTCGAGTTGAGAGGAGATGAGCTGACCGTTGAGGGAATGGAGAAGTTCCTCGTCAAGGAATGCGGGGATATACCTGGCTTTGGTTTCGAGGACCTGTTTGATCTCCCTGATTTGGGCCTCCAGTTCCAGCCTTTGAACCCGGATTCTGTTGTAGTCGGAGCGGATCTCTGAAAGCTCCTTGAGGTGGAGGTTTTTTTCGCTTTCTAACGAGAGGATCTTGGATTTCTTCTTGTACTGGTGTAGGGCCTTCTCGGAGCTCTGCACCGTCTCCTTGAGCTGGGCGATCTCACGGGTAAGCCATTGGACATTTTCAACGATCTTGGCATCTCGTTTCCGGTTGGTGAAGTCTTTATAGGCCTTGGCAGTGGCGTTTACCAGCTCCATGGCCACATTTGGATGAGAGTGGGTACCTTCGATATTGATGAGGTTTGTCTCCTCCACGGGTTTTGCGGTGAGGGCCGATTGGGCGGCCAGGACCCGAGGGTCGGGTTGGTCCGTATCAGAGGGCTGAGTTGCGGGTCCCAGCACTGCTTCAACGGCCTCTTGGACGATGGGATAGCTCGTAATCATCCGCAGGTGGGTGTTAATGGTTCGGTCGGGGTCCCCGTAGTCACCGTACCTCGTGAATTCGGGCAGGTATGCCAGGGGACTTCGGTGCCCTTCGACCCTTATAGTAGCTGTAGCCCGATAACGGGGGCGAACCCGATGGTTCTTGAGGACCGCCGCTCCCACTAAAATGGCCGAAAAGACGAGAATCAGCCACTTCCTCCTCAGTAAAACCCCGACATAATCGAGTATGTGAGCTTCCTGATCAATCATGGGCTAGATGCCATATTCTCTCAAAATTGCCCAGAAAGTGAATTTGGATGTTTCATTTCTGTTACGGAAGATCGGACCTTCCATTATCCCTGTGAGGGAGGCCGCTGCCGACAAGCCCTTTAATTTCTTCTCGGTTGAACCTCCACTGCCTGCCGATCTTCTTGCAGGGGATATCGCCCCTCTTGGCCAATCGGTAGACCGTTCGGATATCAATCCTCAGATATTTGGCGACCTCCTGTACTGTAAGTACCTCATTGTTCATTTGAATCCTCCGTGGAAAATGTAGCATGTATTCCGTCTTGTGTACTCATGTCCGATTAGAGCAATATCTGTACCAAAACTGGTAAAAGAAGAGGGCTATGCCGTTTATCGTGCCTTAAATTCTTAATACGTATAAGTTATTGGAAATATTAGACTTACATTGATTTCATTTTTCTCATGAAAATCATGACTTGCCGTGTGAAATCGCAAAATATGGGGCATTTTGTGAAATAATTTCACGTTTTTCCCAATAGATACTCAATCTGTCATGAATTCCGGGTCCTCACGTGGTAGGTCGAATTGGACCCGTTCGAATGCAGTAATCGATGGTGAGCAGTGGATTTGACTTTACTATCCTTTCATTCTTCAATCACCGGCTCGTCTCACATTCCATGCATCGAGAGGAGACCTAAGCCCTCAGGCGTTTTTTTTGAGCACGTGATCCATAAAGGCTTGCCTTTTTGGGTCCTTTTGGATACCCTATCGAACTTGTGCGGTAAAACCCTCAAATCTGCAGTGTCTTGTGTAAATGAAAGCGGTTCTGATCCTGATTGTAATCACCCTAATCCCCACACTTGAGCTCCGTGCAAGCATTCCCTACGGGATACTCCGGGCAGATATGCACTGGTGGGCTGTTGTCATCGTGTGCGTGGTGACCAATATCGTGTTGGGCCCCCTGGTTTACCTCTTTTTGGATAAGGTCATGGGCCTGCTGTTGAGGTTTGAATGGCTGAACAGGATCTACGGGCGGACCGTGACGAGAACTCAGAGGCGAATTCAGAAGCCCGTTGATCGATACGGGGAGATGGGAGTGGCACTGTTTATCGGGATCCCGCTGCCCGGAACGGGATCATACTCCGGAGCCCTGGGTGCCTATCTCCTGGGGCTGGGCTATCGGAAATTTATCATTGCCAATGTCATAGGGGTCCTGATGGCCGGCAGCATTGTAACCGCCGTAGTCCTCAGCGGTGTTGAAGCCTTTCGGATACTGATTAAGGTGATTTAGGGGAATCCTTGAAGCAGGTGGCCTTCGCGTTTCCCTTCACCCGCAGACGGATTTCGGGAGACAAAATCAACAAAGAGGAAACAAACAGCTCAATGGGTCCTTAGCGGTATACTATCGGGGAAATGAACGAACCGCAACGGCCAAGATAAGGGGGTATTCCATCACTCTCTTTGAATCCATCATTCTGGGAATCATTCAGGGCATTACGGAATTTCTCCCCGTGAGCAGTTCCGGACACCTGGTAATCCTCCAAGGCCTCTTTGGCGTTGAAGAGCCAAGGCTCTTCTTCAACGTGATGCTTCACGTTGGAACCCTCATCGCAATCGTCATGGTCTTCTGGAGAGATATCAGGGAAATTCCAAAGGGGATTATTGCGGTCTTAAGGGGAAACCATGGAACGGGTGGCCTTGCCTCCGCCCTTTGGGGTTCCACCCAGGGGAGGTTGGTCCTCTTGATCATTGTGGGGTCAGTCCCCGCGGCACTGATGGGAATTTTTTTCGAGGAGACCTTCTCCGGTCTTTTCGCCTCTCCGCTCTTTGCCGGCTTCATGCTCATGGTAACGGGGACCATTTTATGGTTTACCAGGAGGAGGGCTTCCGATTCCAAGGGGATAATTGAGACGGGGATAATGGACACCCTCATTGTGGGACTGGGTCAGGCTTTTGCGCTCATTCCCGGGATTTCCCGCTCGGGCATCACCATCTCCTTTGGCCTCTTCAGGGGAATGGAGAGGGAATGGTCCGGGAGGTTTTCCTTCCTGTTAGCCATTCCGGCCATCCTCGGGGCCCTCCTCATGGAGTTCAAGATGCCATCGGAGTTGACCGGCCAGGAGCTGTTTTCCGTTGGGGCGGGGACAGCTGTGGCTATCCTCGTAGGCTACCTCTCCCTGAGGACATTGATGCACGTGGTAAAGAGGGGAAACCTGGGCGCCTTTGCCTACTATTGTTGGGGTGCGGGGGCGCTGAGCGTATTTCTGTTTGCTGTGGGCCCTTGGTAATAATGCGACCTTCGTAACCTTTCTCAGGGATTCAGTGCCGTTTGTTGGCCGGGTTCCGTGGAGCGAACGCGGTTACAGTGTTGCAGTCATGCAGTGCTGCGGTGCTGGAGTCAAAAAAGGTAGAGGGGGGAGGAGAAATGCCAAATGAGAAAGGTGGAAGGCTAAGGTTGAGGTTAAGGTTAAGGAAAAGGTCGAGGCTGGAGGTTAGAGGTTTGAGGCGAAATGACAAGTGACCGATAACTGATAACGGGCA
>CAYFXL010000234.1:0-3406 GCA_964346945.1 uncultured Syntrophobacterales bacterium
CTCCCGAACGCCCCTTTCCAGGTCTACCTCCAATTTCAACCGCCTCAGGGCTTGCTCCATCATCTCCTGATCAATTTTTTTCAATTCCATGCCTTTCTGCAGGCGGCCCCTAATTTTGGCAAGGGCCTCCTCCAGAATCTCCAACGAGATATCAACCAACGTGGTGTGGATTCCTCCCAAGGCTGAAACATGGGCTATTCCCGTACCCATCAATCCAGCACCAATAACTGTTAAATTTCTTACCTCCATCTGATCAGCTCACCCCCTTAATTTTTTCCACGTTCATAATACCAAAAGATTGCTCATTTGGAAGATTCCGAAGAACTGGGACTCATCGGCAATGTTTCACGGAAATTGCGAATAGTCAAGGTTGCATTTTAGAAACAGCGGAGTATCATAAGGAGGTGTCTGCTTGGGCGTAATCGGGAGAAATAGGGAAGGTATGAGACTTCGGCAAGCTCAAGGAAGGAGATTGCCACCTCGGTTGTGCTCAAGGCGCGGATCCTTGCCCCGGAGCAGGTGTGATGGAGATCAATGATCCAAGAGAAATATTTACTCTAGATTTCAATAGATTATATCAGTATACTTCGAGTGAATTCTCATGAAATTGAAGAACGAAGAACCGAGAGAAGCCAGACTGCGAGAACTGGCTCGGGTTATCAGGAGCAAAAACGCCGGCCCCTTTTTACTCACCCTTGATGTGCTCTTTCCAACAACTGAAGCCTTTGAAAGCGTTCAGGGTTCAGGGGTTATCAACGTTGACTCTATTTCCAAGCTCTATGGTGTGCAACCGGAAGACATCAAGATAATCTTCTATCCCCCGGGCTTGGCCTTTAAGATCACCATGGTGCGACCAATCGTTTCAGGTGACATCGTAGATACGGATGTTTATGGTGCTCAACAGCATACTCCCTTATTAGACCTCATTGTTCCTCTGCATAAATCAACATAACGGATGGCCAAAGGAATGCAAGAACTGCGGTGTTATGCTGCCTCAGGACAGCTCGGTTACGGAATCCCCAAAGACTCCTTCACCAGGGGAATCAAGAAGAAGCCCCATTTCGTAGGAGCGGATATGGGGTCGATTGACGTAGGTTCCTTCTACCTGGGTTCAGGGAGAATGGCCCCGGGAAAGGCCTCCGCCAAAAGGGATCTCGGACTTCTGTTACGAGCCAGCAGAAACCTTGAAATTCCGCTCATCATTGGTTCAGCGGGCACCGCTGGGGGGAAACCTCATCTCTTGGATACCGTTGAAATGGTGCGTGAAATTTCCACCGAGCAAGGCCTCCATTTTCGAATTGCCGTTATTCATGCGGAAATGGACAAGGAATTAATAAAAAATGCGTTAACAAAAGGGAGGATAAGACCATGTGGGCCGGTTCCGGATTTATCAGCCCAAGAGGTGGATCGTAGTGTAAGAATCGTGGCCCAAATGGGTACAGAACCCCTCATATCTGCCCTTGAGGCAGGAGCCGAGGTCGTGGTAGCTGGGAGGGCTTGTGACACTAGCATATTCGCTGCGATTCCACAGATGAAAGGCTTCGATCGGGGGCTTCTCATGCACATGGCAAAGATTATTGAATGTACTTCCATCTGTGCCGAACCGGGAGGCAGAGACCCGATTATGGGGTACTTGTATCGGGACTCCTTTATTCTCGAGTCACAACATCCTCTGCGGAGGTGCACGGCGGTATCGGTTGCAGCCCATAGTCTTTATGAGCAGGCAGACCCCTATCGGTTCTCCGAGCCTGGGGGAATCCTTGATTTAAGGAATGCCCAATTTGAGGAAATTGATGAATCGCGGACCAAGGTTTGGGGGGCTCAATGGATACCGGAAGATAAATATACGATAAAGCTGGAAGGGGTCTGTTGGGTGGGGGTGAGGTGTATTGTTGTTGGGGGAGTAACCGATCCAATCATGATCGCTCAAATAGATAAAATTGCCAAACAGGTCCCGGAACTCGTAGGAGAACTTCTCAGCGAGGAGATCCCTCCTGAAGCCTACCATCTTAACTTCCGTATTTACGGGCTTAATGGCGTAACGGGTCCTCTGAAGCCTCGAGGCACACTCGTCCCCCAGGAAATCTTTATCATGGTAGATGTGGTGGCAAATGATGCCGAAACAGCCAAAACCGTTTGCGGCGTCGCTAAACAGAATCTCCTTCATTTTGCCTATCCGGGTAGGCTTGCCACTGGAGGAAACCTGGCATTTCCCTTTACACCCCCAGAGATCCTCGTTGGAGACACGTACAGGTTCAATGTGTACCATCTTATGGAAGTTGACGATCCCCTTGCCCTCTTTCCCATTGAGCTCTATGACCTTTGAAAAACGTGAAAGACCAGGGGGTTATCCCCCATGCGAAGCCAGCCAAAATCACGGTAACGGGGATTTTCTCATGCGAGCCTAAGTAACGCTTACGCCTTCGGAATCTAAAAGCTTCTGGCCAAAGCTATCGCGACAATGGAGCCGATTAAGAAGGCCAGCGAAAAGGGATTGATCATTACTCATCCCAGTAGCAAAACGCTCTTTTTAATCGAAGAACTGATTGGAAGGAGGCCGGAGGGAGTGTGGGTATGCGGTTTGGTCCTTCCCAACGGCATGTGCATCAACATGGAAAGGCGGAAATTCGGCCTCTACGGCCGACTTGTTCAAAGGAGGGGAGCCATGACATAGGGCAATTTCCCTTTTTCTGGGTTTTGGAAAGGGGAGTTTACCGGACGGGGTTTCCCTGGCTTCCCTTTGGGTAAGATGGGAGAGGGAGATGTCTAAGTCAAAGATGCCAACGCCACCGACCCCGCAGGGAAGGCTGGGGTGCTCTATGCCAGTT
Organism: uncultured Syntrophobacterales bacterium; assembly: GCA_964346945.1. Taxonomy (GTDB): domain Bacteria; phylum Desulfobacterota; class BSN033; order WVXP01. Next base: position 2,829 of record CAYFXL010000234.1, read on the forward strand.
CAGGAGCGGGAACCATTGGAGAGGTTATAGTCGCCTCCAGGAAAAAGGGGGTCACGATCCTTCTTCCCATCGGCTTGGAGAAGCTCATCTCTATACCAATAGCTCAGGCGGCCATAGTCTCCAGCGGGGAAGGGACGGAATCGGTCATGGACATTCCCGTGGGATTGATCCCTGTTCCTGGAAAGGCGGTGACCGAGGTTGAAGCCATCGATATCCTCTCTGGGGCTCAGGCCGTTGCTGTCGCCGCTGGAGGATTGGGAACTGCAGAGGGATCCGTTACACTAGTCATCCGCGGACCAGAAGGGAGGGTGAACCGGGCACTTCAAAGCGTGAGGGATGTTAAGGATGCTACTCTTCCAGAGGTTTTTCCGACGGATTGTGCGACGTGTTCCTATCCCACCTGTCATTTGAGGAGGACTTGATCTATTTTTCCGCAAACTCCAAACCTTCGATCCCCAATTTTCGATAAATGTCCGCCACTCGAGAGTCGATATGGCGGCTGATTTCGTCGAAATGAGAGTCCCCCTTTGTATCCGCTCCCACCACGAGGGGACCGAAATCCCTCACCCGTAAGATCC
>CAYFXL010000235.1:0-3382 GCA_964346945.1 uncultured Syntrophobacterales bacterium
GCCTTCTGTCCTACGATGATCTTTTCTATCTCGGCCACCAGCTTCTGAACCTTCTGAATCCCTTCATCAAGGTCCGATTCAGATTTTTCTTCAGTATAAGCAGCGAGTTGCATGGAAACCCCCAATTCTTGAAAATATGTTTTATTCCTTTTAGTGCAATTGATATGCCAAATTTTTCCCCATCCCCACGGGGTTTATCGGAAACAACCCCGCCGGGGTCAAGTTAAACTGTGAAATTTTTTCAACACATACGCAAAATTTATCAGTATTTGACCGGATTTAACCCCAACGATTCAGATTTTACAGGAACTATGGCCATATGTCCGGGGACAACGATTTTTATCGAGAAATTCAGGAAACTTCAGACCTGCATTCTCTTGACATCTCATGGGCTTCGCGATAAGCTAACGATGAGCTTTCGCTAGGGGAGCCCACTGGGCTGAGAAATTCCATCCCGAAACCCGGGATCGGGGTGACCCTTTGAACCTGTTTGGATAATTCCAGCGTAGGGAAGCGGCGATTGAACAAATGAACAAGGGCCGTAATACCGAGATGGAGTTACGGCTTTTTTTTTAAGAGGAGATGAATATGGAGTTGGACGAAGTGATTATCACCAAGGCCATTATCGAGCGTTTTATGAGGAAACTGGAGGAAAACCTGGACCTGGATGTGGCCGTTGTGGGAGGGGGCCCTTCTGGCCTTGTGGCATCCTATTATGTGGCCAAGGAAGGGTTTAAGGTCGCCCTTTTCGAGAGAAAACTCAGCATTGGGGGGGGAATGTGGGGTGGAGGGATGATGTTCAATGAAGTGGTTGTCCAGGAAGAGGGAAAACGTATTTTGAATCATTTCGGCATCCGGATCAAGCCGTATGATGAGGGCTACTATACGGCCGACTCGGTCGAGGCTATTACTACGATTTGCTCCCATGCTGCTAAAGCCGGAGCCACGATATTCAACCTCATCAGTGCTGAGGACGTGGTGGTCCGGGAAAATCGGGTGACAGGCTTGGTCCTGAATTGGACTGCCGCGGAAATGGCTCACTTGCACGTCGACCCCCTCGCCATTCGATCTAAGTACGTGGTCGATGCTACCGGCCACGCCACGGAGGTAGTGGCCATCCTCGAGAGAAAGATGGATGCCCGACTTTCCACCCATACGGGGAAAATCGTGGGGGAGAAATCCCTCTGGGTGGATGCTGCAGAAAGGGATACCCTTGTGAATACCAAGGAAGCATTCCCTGGGGTTTTTGTAGCGGGGATGGCTGCCAATGCTACCTTCGGTTCCTATCGAATGGGACCCATCTTCGGGGGAATGTTGATTTCGGGAGAGAAGGCAGCAAAACTCTTGATCGAAAGGCTTAGTCATTCGACTCATAAGTCCTAAGACGAGCTTGTATACTCAGGACTGAGTGCTGCCCTCGGCCATGAGCTCCATTCGGCCCAAGTTCATGGCCGAGCGCGGGCCGCATGGAGTGAGCAATTTCCTAGGCTCAATTTGGCAAAATAGGTCACCGTATTTGCGAATCGAAGCACTTGGCCAGGGGGAGGAAAGGGATGATGAAGAGGATATTGACCATTGCCGGGTCAGATTCCGGAGGAGGGGCTGGAATCCAGGCCGACTTGAAGACCATCACCCTCCTCGGTGGATTTGGCATGAGCGCCATCACTGCCCTAACGGCCCAGAATACCGTGGGTGTCCAGGGAATTGTGGAATTAGATGCGGAGTTCGTGGAAAAGCAAATCGACTCGGTACTCTCCGATATAGGGGCCGATGCAATCAAGACGGGGATGCTTGCCAATTCGGAGATCATAAGGGTCGTCGCGGAAGAAATCAAGGAATACGGCATCGAAATAGTGGTCGTCGATCCAGTGATGGTCGCCAAGAGCGGGGACGCGCTCCTGAAAAAAGAAGCTCAGGAAACCCTGAAGGGAGAGCTCCTTCCCCACTGCTACTTGGTCACCCCGAACCTCCCCGAGGCATCCGTACTTTCCGGTCATGAGGTAAAGGGACTCGATGATATGCAACGGGCGGCTATGGCAATTCACCAACTGGGCGCCAGAAATGTCCTGGTAAAGGGGGGACACCTACCCGGCAATCCCACCGATCTGCTGTTTGATGGCGAAAGGTTTCACCAATTTGAAGGCGAAAGGATTCAAACGAGGAATACCCATGGCACCGGATGCACGTATGCAGCGGCCATAGCCACGGAACTCGCCAAGGGCAAACCATTGGAGGAAGCGATCAAGGAGGCAAAGGCCTTTTTGACCGTTGCCCTCCGTTTTTCCCTGAATCTTGGAAAAGGTCACGGCCCGACGAACCACTACGCAATGGCTTCCCGGGAAATCGAGCGATATCGAGTTATCGAATCACTGAAGGAGGGGTTTTCCCTGTTACAGAAGGCCAAAGTAGGGAGGCTCATCCCGGAGGTTCAATCGAATCTGGGGTACGCCCTGTCACACGGGGAGAAGAGGGCGGATATTGCCGCTTTTCCGGGGAGGATAATCCGGATGGATGATTCCGTCGAGACCATGAGGCCCCCCGAGTTCGATGCCTCCCAGCATATCGCCAGCATCATCTTAACGGTGATGAAGCACCATCCAGAATACAGATCCGCCATGAACCTCCGATACTCGGAGGAGATCCTCCAGGCCTGCTCGAAATTACAGTACTCCATAGCGAGTTTCGATCGGAAACGGGAGCCAGACCAAATTAAGGCAACGGAAGGGTCGTCCTTGGAGTGGGGAGTCGAATGGGTTCTCCGGACAAGCGGAGGGGTGCCGGATATCATCTATGATGAGGGAGACCGCGGGAAGGAGGCCATGGTTAGAGTGATCGGCAGAAATCCACGTGAAGTCGTGGACAAAGTCCTAAGAATTAACCAAGGGGTAACCAACCTTCACTGATGTCGGCCTGCCAGGGATCCTTTTCCTGTCGTCATAAGGGGGGAGATGATGCGGAAACCGAGGGCATCGTTCCCAAGGGAAAGTAAGCTGTCACTCAGGGAGATCAAGAAGAGCTTTTCGAAAGACGGATCTTCGCTGGCTGTTCTCATGGACATCTCCCTCTTCGCCCGTCAAGGGGAGTTCGTCTCCATCCTCGGTCCCTCCGGTTGCGGGAAGAGCACGCTCTTTAACGTGGTGGCGGGGTTGATCCAGAGGGATGGTGGGATCATCTCCATCGAATATCGTGAGGTAGAGAGTGGATTGGGGGACGTTGCCTACATGCAGCAGAAAGACCTCCTTTTTCCCTGGAGAACCATCCTTCACAATGTCCTCTTGGGACCTGAAATTTCTGGGAGTGTGCACAAGGAGACTCGAAGAGAGGCCGTGGATCTCATGAATCGGGTGGGGCTCAAGGGGTTCGAGGGGAATTACCCCGACGA
>CAYFXL010000236.1:0-3278 GCA_964346945.1 uncultured Syntrophobacterales bacterium
TATGGCGGGGGGATTCGCGGTGATAAAGGACGTCCCCAAGACCCTCGTTTACGAAGTGGCTCAATACAGGAATGGCCGCGGGAAGTCGAAGATTATCCCTGAGAGGGTAATAGAGAAGGAACCATCCGCCGAGCTGAGACCGGAGCAGAAGGACACCGACTCCCTGCCACCCTACCCTATTTTGGATCCTATCCTGCAGGCTTACGTTGAGGAGGATGAGGATTTGGAGGGAATTTTTGCCCTCGGTTTTGAAAAAGGAATGGTTAAGAACATAATCGACAGGGTCGATAGGAATGAGTATAAGCGAAGACAATCTCCGCCTGGCATAAAGATAACTCCGAGGGCATTGGGCAAGGACCGGAGACTCCCCATCACGCATAGATATCGAAATTATTGAGGTCTTTGGGGGGAATTACCGGGAAAATCACCCCTTTGTGTTGGCTGGATTTTTCCCGCAATTTCTTAAAAAAACTGGAGTTTCCTGACTTTTTTGGACGGGAGTTTTCTAACCTATTGTTTAATAAGGAGATTATATTTTTGATAAATGAACACCGTTGTCTCTTCGGTTGCTCGTGGCCCCTTGCCGAAATTCCCTTTCGCTCACCAACAGCGGTGTTTCATAGAAACTCAGGAAACTTCACATTGATAACCATGGCTTTATTCATTAAGATATTGAATAGTGAAGATGGATTTTCGTGAGGCCTGAGAAACGATGATGCGGAGAGTCTAGGAATGGTAAAAGCCAAAATGAGAACACCACAGGCCCTCTTAAAGGGGGAAAGAGAGCTGGAATGCCTGTACGAGATCAGTCAGTGCCTGGTCTTGTCTCCGAACCTCCACGCTTCCGTCCATCGGATTATGGATGCCCTTTCTGAGAAAATGGGGATGCGCAGAGGAACCCTAACCCTTTTGAAACCGGAGACGAACGAACTCATCATCGAGATTGCTCACGGCATGCCAGAGGAGAAAAAGAGGAGGGGTAAGTACAAGGTTGGTGAGGGGATTACGGGCAAGGTTTTCGAGACGGGAGAACCCGTCGTTGTGCCTCAGATAGGCAAGGAACCCCTGTTTCTCAACAGGACGAAGTGGCGAGGGGATATCACCAAGCAGAATATTTCCTTTATCTGCGTTCCCATTAAGATCGGTAAGAATGTCATAGGAACCTTCAGCGTGGACCGCCTCTTCGATGAGGATATTTCCTTCGAGGAGGATGTGAGGCTTTTGACTATCATTGCCTCAATGATCGCTTACGCGGTCAAATTGAACCAGGTGATGGAGCAGGAAAAGGCGAGTTGGGTCACCGAAAAGACGAAACTCCAGGAAGAACTGGAGGAAAGGTATAACATCACCCACCTCATCGGGACAAGTCGGCCTATGGAAGAGGTGTATCGAAGAATCTCCCAGGTGGCCATGAGCAACGCAACGGTCCTAATACGGGGAGAAAGCGGTACCGGGAAAGAGCTTGTCGCCCATGCAATTCATTACAATAGCGCGAGGGCTGCCAAGCCCTTTATCAAGGTGAGCTGTGCCGCTCTTCCTGAAAGCCTGCTTGAAAGCGAACTGTTCGGACATGAAAAGGGAGCTTTTACCGGGGCCATCGAAGCCAAGAAGGGGCGCTTCGAACTGGCCCAGGGAGGCACCGTCTTCTTGGACGAGGTGGGCGAATTCAATCAGAGAACCCAGATCAAGCTGCTCCGGGTCCTTCAAGAACGGGAATTCGAGAGACTTGGGGGCACTCGAACCATCAGAGGGGATTTCCGGATCATCGCTGCAACCAACAAGGATCTGGAAAGAGCCCTCGATGAGGGGAAATTCCGGGAAGATCTCTACTACCGCCTCAATGTCTTTCCCATCTACATTCCCCCGTTAAGGGATCGAAAGACTGATATTCTTCTCTTGACAGAACACTTTATCGCCAAATATGCCCGTGAGCACGGCAAGGAAATAAAGAGGATTACAACCCCCGCCATTGATATGCTGATGGCCTACCACTGGCCTGGAAACGTACGGGAGTTGGAGAACTGGATTGAGACCGCGGTCCTTGTCTGTGACGATAAAGTCATTCATAGCTATCACTTCCCTCCCACCTTGCAGACCGCTGAAGCCTCTGGCACACAGATCAGAGCTCCCCTTGCCGAGGCGTTGACGAATTATGAGAGAGAGATCATCATCGACGCCCTCAAGAGCGCCCGAGGAAATAAAGCCAAGGCAGCAAGGCTCCTCTCCACCACAGAAAGGATCATTGGGTACCGCATAAAGAAATTACACATAGAGCCCCCAAAATACCGTTCCTAGTACCATACAAATTTGTAGGAAAATCGTTTTTTATCCTACATAATTGTAGGATATTATCCTTGCACTTTATCCTTCTTTTGATAATTTTCCCTTTATTTTCAAAAGCTTAGATCTAAATTGGAAGATTGGTATGATATTTGCTAAATTCAAATAACAAAGTAGATTTCTATTGGAGGTCCGTGGATGAAAGATTACCGTATTTCCAAAGATGCTGAGATGAAATTGTATGAGATGATGCTCTACCCGGAGATTCGTATGGCCATCCAAACCGAGACGGCGGACCGATCCTTTTTCACCTCTCCAGCGGGAAAGTCTTGGATGAGCCCCAGGAGACCCAAAAAGGATGGAACTCGCTGAAAGAAGGGCAATAAAGGCAATGGATTTCAATCAGGGCCGGCATAAAATCCAGGAATCCCCTGTATACCACGTGGAAGAGAGGTTCTCCAGGGCGAGGGAATTCTTTAGATTCAAGGCGGTAACAAAGCATATTATTCAAAACGCCTTGAGGATTCTCAATGAAATATCCGCGGAAGAAATGCAGGGGGAAAACCCACCAGCATCCCGACCAGAAAAATATTCCCTGTTGCATCGTTATCTGGATTATCTCAAACGGTTTTCTGAGGGGAAAGTATAATACTCGAGAGAGGAAAAACCGAACTGTATTCGCAAATTTTCCTACAATATTGTAGGATTTTTTTGTTGCCATTCCAGCATTCTGGAAAATTCGTAGCCTGTCCTTCGTTTCCTCCATCCCGAAAGAGGAACGGCAGCGATTCTCCACTTGTGAGCTGGGCTTCAATCTCCCACGCTGGCCGACGCCTGGATCGAGGCTTTGAAATGGTACCTTGGAACGGACCTGGAGGATCTGAAAAACGAGTTACGAGGGGTTTGAGACTGGGTTTGGTTAACTTCGGTATGGGGCGCGGACGAGGATGTTCATGGTGAACATCCTCTTTTTTTGAAAGGTTAAAGGGGAGTAGAAA
>CAYFXL010000237.1:0-3245 GCA_964346945.1 uncultured Syntrophobacterales bacterium
TCAAATTCGATGATAAGACTACTCCAGTCTTCCACATCCTGCCAATCCGAGACCATCCACTTCTTTGACATACTGCGATAAGGAGGAATCTGCGTGTGGTGTCCGACTGCCCCAATGACGCTGCCCCCTCGGATCGGTTTTCCCTCCCTGATCTCGCCCTCAAAGTGCTTCAAGTGAAGGACCGCTCCAATCGGATGGGATCCCATACGTGCGAGCGAACCACCCCCTGATGTCTTCCACCTCCTGGAGTAGGCGGCATGGGAGCCAGAATGGCTTTCCTCTGCCCGGATGTCCATGACTAATCCCCCGCTGACTTGAACCATCCTTTTGAGTTTTACAAAGGCAGGGGCATAGACCCAATCCTCGGCATAACAAAACTTTATCCCATTTCTCTCAACTGCGCTCCTTACTTCTTGACAACCTTTCATGGCTTCCCGAAGCATGGTTTCCCGTGAGACCTTGTCACCGACCCTCTCCTCATCCAAATCCTTACCGAAATACCCTGTCAGCCTCTTTGTGCACGTCTGTTGGAAGACAGACATCAACGACGTCCACGTTCGGGTTTTCGATCAGCTCTCTGTAATCCGCATAAATTTTTGGAATATCAAAGGATTTCGCGAAACTACTGGCACTTTCCTTTGATCTCGCGGCTACTGCAACAGCCTCCATCTTGTGTCCCCTCAGTTTTCTGTAGTTGGTAAGATGGAGGTGCGCTGAAAACCGAGAGCCAAGAATTCCCACCCTTACTTTTTCCATTTTGGACCTCCCTCAGATGGTTCATAAACACCTTTATTACTGTCATAAAACTGAAGTGTCAAGTCAAGATGAGGTTATCCGTGAATATACTTATCAGTTAGAGGGGATTAAAGAGAGCGAGGTATGGCTTCAGGAAGAGCTATGTTGAATTTCCTTTTGATGCTCAAAGAGGACTACGCTATAATGTGAGCAAAACGAACACGATCTCAGGGATCCTTCGCATCTGATTGACTTTTCCGGTGCTTCAGGTACTTGCGGGAATTCCATGAGTGAAACTTACTCACCCATTTCAAGGTGATAAAATGGAAAGGACTCGAGAGAACTTTCGTCCTACAGAGGAGGTTGCCCTCGTTACGGGGTCGAGGCGTGGAATCGGCCTGGGTATTGCTATAGCTCTAGCCTCTGACGGTTTCAATGTTGTTCTCAACGGCACATCGCCACCCTCCGCTGCCAAGGAGGCTATCGAAAGGGTTCGATCCACCGGGTCCCGCACAGAATACGTCCAGGGTGATATCTCGGTCGGAGCAGACCGCGAGAGATTGATTGAAAAAATTGAGGAGGTGTTTGGGAGGCTGGATATTCTCGTTAACAACGCTGGCGTGGCTCCGGAGGTTAGGCTCGATATCCTTGAGGCAACAGAGGAGAGCTTCGATCATCTCATAAGGGTAAACTTGAAGGGACCTTACTTCTTAACACAACGGATAGCGCATTGGATGATAGAACAGAGGGAGAAGGACAAGAGTCGCAAGCTTAAGATCATAAATACATCTTCAACAAGTGCCTATACTGCTTCCCCGTCCAGGGGAGAGTACTGTGTGTCAAAAGCCGGTGTTTCCATGATGACGGCCCTTTTTGCCACCAGACTTGCCGAATACGACATCGGGGTCTACGAAATCAGGCCTGGGATCATCGCGACGGACATGACGGCACCCGTAAAGGGGAAATACGATCGACTCATATCGGAAGGGTTGACCCCGATAAAGAGGTGGGGCACTCCAGAAGATGTGGGAAAAGCGGCTCTGGCTATTGCAAGGGATTATTTCCCCTTCTCCACTGGAGAGATTATCAATGTGGATGGCGGATTCCACCTCAGAGTCCTGTAGCCCCCTGTCGTCCATCAATAATGGTCAGATCCTCAACCACAGGGAAATAATGGAGGGGACAGCTCTTAAGGGGATTACCCATGCAGAAGAAGTCTTTGATCACTAGGGAATCTTCGGGAGCGGTTGAGTCATTGTCGCTTCATATGGTTCATACCCTTGTCATCGGCAGTGGGGCGGCGGGGTTAAACGCAGCCGTGCAGCTCCATGCTCAGGGTATTGAGGATGTCCTGATCGTTACGGAGGGCTTTGATAAGGGTACCTCTATCAATACCGGAAGCGATAAACAAACGTATTATAAACTGAGCATGTGCGGTTCAGAGGATGATTCGCTCGAAGCATTGGCGGAGTCATTTTATGCTGGGGGCAGCATGCACGGGGACTTGGCACTGGTGGAAGCAAGCCTTTCCGCAAGGGCGTTTCTTCATTTGGTCAATCTCGGGGTTCCCTTTCCCCGGGATCGGTTTGGGCAGTTCGTGGGTTACAAAACCGACCATGACCCGCGACAGCGGGCTACTTCCTTGGGACCGTATACTTCGCGGGAGATGTGCACGGTTCTCATCCGTGAAGTTCGACGTCGAGAGATCCCTGTTCACGAAAATAGAGTTGTCGTTTCCCTCCTGTGCCTCGGTGAAGGGGATGAAAGGCGAATAGCGGGGGCCCTTGCCGTAAATCTCGAGAAAAACTTGGGTGCAACTGCGGACTGGCATACCGCTTTTGAACTCTATGCCGCTGAGAATGTGGTCTTTGCCACGGGGGGCCCGGGGGGACTCTATGAGGCAAGTGTGTATCCCAAGGTCCATACCGGTGGTATTGGATTGGCCCTCATGGTTGGGGCTAAGGCACAGAGCCTTCCTGAATCTCAATTTGGTCTCGCATCAATTAAGTTTCGTTGGAACGTATCTGGGAGCTACATGCAGGCGATCCCGAGATTTTTCAGCACTGAGCCGGATGGACGGAGCCATGAAGAGGAATTCCTTCGGCCGTACTTTGATTCCCTGGCTGAGATGAACAGCGTGATCTTCCTCAAGGGATATCAGTGGCCTTTTGACGTCATCAAAATTGTGGGCGGCTCATCTATCGTTGATGTTCTCGTCTATATTGAGACAGTAGTTAAGAAACGCCGTGTGTTTCTCGACTACCGCAGAAATTCCGACGGATTTGATTTCAAGGATTTGAGACCTGAAGCCCGTGAGTACCTATCGAAATCAAAGGCCATGGCAGACACCCCGATTGAGCGCTTGAAGCTTATGAACCCAGCGGCGGTCAATCTTTATATGGAGCATAATATTGACATCACCGTGGAACCCCTGGAAATCGCTGTGTGTGCACAGCACAACAACGGTGGTTTGGCCTCTAATGTTTGGTGGGAATCGACCAATATCAAAC
>CAYFXL010000238.1:0-3165 GCA_964346945.1 uncultured Syntrophobacterales bacterium
GTGATGATGACCACGCTCTCGTAGGCATCAGTTGTGGTTGGGCGGTAGTACATCAACAGGAGGACGCCAGTCACCGCGAGGATGATATAGAGGAAAAAAGAGATTCCACCGAAGCAGAAAGTCCAATTGACGTGAGAGGGGACGGGTTTCTTCAGTTGGTTCCTGATGGCCTCCCTGATCTCCAAGCGCTGATCGAGCTCCCCGTAAAGGATTCCCGTCAGGAGCGTGAAGAGGTTGACTGACTCCCGGATATAGGTTCTTCGTTCGATATCCCTCTTCTCGGTCTCCCTTCCTTTCAACTCATTGGCCATTCTCAAAACCTCCTATGAGATGATGATCTGATCCTCTGCGACCTTTACCTCCGCAACGGGGAGGGGGGTTGGGGCTGGGCCTGTGATTACGTTGCCGTTCAGGTCGAAGAAGGCAGTATGGCAGGGACAGGCCAATTGCTTGATCGAGGAATCCCAGTAGACGATACACCCCAGATGGGTGCAGATGGCATTGACGGCATACACCTTTGTCGCTTGCCGCACCACGATATAGGGTTTTCCCTGATGTCGGACCGTCTTGGTGCCTCCCACAGGTATTTCTGACAGGGACAATGAGGTCGTCCCGGCGGCTTTTCCCCCTCCGATAATCTCCTCCGTCGGCCATAAGAACCGTACTAACGTATTGATTATGCCCCCTATGCCGACAATAACCGTAGCTCCCAACAGGAAATGCAAAAAGGATCTCCTGGACGTACCGGTCCCTATTTCGGGATTCTTCTCCTCGCCGTCAGCCATGGCGGACCTCCCCGCACTCCCTCGCCCTCATATTCCATTCCCTTCTGATACAGAAAAGATCGTTCGGGAGGGCTCGATTCCTCGTCGTTTTGGGATTGGATCCCCAATCCCGTTCATTTCGAAAAAATGAGGTAGAGCATCACGAGTGCGATAGCTGGAATCACCCATATAAAGAGAGCCCATGATAGGGTATAAGCATACGTTAAAAAGATCGCTTCTTCCGTAAAGAAGAAATGATGCCGGTATATAAAGATCCACGTTCCCAAAAGGCAGACTATAGTCCACAATCCCAGGGAAATCAAGATGCCATAAGAAACTTTATTGTTCTTGAGAACTTCCGGCGATCCTTCCAACTCGGTCCCCTCTGCCCTCGGAGCAGAGCCAACTCTGAAGCTGATTTCACGTCCCATCTCCTCATCCCCCCTCTTACATCATCCGTGTTAACCTTTCCTATCTTTCCTCAGGGCCATCACCCCGAGGGTACCAATGGGTTCACCCCCTTTCATTCCATCGGCCTTATCTCGATGGTGACTTCCTCCTCGCGTACCACTTCTTGATCCCCAGAAGATAATCGTCAGCCTCCGCGATCAACGCCTTTGAATAGGCGAAATTGTGCCCTCCTCGGCTCTTTTCCCTTTCGACCAAATCGATCATTCCCTCTGCCTTCTTGATCTTTGAAGCGATCTCCTCGGGCACATCGGTTTTATCCCGACGGAATTGAGCCCTGAGTACGAGGAGATGCCTCCTTGCCCGTCTGGCCCGTTCTGCAATCTCTGATTGCCACTGATCCAATATGTCATCGTATCCGGGGCCATGACAATCGAGGCAGGATTGTCTAATCTCCCGAGGGGAGTGACCGCGTGCAATATTCTCATGACAACCAGTGCATGGGACTTCTCCGGCCATGGGGTCCGATTTCCCTCCTTTTCCATCCAGAGCGCCCCCTTTTATGAACTGGTCTTGAATCCGATGGCATGTGGCGCATGCTGAATCGGTTCTTTTGTGATGGCATCCAATACAACTGGCCCGATCCAGGATGATCTCCCCGTGTTTATTCGTATTCAAATGGCAATAGTTACACGTGACCGCCCTGGGAAGGTGTCTTCGGTGAGGAAAATCTATGTTGTAGATCTTGATCTCGGCATCCAGGAAGCCGCTATGACATTTATTGCAGGTGGAGTGGGACGTTTCGGCCATCTCCGGAATGGGGATGGCACCTTTGGGATGACACTTCCCGCAGGAGGTCTTCTCCCTCTCATGGCATTCAAAACAAGCCTCTTTCGGTGGTCTGAAGGTGGAAGGGATCTTGGGATCGTGATAGACGTTGTAATGGCAGGCAATACAGGAATTGTCTAACAACCCAACGTGAAATTGGTGGGGTATCTTGATCTTCCACACATTATGCTTGTAGGTGTTTGGCTCATTTCGAATCAGATCCTCATGGCAACGTCGGCAATTCGGGTTTATCCGGTCAACCTCGGCGGAAAACCCGACCTCCGCCTTCCTGGGTCTCAAGGGAAAGATATTGATACTGGGAATGAGCTCATGCCCCGTGGCATGACACTGGGAGCAATCGATCCTCGGATGAACCTCCGACCTTCTCCAGAATTCCGAATAGGTCTGCTCATAGTGACACGTTACGCAGAAGCCCTCCTTGGTCGTCGTATAGGTGGGGAGCATGACGGCCATATTAATGCCCCCAATCAGGGCAATCCCGATACCCGCCCAAACCCATACGGGCCAATGCGGTAACTTCATCGAAAACTCCTCACCTCTTACTTTTCATGCCTGTTGCTCGGGTTTTGCAATAAGTTCAATATGTCAAGGGGCAAGGGAATGACGGTGCTGTTCCGCTCCCCCGCGATCTCCGTGAGCGTCTGCAAATATCGTAGTTGTAAAGCCGCGGGTTGCAGTGAGATGATCTCAGCCGCATCCTTCAACGTCTTAGACGCCTGGAACTCTCCCTGGGCATGGATGACCTTGGCGCGTTTTTCCCGCTCTGCCTCCGCTTGTCTGGCCATTGCCCTCTGCATGGTATCCGGAAGCTGAACGTCCTTCACCTCGACAACCGTCACCCGGACACCCCAAGGCTCGGTGTGTTCATCGATGATTTCCCGCAATTTATTGTTGATCCGTTCGCGCTCAAAGAGGAGCTCATCCAGATCGGATTGACCGAGGACACTTCGCAACGTGGTGAGGGCGATCTGTGAGGTTGCCGTGATGTAATCGGCCACCTTGATCACCGCCTTCTCGGGATCTACCACCATGAAGTAGACAACCGCGTCGACTTTAATGGTCACGTTGTCCTTCGTAATCACCGCCTGGGGTTCCACCACCATGGTAACCACCCTGAGGTCCACCTTGATCATCCGATCGGCGA
>CAYFXL010000239.1:0-3141 GCA_964346945.1 uncultured Syntrophobacterales bacterium
GGACCGGGAGAGGATTGACGCTTTTAAGACGATGGCCTTCGCCTATATGGCTTTTCCCAAAAAAGAGAAGGCGAGGGAACAGTTTTGCGAAATCCTCAGAATGGATCCCACCTTTACCTTGGATTCCGTAATGACTTCCCCAAAAATCCTCGTGGTGTTTCAGGAAGCTCAGGAGAAGTGTCTGCCCTTTGGAGGGATTGAAGTGCAGGCAGTTTCTGAGAATAGGGAAACCATCTCCGGGGCCAAAGTCTACCTCAACGGAGAGCTCATTGGGGAGACACCCTTGCAAAGGAAGGATATTTTGCCGGGAGAGCATGAGATCAAGGTCTACAAGGATGGATTTCGGCCTTTTGAGGCCTGGGTTTCCATAGAAGAGAGGGCCATACGGGAGGTAACGGGCACCCTTATAAGGGTAAGGAAACCGACCATCAACTCCATTCGGCACAATGTTACAGCTCCCCTATTTGTGGGGGATAGGATAAAGGTGACGCTGATGGGGGATTCGGAAAAGGAGGCCACCTTTGACGTGGGTGATGTTAAGAAGAACTTGCCAATGAAGGAGGTTTCCCCGGGGAGTTACGTGGGCCTCTATCAGGTCGGTGAACAAGACCGATTTTCCAACCTGTTCATCGTTGGACATCTGAAAGACCCGCATGGGCCTTGGGCCTCCATGAAGGAAGAGAGGGCCATTTCCACCAGCACGCTTTCCCGATCACAGCTTCTTTTTCAACGCGGAAAGGCCAGCATGGAGCGAGGGGAGTACGACCTGGCTATCGATAGCCTTTCAAAAGCCCTCTACGAGGACCCGAATTTTGTAGATGCTCATATCCTGTTGGCCAAGGCGTATAACAAGAAGAAGGGGGCATATCTGGAGTCCATCAAATACCTAAAGAAAGCCCTGGAACTGGAGGAGGATAACCTCGAGGCATTGAGCCTCCTCGCAGAAATTTATATCGGGAACGAGAAGTACGAGGATGCTCTGCCCGTAGTGAAAAAGATCCTGGGAATCTCACCCAATAGTAGTGTCGCCCATGGTCAAATGGGGGAAATATTCCTTAATAAGGGTAGGTATGGAGACGCCATCGAGGCTCTGAGAAAATCACTGCAGTTGGATCAGGGAAACGCAAGGGTCTATTTTCTCCTGGGTAAGGTTTTCGAGCGGTTAGATAGACTGGCCGATGCCGTCTTGGAATACGAAACGGCGGTGGAACTTTCCCCCACGACCTACGAATATCGCGACGCCCTGGCCACCGTTTACAGAACGTTGGAACAGGAGATGTCCGCTTTTCGACAGTGGGAGAAGTGTTTGGAATTGGATGATTTAACGGAATCGGAGAGAAAGAAGGTAAAACAGAGGCTCTCCGAATTGAGGAAGTGATTGTTGCCTCCCTCAGGTTGCATCCCGTTCGGGGCTTTTCCCTTACTAACCGAAACTCACTGATGTTCCTCGCACCGGCCGAGAAGTCAGGGCCTGGCCGGGGCTTTCCGTACGCTCGCTTCTACGGCTGTTGAGAATGGGCTTAAAAAGCCCTCTTTTGTAAGAACCCGATAACGGTAGAAATACGTGAAACCCGCTTGGGCATCTTTATCGCTGAAAGATAGGGAAGCCCTTCTTCCCATGCTGAAGCGTTTAATCACTTTATACGGTCCGGATTCAGCTGTGCTCCGGGTCACGATGTATTCTTCGATCTCCGTTTCCCGGTATTTCGGAACCCTGAGCTTGATTTTACGGCGTCGGCCAGAGGCTTTTAGAGGGTGGAGGTTAATGCCCCAGGCTATAGTAGCTCTATCCGATTTCCATGTATGGACTAAGGTCCGGATGATGGACTCAATTCCCGTGTTAGGGATGTTTTCCATCTCCTTTGGTTTTCCTCGCGTGGAACAACTCATGCTCCAAGCGATATCCCCTTCGGGGATCCGCATCATCCGAAGGTTGAGGCCAAATTGAGCCCCTCCCCCCATACTCCCATACTGTGACAGGGAGCCCATAAGCACGCCGTCGACAACAAGGGATTTGCCGATCTCCAAGGCCTGGGTGTAATGATGGATTTTCATCCAATCCACACCTCTTTCCTCGACAAGGTCCTTGAGGTCTTGGGTGGGAAGCACATCATATTTCCCCACCGTTCTGAGGCTCTTCACCAGTAGATCCGTTATTCTGGATGAATATCTCAGCCCTTTTCCCTCCGAATGGATGGGCAGCACCGCCACCTTCTTCACCTCATCCGAGCCCACCTTCGGGTTGAAGAAGAGGCTTTTGATATCCTTTTCCCTCGGGTCCCGTTCGACTTGACCAAGGGAGATTGAGAAGGAAAGGGATAGGATCAATGGAATTAATAGTACTCCCTTACTCCGTGATTCCATGGTAATGAATATCCCCCTCTATTCTTCCCCAACCACACGGTAATAGCGGACTTCTCTGGTTCCGCTTTTCACCCTTGTTTTGCCCGCTTCTTCCACGGGGAAGAGTTTTTTTACCTGCCGAAAGGTTTCTTCCCCAATCAGGATTTCGTTGGGTCCGGCTATGGATTCCAAATAGGAGGCGATGTTGACCGCCTCTCCCAGGACGGTGTATTGTAATCGCTTCATGGATCCGATATAGCCAGCCACCACATTGCCGCTATTTATCCCTATGCGAACATCGAATCGGTTGTCTTTTTCCTTCCTGCTCATTAAGCTTTTCAATTCACCCCGCATTTTTAACGCTGCCAAAACCGCCTTTTCCGCGTTATTTTCATAGGAATAGGGGGCACCGAAAGTAGCCATAATGGCATCTCCCATATATTTATCCAGCGTTCCATCATACTCGAATACGATATCGGTCATGATGCTGAAGTACTCGTTCAGAAGTGAGACGACCTCAGGAGCACTCAGCCTTTCGGCCAAAAAGGTAAAGTTCTGAATGTCGATGAAAAGGACCGTGGCAGCCTTCTCCTCGACCTTCAGTGACAAAGTCCCCTTCTCGGTGCTTTCCTCCATGATGGTGTTGACCACATCGGGGGAGTGAAAACGCTCGAGATTGCTCCTGATCCGCGTCTCCCTGAGAATTCTCTCATTTAACCTTGCCTGTTCAATGCCGATGGCGGCGTGGTTCGCAAAAGCCATCAGGAGTTCCAGGTCATTCTCCGTGAATTGGTGTGT
>CAYFXL010000240.1:0-2957 GCA_964346945.1 uncultured Syntrophobacterales bacterium
CCTCTTTGAAGGTTCGACCGATGGCCATGGTTTCTCCCACGGATTTCATCGATACAGTCAGGGTGTCATCGGATCCCGGGAATTTTTCAAACGTAAACCTGGGAATTTTGACCACACAGTAGTCTATAGTGGGCTCAAAACAGGCAGGGGTCTTCTTGGTAATGTCATTGGGTATCTCGTCCAAGGTGTATCCCACGGCCAATTTGGCCGCAATCTTGGCGATGGGAAACCCCGTTGCCTTGGAGGCCAAAGCTGAGCTTCGGGATACCCTGGGGTTCATCTCAATGATTACCATCCTGCCGTCTTCCGGCCTCAGGGCGAACTGAATATTGGAGCCCCCAGTTTCAACCCCAATCTCCCTCATTACGCCAATGGCCGCATCGCGCATTTGCTGGTATTCCTTGTCCGTGAGGGTTTGAGCTGGGGCAACGGTGATACTATCCCCAGTATGGATTCCCATGGGGTCGAAGTTTTCGATGGAGCAAATGATGACGACATTGTCCCGGAGATCCCGCATCACCTCCAGCTCGTACTCCTTCCACCCCAGGACGCATTCCTCGATGAGAATCTCACTGATCATGCTGGCCTCGAGACCCCTCAATGCCAGTTCCTTGAATTCCTTGATATTGTATGCTACGGATCCCCCCGTGCCCCCGAGGGTGAAGCTGGGGCGAATGATGACGGGAAATCCGATCTCACCGGCTACTTGGAGGGCCTCCTCCATGGTGTAAGCGAGGCCGCTCTTGGGGAGGTCCAGGCCTATCGCGTCCATCGACTCCTTGAATCTCCTTCGGTCTTCAGCCTTTTTGATGGACTCGTAATTGGCCCCGATCATCTGCACCGCGTACTGGTCCAAGATGCCTCTTTCGGACACTTGGACGGCTACGTTGAGGCCGGTTTGCCCGCCCAAAGTGGGGAGAAGGGCATCGGGCCTCTCCCGCGCTACGATCTTTTCCACCACTTCGGGGGTGATGGGTTCGATATAGGTCCTCTCAGCCATCTCGGGATCCGTCATGATGGTGGCAGGATTGCTGTTTACCAGAATGACTTCAAACCCCTCCTGCTTGAGGGCTTTACAGGCTTGAGTTCCCGAATAGTCAAATTCACAGGCTTGGCTGATGACGATGGGGCCAGAGCCTATGATGAGAATCTTGTGAATATCGGTCCGTTTCGGCATAATCACCTGAGAGAGAGTTCCATCATCTCAATGAAATCCTCGAAGAGGTAGCGAGCATCATGGGGGCCGGGAGAAGCCTCTGGGTGAAATTGAATGGAGGAGATTGGGAGTTCTCGGTGCCTCATTCCCTCCAGGGTCTGATCATTCAGATTTACATGGGTCACCTCAATATCCGCGTTGCTGAGGGAGCCTATATCGACACAGAACCCATGATTTTGGGCAGTGATGCTCACCTTCTCCCTTATCAGATCCTTCACCGGATGATTTCCCCCGTGATGGCCGAATTTCAGTTTGTATGTTCTTCCCCCAAGACCAAGGCCCAAAATCTGGTGCCCCAGGCAAATCCCAAAAATCGGTTTTTTCCCAATGAGTTCCCGCGTGGTCTCAATGGCATAGGGAACTCCCTCGGGATCTCCTGGGCCGTTGGAAAGCACAATACCATCCGGATGGAAGGAGAGGATTTCATCGGCGGTCGTGTTGGCCGGGACGACGGTGATGTCACATCCCAATGCGTCAAGAAGACGGAGGATATTGTGCTTGATGCCGAAATCCATCGCTATGACCCGGTATCGGTGATCTCGCGCCGTGAAGGGGGGTTGGAACGAAGCCGAATCGCGACTCTTCCAGGGGTAAGGAGCCGGACAGGAGACCTCCTTGACGAGATCGCGACCTATCAATCCCGGCGCGGCCTTGGCCTTTTCGCTGAGACGATCCTTATTCATGTCCTCGGTTGAAATGATGGCCTTCATGGCCCCGGCAGTTCGAATGTGTTTGGTTAAAGCCCGAGTATCCACTCCTTCGATTCCCATGATTCCGCGGTTTTTCAGGAACTGGCCCAAATTCCCCTGCGCCCGCCAATTACTCGGTATGGGACTGTATTCCCTGATGATGAAACCCTCAACATATGGTTGTATGGACTCAACATCCTCTTCGTTTACGCCATAATTGCCGATGAGAGGGTAGGTCATGGTGACGATTTGGCCCTTATAGGAGGGGTCCGTGAGAATCTCTTGATACCCCGTCATGCTCGTGTTGAAGACGACTTCTCCCGTTTTCTCCCCGAGAGCGCCGAATGCCGTCCCCTTGAAGATCGTGCCGTCCTCCAGGGCAACGAGGGCCCTTTGATTCTCTTTTTTCATCGCTTTAGGCATCATGTGGACAAAAAAATACCCCCGGGAGGTTACCCGAGGGCTTTGGAGTGATAGCGTTGAATAGTTCAGTCGCCATGAAAGTTGGAATTTATTTTAATTATAGTAGGGGACACGGAATTGTCAACCCATAATTGCATCTTGGCCAAATTTTCCCCATTCAGTCTACAGATTAACCGGACGTTGCCCCTATGAGCTCATAGATTTTCGTCTTTGAGGGCTCGCTCAGGAGCTCCTCGATTTTCGACTGAACCTCCATCCGTTCTACCTTGTTGGACCAACTTTTCCAGTCCTCTGCACTCTCCCACGTGCTGATCACGATGTGGGTAGACGGATCATCATAATCCCTGAGCGTCTCCCCGGTTATGTACCCCTTCTGTTTTACAGCCCTCGATCTCAATTCCAGAAGGAGTCTTGCCAAATCCATTTCCTTCCCCATTTTGATTTTTCGCTCGATAATGATCCTGACGGCCATTTCGACCACCCTCCAAGAGGTTTCCTCGGGTTAAAGTATATCAGCAGCTCGCCCCTAGTGCAAGGAATAGGAGCCGGGAGTTTCCCGAGTTTTTCAGGGGATTCCGTTGTTTCTGAGCGTAATCCAAACGAGGATCAAATCCTAAATCCGAAGCACT
>CAYFXL010000241.1:0-2935 GCA_964346945.1 uncultured Syntrophobacterales bacterium
GCGACGTGTAACGCACACCGCACCTAGGTATGCGTTTTTGCTAACTATGGATTTTCCGTCAGTCCGCATCCGGTGCATGTTTCTACTGTAACTGTCATGCCCTACCGGGCACCCCAGAGCTATGAAAATGCTTCTGTTGAAGCCTTCTCCCGGAAGGGGGTGTCTATTTTCTAAGTAATTTTTTATGACAGGTACGTTACCCTCGAACCATGAAAAAGAAATCTATTTTCTAGGTAAATCGATAATTTTGGCTCGCCCCTGGATGATCGATCTTATATTCTATAGACGTGACCAAACTGGTATTAGTATCAGAACCACTTTAATTTTGGTCATTTAGCTACAAGGGAGGAAGGACACCCTAAAAGATCATTGCGGAGGAAAAACCCGAATCTCCCAGAGGTCGACTCCACATTTAGAGTAGTTGCCCCGGCATTAGTATTCCAATTTCTACCGCAAAGCGTCCATGGGCACCGCATCCATATCGTCAAAGGTTTGATTCTCTCCCACCATCCCCCAGATGAAAGAATAGTTTTGCGTCCCAATTCCCGAATGAATAGACCAACTGGGCCCGATGACCGCCTCTTCATTTCGCACGATGATATGCCTTGTCTCCGAAGGCTCTCCCATCAAATGAAAGACAACCTCCTCTTCCGGAAGACCGAAATAGAAATAGACCTCCATCCGCCGAACGTGCGTATGCGTGGGCATGGTGTTCCACACATTGCCGGGCTCCAACAACGTCATGCCCATGACGAGCTGGCAACTCCTCACCCCATCGGGATGGATGTACTTATGGATAGTCCTCTTATTGCTTTTCTCGGGAGAACCCAGGTGGAGGGGTTCGGTCTCAGCAAACGTTACCTTCCCCGTTGGATAACTCGTGTGAGCTGGAGCGCAGAGGAGATAGAACTTGGCAGGTTCGCCTTTCCCCACACTCGAAAACAGAATTTCCTTGGACCCCATCCCAACGTAAAGACCATCCCTTCTCTCGAGCTCGTAGTTGGTACCATCTACGGATACCTTTCCCTTTCCCTCGATGTTGATGATTCCCATCTCCCTCCTCTCGAGGAGAAAGGTAGCACCAATCACCTTTTGGCTTACCTCAAGGCAAATGGGGCCCTTCGGGCATACCCCGCCTACCATTATTCGATCGAAATGGCTGTATACCAGTTTGAAGGCCCCTTCAGTAAAAAGACCCTGGATGAGAAACTCCTTGCGGAGTTGCTCGGTTGTCAGTCCCTTTCCATGTTCAGGATGAATAGGGTTTCGGATTTCCATGATTTCCCTCCTTCCCTTTCTCAAAATGTTCGCTTTTGAAAAATCAGCAGATGTGATTATTTCGAGGCTCAATTCTCAGATAAAATACGAACCGCCATTTATCTGAATTGCTTCTCCCGTAATATAAGAGGAGGGGTTCGTCACGAGAAATGCGACCACCTCTGCCACCTCCCGCGCTTCGCCCTCTCGGCCCAGAGGAATCATGCTGGGGAAGTTCTCACGCACTTCGGGTTTTGTGAAGACATCATGGAACTTGCTCGCAATGACTCCCGGCTCCACGCAGTTTACACGAATCCCCTTTGGGGCTAACTCCTTGGCCAGCCCTCGTGTCATCGTAAGCACCCCGCCCTTTGCCGCCGCGTAGTGCACTGCGCCGGCCCCACCACCAGTGCGTGCTGCCAGTGACGACACATTCACAATTGCACCACCAGCTCTCATACTGGGAATGGTTGCTTTGCACATGAGGTATACGCTTTTCAAGTTGATGCCGATAACCCTGTCCCAAAGCGATTCCTCCATATCCTCGACTGGAGAACGTTGAACCAATCCACCGGCGTTGTTGACAAGGATGTCAATGCCATTCCCAAACGCGCTTTTCGATTCCCCCACGAGGAACTGGACTTCATCCCATTTGGATACATCTGCCTTAACCGCCAACGCCTTTGATCCTTTTGCCTGGATCTCGTTCACCACTTCCTCCGCTTGAACATGGCTCTCGTTGTAATTAACGACAATGTGAGCGCCACTTAACCCCAACTTAAGCGAGATTGCTCGACCAATATCACGTCCCCCCCCGGTTACAATTGCTACTTTACCTTTCAATTCATCAATCATTGTTATCCCTCTTCAGTCTCACCAATAAGGGTCCAACCCTGGATTCAGTATGATCCATAGCCGTGCTCGGTGACTGAGAAATGAAAAACCCATGGCCTCCTAATCCGACACCGATTGTAATGAACATTTCCGTTCTAGGCGGCCCGCGCTTCTCGTATGGTTTTGAGGAAGGCCCGGGTGTTCTCCGTGATAACGGAAAACCTCTTGTCCTTCACCGCCGTCTTATCCACCACCTCGCTTCCCACCCCAAGCGCTGCAGCTCCAGCCTGGATGAAGGATCCCGCAATCTGAAGGTTCACACCGCCGGTGGGAACAAGGAGAATCTGGGGCAGAGGTCCCCGCAGCGCGTTGATATATCAGCCCCCCCCAATTGGAAAGCTGGGAAGACCTTCACCATATCAGCACCGGCATTCCATGCAGCCAGTATCTCTGTGGGCGTCATTGCACCCGGAATGACCACAGCGCTTTAGCGATGAGCGAGCTGAATAAGATCCAGATCCAGGGTGGGACTGACAATGAATTGAGCCCCGGCAAGCAATGCGGCCCTCCCCGTCTCCGCGTCCAAAACGGTTCCAGCGCCCATGGTAATTTCATCTCCGTATTTCTGAGTCAATTCCTTGATAACGTCGATGGCTCCTCGAACGCTCATCGTAATCTCAATGAGGCTGACCCCGCCCTCCTTGATCGCATCCGCAACATCAATGGCCTCCGAAGAAGATGCGACCCTGATCAAGGGATCAGACCCTCAGTCATCACCTTGTTAAAGATTTCCCTCTTTTCCATAATTGCTTCCCCCTACCTTGAAATCCTCAGCCCTGCGCCC
>CAYFXL010000242.1:0-2927 GCA_964346945.1 uncultured Syntrophobacterales bacterium
GTTCGTATACAATCACTCGCTCGTCACTACGCGTAACCAGGTACACGCGGTCGCGCGAGTCGACGGCGACTCCGTCTACGTCGCGATGCACATATCCCGCTGGAAGCTGCTCCCAGCCCTCAATTACTTCGTACCTGAAACCTCTCGCCATTGTCTTCTCTCCTCCTCTAAGTTTTCCCGATATTTAGCCTGCCACTCATCAAAGCCCCTAAACAGGTCGGTAGGAGACGATAAAATCACCTGTCTCCCTATCGAGGGCAAGGAGAATATTCTTGAGCCACTGGTCGTCATCCCTTTGCGGAAAATCCTCCCTGTAAAAGGCTCCCCGACTCTCTTCCCTTTCCAGGCTAGCCCTCATGATGGCCTTCGATATTAATACACTACCCTTCACCTCATTCAGCTCAAGGGACTCTCCCGCCGTCTCCAGATCGGCTAATCTCCTCTCCATTCCGGAAACCCTGCACAATCCCTCCCGCAGGGATTTTCCATTTCGTATCAAGCCGGCATGGGTCCAGATCAGATTCTGCACCTCGCGGAAGAGCTCCTTTGCCATTCTCGTCTCGTTCTTCCACGGGAACTTACCCCGAACCATTCCCCGCTTGGATTTCCCTTGCCGCGTTTCCATAGCATGTCGAGCCGCTGATTCGCCCGCTATATCCCCGAATACCGCGCACTCCGTCAGGGCATTCCCACCCACTCGATTTGCCCCATGAACACCCGACGTCACTTCACCAGCGGCAAAGAGGCCAGGGATTGCCGTCTGGGCACGGCCATCAATCTCTACACCCCCCATGAAGAAGTGAACCACCGGGGCGATGGAAAAGGGCCGATTTCGAAAATCCGGGTTTATCCTCACGAGTCGATTCAGAGGAGGCCTCTCCCACTTCTCTTCCGGAACACCTGTACAATCCAGATAAACCTTTCCCCTCTCCATTTCCCTACTGAGGATCAGGGTGAATTGATCCCGATGTTCCGAGATGGTTTCGTACAAATCGAAATGAAGGCCATGTTTCTTGATGATATCTTTCCCCTTGGAGTCAATGACCCTAGCCCCTTTTACGAATCGTGGGGAGATAATCATGGCGGGTCCATGGGGTTCGGCTAAACCGAGGGGATAGCATTGGACGAATTCCATATCCCGTAAGGGCAACCCCACCTGCAATGCGAGCCAATACCCATTCCCCAAAATCCTCTTGTGATTGTCATGTCGCCTGTAGATACCACCTCCTCCTCCCGTCGCCAAAACAACGGATTTCGCATCGATGGCCACCTGACCCTCTTTTTTGGAAATCCCCAGGCCCCCTGAAGCCCGCCCCTCATCCAGCAGCAATTCTACGATGGAAAACCAGGGGAGGGCAGTTATCCGTTCACCCTTGACGTGCTCCAAGATTGCATCCATGAAAACAGCACCTGGAATCCTCGCCGACGTACCAACCCCGATAGACCAATGTCTTGGGCTCCTTCTCTTTAGAGGGACTCTCATCTCCCTCAATGCCTCTATTATGGCCTCGCCCCTTTCGCCCAGTATTCGAACTAGGTTGGCGTCGTTAATCTTCTTCCCCGCCTCCATAACTAAGTTGACGTACTCATCGGGCGGAAAATCCTTTGAAGGGACGAGCCAACCACCGTAGGTAAGGGCTGAATTTCCGCTCCTCATCGAAACCTTACTGGCGAGTACTACCTTGCATCCCATTCGAGCAGCTTTTAAGGCCGCCATAACCCCAGCTGCTCCGCTGCCTATCACTAGCACATCGGTCTGGATTTCTTGTAATCCCATCACCTATGCCCTTCAAAGCGAAATGAAAGGCCCCACCGCTAAATGGATGGGGCCTTTTCCCTCAATCCCTTGGGAGATGTGATAGCCCTTTAGGTTCCAGCATAAAGCCATATCCTATCAATATCCGCATCGCCCCTTTCCCGATCGAAGACACAGATCCGATTTCCCCTCCCTCCATCATCTTCCTTGAAGTCCTGGTAGCCTTTAGCGGCCAGAAGGGCCTTATCCGCCTCTTCGACAATCTGATTGAGATCCTCCTGGCGGAGCATCCCATATTGATCGATGATCTCCGATGGGAGAAGGGTCACGCCGAAACTCATTGTCAAGTTCCCGTTGGGCTGAACCTCTTGATTGTGAAAATAATGCCCCTCCACCGTCTTCCTTACTCGCTCGGTGAATTGACAGGCCTGCTCGATACCCGAGATCTTGGATAGATAGAAGATAAACTCCTCACCCCCATATCGACTGACCAAATCCTCCTCGCGAATGCTATTTTTCAAGATCTTCCCCAGCTCCTTGAGGAGTTTATTCCCTTCGATATGAGAGTTACGATCGTTGAAATTCTTGAAGTCGTCGATATCCGACATAACGATGGCGATGGAAAACCCTTGCTCATCCCTCCTCTTCCGGTAAGCCGTGATCCTGAGGGTCAACGCCTCGAAAAAGGGTTCCCTGTTCAGCAATCCCGTGAGCCCGTCGTATTGTACTAAATTGAGCTTGGCCA
The DNA here is from genome assembly GCA_964346945.1 of uncultured Syntrophobacterales bacterium. Taxonomy (GTDB): domain Bacteria; phylum Desulfobacterota; class BSN033; order WVXP01. The sequence goes on from CAYFXL010000242.1 coordinate 2,502, forward strand.
TTACGGAGGAGACATGAATCGACAACTCCCTCAGCATGGACCGGTCTTGTTCCGTAAAACCGGATGTATCGATACTACCCCCCGGATCGGTTTTGTTAAACATCTCGATGACACCGGTAATTTTCCCGTTATGTCGCAGGGGGAGACAAAGAACATTGTCGATCGGAAACCCAACCTTTTCCTTGTACCAATCAGACAATCGCTTGTCGTATTGGACCTCCTTTGCATTTACCTCTTCCCCTGTCTCCGCCACAATGCCCGCATAGCCCTCCCCCATGGGAAAGGTGAACTCATTGATCTCCGCGTGGGAGAGGAGCCTATTGGCCCAGATGAGGGATTTGACAAGCTCAGCTCCCTGGTCATCCCTGTTGATGGTATAGAGGCTAATAGCATGGGCCATCAGGACATCCCGTATCTCTATAACCC
>CAYFXL010000243.1:0-2583 GCA_964346945.1 uncultured Syntrophobacterales bacterium
CGAACCAGTTCAACGGCCTTATATGCCGCAATTCCACCCGTTACACCCAAAATGATCTCTTTATCCCTCAATATCTCCACTTCAAGACCCCATTTCAAATCTATTTCTCAACACATTATACAAGCTTACTCCGAAAAATCAAAGATAGGCCCCCCATATACCGTTTCTCCCCGAATTTGAGGGATTGGCACTCTCCCGTAGCAAGGCAAACTCAAGCAAAGCCGTATTCCGCTGAAACTGGGTAAGCCCTGTAATGGAGGCTGGAGTCTTCTCCGTTTTTGGAATCCCCCGTTGTCTCTGAGCGTAATTTACTGAAAAGGTGGGATAAGTATTCCCCAGGATCCCGAAAGGGTTACCTCGAAAGCACTAAATCGAAGCTGCAAGGAGGTCCTCTCCTGAGAAATATAATCCGGAACGGACTCAAAGAGGGAGAAACATACTTCCCGCAAAAGCTGGGAACCTGGAGAACTGGGGTTCTTGACATTTTCTTTCTTCCTCCTATGCTATCGGGAGCATCAAGGGATTGATGGGGGAGGCGCTATGGAGAATATGTTTGAATCGGATCAGAGGGATCTGCAAGCGATATTGGAAAAGGTCAATATCGAGGATACCTTTGCCCAATCCATCGGAATGCGGGTTGTTGAACTTTCACCTGGCTGCGCCAAGGCGATCATCAACATCACCGATGGTCACGTCAACCTCTTTCGGATGGCCCACGGGGGTGCTGTCTTTTCCGTAGCTGATCATGCGTGCGAGGCCGCGGGAAATAGCCTCGGCCAACCGGCAGTGGCCATCCAAAACAACATCCATTTTTTGTTGCCGGGTAAACCGAACGATCGCTTGGAGGCCACGGCCCGGGTCGTTCATCGGACGCGAAGGATTGGTCTGGTTGAGGCCGTCGTGCGGAACCAGCGTCAAGAAATCTTGGCGCAGTGTCACCAGGTCATCTATTTCAAGGAATCCAAGGCCTAGTCTATTGAGAGGAATTCCTTGGGTTACCAGGAACACGCTATGGGTGGCTTTGGGGTGCACTATCGATACGGATAGGCGCCCGAACAATAAGGACGGATGCTCCGCCGGATCACAATTACGACCCCTATTTCAAGTGAAGTCTTTGCGCCTTCCGCAGCAGATCATCGGGTGGAGAAGGTGGATTACCCGAAGCCCTTCAACGCCCGGATTTAAATCCCCTTGACTTCGGACATTGGATTAAATACTATGAGGGAGGCCTTGAACCGAAGGAGATAAGAAGGCCCATATTTATTAATCCTAAGAAACATGAAGGGAAGGAAATGTATAGTCGATACCTATCCAAGGTGCTTTTCATAAGCGTGATTTGGGCCCTCTTAATGGGCCCTTATGCGGATATTCCATCGGGCGCGGAGAACAAAGAGATTCCTTTGGCCATCGCGACGGCCACCATCGCCGATATATACTATCCCATGGGCGTCGGCATGGCCTCCCTCTGGAGCATCAGGCTGGCAAAGAAGTACGGGATCATAACGCAGGCCATCACCTCTGGGGGGTCAGGTGAGAATGTTAAAATGCTCAAGACGAAAAAGGTGGATCTGGCCATCCTCCAGGGACTCTTCGGCAAGATGGCCTGGAACGGCATCGGGATCTACAAGGGGAAACCGTATAAGGAACTGCGCACCATCACCATGCTCTGGCCCAATGTGGAGCACTTCGTGATCTTTCAGGATAAGGTGAAGACGGGCACTGTTACCGACATCATGGGGCTCAGGTTTTCCATCGGCAGGGCAGGAAGCGGAACGGCCAGGTCCGGGCTAACCATCATGGAGGGGCTCAGGATAGGGAGAAATGATGTTAAGGAACAGTATTCCGGCGATTATGACTCTTCCCAGGCCATCAAGGACAGGATAGTTGATGGCGCAAACCTTCCTGGCGGTCCCCCCGTGAGTGAGGTGACCGAAATCTACACTACCCCAGGGATGAATGTGTTGGTACTAGAGTTCACCGATGAGCAGCTGGAACTGATCAAAGAGCAAACTCCCTACCCCGGTTTCCGATACGTCATTCCTGCCAACACCTATCCCGGGCAGACCAAACCCGTACGCAGCATCGCTCAGACCAATTTCCTTGCGGTAAGGATGGATGTGGACAAAGAGGTAATCTATCTCCTCACCCAGACGCTCTTTGATAACCCCGATTACCTGAAGCAAGTCCACAAGATGGGGACATTCATAACGCTGGAGAATGCCCTCAAGGGTCTGCCTGCTCCCCTGCATGCCGGTTCATACAAATACTATAAGGAGCAGGGGTTGAAGATCCCCGAGAACTTGATTCCACCTGAAGTAAGGTAAGACGCCAACGGGGGCATCGTCCCTTTAGGGAGATCCCGACCCCGGTTTTTTTCTAATCGTCATTCGAAGATGTCATTTCGGTATAACAGGAAACGAGAGGGACAACGAAAGATTTTGAGAACAGGGGGATGACAGCACAGTCTTCCTGGATGTTGTTAGGCAGTTGGTGGAAGTTTGTTTATCCGTGTCACAAGCATCGGGATGATCGCCATTAGGGGATGCTGTTTATCCTTCCGGGAAATGGATTCACGTTACTATC
>CAYFXL010000243.1:2629-2866 GCA_964346945.1 uncultured Syntrophobacterales bacterium
ATGAGCAGCCCAAACCAAAGAGGCGGGCTGTGAGGAAGATCGATATCTTTAGGGCGTGGTGTAAGGCCTGCGGGATATGTGTTGCCTTTTGCCCAAAGGGGATTCTGCTTATCGATGATGAGGGTTATCCCTTCGTGAAGGATTTGGAGGCTTGTACCGCATGCGGGTGGTGCGAGATTCGATGTCCGGATTTCGCCATTACGGTGGAACGGGGAGGGAAAACACGGGGAGTTGAGA
>CAYFXL010000244.1:0-261 GCA_964346945.1 uncultured Syntrophobacterales bacterium
GCCTCTTGATCACATACACCGTGTTTTCCGGGTTTGTTATGGCCTGCCTTCTGGCGATTTGGCCGACCAGCCTTTCCCCTTTGTCGTTAAAGGCAACCACCGAGGGAGTTGTCCTGCTGCCCTCAGAACTGGCGATTACAATGGGGTCACCGGCTTCTATTACCGCTACACACGAATTCGTGGTGCCTAAGTCAATCCCTATCATCTTGCTCATTTTCCTCTCCTTTTTTCCTGGACTGAACTCCCATTGTCTTGGCTCAG
>CAYFXL010000244.1:297-2844 GCA_964346945.1 uncultured Syntrophobacterales bacterium
TTGCTGGGGTCGAAGGGTTCTCCCACTGCGGGGATAGGGGTTACCCCGAAGTTTTCCAGCACCTTGTGAAACTGGTCGATCGTAATCCTAATGCCTTCCATGAACCCGCCCGGGTTTTCCTCCGCGGAATGGTTGAGGGCCCTTTCCAGGTTATCGATAACCGGCAAAATTGCCTTGATGAGTTCCTCATTTCCGTACTTGACAAGATTGCCCTTTTCCCTCTCAACCCTTTTCTTGTAATTCTCCAGTTCGGCTTGTGCCCTTAGGAATAGGTCGTAGTTTTCCTCAGCCGCTTTCGTCTTCTCCTCCAGCTGGGCTTTCAGCCCTTCAATCTCTTGTTGCTTCTTCGATCTTCGCTTCCTGGATCGGCTTTCTTCCCGTTGGCCTTCGGTCGGTGGTCCAGTTCCACTATTACGTTTCTCTTCGACCGTGGTCATGCAATTCCTCCTCCCATATAAGATGGGCGTTTATTCCGATTCCAAAATTTCCGTAAGCAATTGGGCGGTGTATTCAACCAGGGGAATAATCCTTGAGTAGTTCATCCTCCGTGGGCCGAGGATACCCAGAATTCCGGATGTCCGATCCACGATTCCGTAGGTTGCCGAGACCAGGCTGCACCCTTCCATCTCATTACATTCGCTTTCAGACCCTATGGTAACCTGGACCCCTTCCCCCGCTATACACTTGTCCAGCAATGTAATCAGAACGCTCTTCTCCTCGAAGGCCCGAAAGAGGCTCTTCATCTTGTCGATATTCGAGAACTCGGGTTCATCCAGGATATTCATTTTTCCGTCGATATAGAGTTCCTTCTCCTCTTGGCCGCTGAAAGCCTTATGGCCCAATTTGAGGGCCTGCTTCATTAAGCGGTCATAGGCAACCCTCTCCCTTTCCATCTCCTTGAGGATTTTCTTCCTGACCTGGGCTAAGGTTAATCCCTCCAACATCTCATTGAGATATCGGCTGATCTTATCAAGCTCGTCTTGTGAGAGGTTGTGTTCCATTTGGATAATTCTATTTTGGACGGTCCCCGTGGAGGTGACGAAGACGGCCAGTATTTGATGGAAATTCAGGCGAATAAATTGAATGTGCTTGAAAATGGTTGAAGCCATCCTCGGTGTTAGGACCACCCCGGCATGATGGGACAGCCCGGAGAGGATCCTGGAGGTTTCCCTCATCATTTCGGGCATGTCGTGTTCCGATATCCGGTATTTTTGCCGTATTTTCTCGCGTTCAGTTTGACTCAGGCTTTGAACAGCGAGTATTTCATCGATGTAAAAACGGAAAGCCTTGTCCGTGGGAATCCTTCCGGCGGAGGTATGGGGTTGCCAGAGAAATCCCAGATCCTCTAAATCTGCCATCACATTTCTCACGGTGGCAGGGCTCCATTGAATACCGTACCGTTTGCAGATTGTCCTTGAACCAACAGGCTCTGCGGTAGAGATGTAAGCCAGAACGATCAACTCGAGGACCGTCCTGAACCTCTCGTCTAAACCGTACTCATCGATCTTCATCACGCGTTACTCTCGTAAGGGTGATAAAAACAATTGACATCCTTTCCCAAAAGCCCTACCCACAAAATAATCACGGAGCATGGTATTGTCAAGATTCGACCATACCGTCAATTTCCCTCCGATTTTCCCCCCACTTACCCACCCTCGTTGCAATGCTACCGTTTTCCGGTCAGTTTCAGACGAGGCTGATGATCATTTACCTCGGTCCCCTGAAATGCTCATATCCTTTTTCCCGTAGTATATATTCCCTGCCATCGTCTTGGAGCAACCTCAGGCCATAGCGAGGGTCGGTGATTTCGCCGATGTGGGTGACCTTCAACCCGTATTGCCCGAAGAGATCCAACAGTTTTTCCCTCTTCCTCGTCGGGGTAGTGAACAGTAATTCGTAGTCCTCGCCTCCGGAAACGGCCAAATCGATATCACGGGGGGTATACTGGGGGGCCATTTTCACATACGCTTCCGAGAGGGGGAGCCGGGAGATCCAGATGCTTGCTCCCACATGGCTTTCCTCAAGGATGTGTCCCAGATCTGCCATTAGGCCATCGCTGACGTCGATCATGGCACTGGCAAGGCGGTTTTCCGCAATGAGCAGACCCTCGGCGATTCGTGGCGTAGGGGAGAGGTGCTTTTCGGTGAGTTCGGCCAGTTCGCCATGGCAGGTGCGGGAGATATCGGGGCTTCCCCCCCGGGATTGCAGAATCCGTAACCCCAGGGCGGCATTTCCGAGGGTGCCGGTTACCATGATTTGATGGCCGATCTTGGCCCCCTTGCGGTAAATGACCTTCCCCCTCTTTCCGCGGCCAACTGCCGTGATATTGATGGTTAGCTTCCGTGCAAGAGATGTATCCCCGCCGATTAGCGAGAGATTATACTGTTCCGCTACCTGCTGAATGCCTTGGAAGAAATCCTCAACCCAGGTAAATGAGAGATGTGGAGGGAGTCCCATGGATAACAGGAAATATTGGGGGGTTCCTCCCATGGCGGCTATGTCGCTGAGATTGATGGAGAGGGCCTTTTTGCCCAGGCGAAGGGGATC
>CAYFXL010000245.1:0-2808 GCA_964346945.1 uncultured Syntrophobacterales bacterium
GAGCGAGCATCATCTCCATCATCCTCCATGGCGGGCTCAATTACGGAATCGATTTTGCTGGGGGAACCCTGGTTCAGGTAAAATTCTCGGAACCGACGCAAGCGGAGACGATAAAGGAAAATTTGGCATCCATTGGTTTGGAACGCAGCCTTGTCCAGCGCTTCGGAGAGAAGGGGGAGAACGAGTATCTGATCCGGGTTGAAAGGGAGGTTTCGGACTTGGGGGTCTTATCGCTTCAGATCGATGAGGCCCTGCAGGAGGCTTATGGAAAAGGTGGAGTGGAAATCAGGCGAACGGAGATGGTGGGGCCAAAGGTTGGAAAGGATTTGAGGAAGAAGGGGATCTTAGCCATTGTCTATGCGATGATTGGTATCTTGATCTATATCACCTGGCGGTTTGGATCATTCATCTTTGCCCTTGGGGCCATCGCCGCGCTGGCCCATGATGTCATGATTACCGTGGGTGCCTTCTCAGTGGCCAACAAGGAGTTTACCCTCCCCATCGTCGCCGCCATTTTGACCATTATCGGATATTCCCTGAACGATACCATTGTCGTCTATGATCGAATAAGGGAGAATCGTAGGAAAATGAGAAGAGAGTCTTTCGGCAAGGTGATAAATGCCAGCATTAATGAAACCCTCAGCCGCACACTGCTGACATCTCTCACCACGTTGATCGTCGTGGTGATCTTGTTCATCTTTGGGGGCGGAGTCATTCACGACTTTGCCTTTGCATTGATGGTAGGTGTCCTGGTGGGGACCTATTCGTCCATCTTTATCGCCAGCCCCATCATCTTGACCTGGCAGGAGAGGAAATAGGAAAAATAGTTCCTCCCTTGACAATTGAGGCCATATAATATAAATTTTTGATTTCTAAAGGGAATTGAGTGAGATGCGTACCTTCATGGCCAAAAAGGAAGACTTCCAAAGGAATTGGTATTTAGTGGATGCGGAGAATAAGGTTTTGGGCCGCCTTGCCTCGGAGCTTGCCAAAATTCTTCGTGGAAAGAACAATCCCGCCTTCACTCCTCATGTGGACACCGGCGACTACGTCATAGTGATTAATGCCGACAAGGTGAACCTGACAGGGAAGAAGTGGAAGGAGAAGGTCTATTATCGTCACAGCGGGTATCCAGGGGGGATTAAATCAATTACGGCGGATAATTTGAAGGTCAAGAGGCCCGAGGATTTGATTCGCCTCGCAGTCAAGGGTATGCTTCCGAAGAACAGATTGGGAAGAAAACTCTTCAAGAAGCTTAAGGTCTATGTCGGTGCTGAACATCCCCATCAGGCGCAACAACCAAAACAGATCGAAATCTGAATTACATACGGAGATCGCTATGGCTGTAAAGACTTACTATGGCACGGGAAAGAGGAAAACGGCTATTGCCAGGGTTTGGCTAACACCAGGGGAAGGAAAGGTAATTATCAACAAGGCGCCGTCAGATCAGTACTTTGGGAGGGAAACGGCCAAAATGGTCATTCAGCAACCCTTCGAGCTGACGTCAACTCAGAATCAGTTCGACATGCGTGTAAATGTGAGAGGAGGGGGAATGTCAGGGCAGGCCGAAGCCATCAAACACGGCGTAACAAAAGCCCTTCTCCAATATGACGGCAAACTCAGGGATATCTTGAAGAAGGAGGGATTTCTCACCCGCGATTCCAGGGTTAAGGAACGAAAGAAGTACGGTAAGAGGGGGGCGAGAGCGAGCTATCAATATTCGAAGAGGTAACCCAATAAACATCATGGGAAAGGGGGGTCATTCGCCTCTTTTTGAGCGAAATGACATCCCTTTTTCTATTTTGTGATCTCTCCTACCTTTTAGGAAAGAGGATATGCTGAGAATAGGGGTAGTCGGTGCGACGGGCTATACGGGATCTGAGTTGATCAGGCTTTTGATCGGACATCCCGAGGCGGAGATTTCCATTCTCACCTCCCGGAAATACGCAGGCGATCTCATCAGTGATGTCTTTCCATCCCTGAGGGGACGTATAGAATTCCGATGCCAAAACGCACCCATGGAGAAAGTGGCTGAAGAGTCGGATTTCATCTTTTCGGCCGTTCCCCATAAGACAGCTATGGAGGTTATTCCCCTATTGCATGAAAGGGGAAAGAAGATCGTCGATCTCAGTGCTGACTTTCGCTTTCGGGATCCCCGGGTTTACGAGAAATGGTATCAACCGCACACCTGTCCTGAGCTGCTGAAGGATTCGGTATATGGGCTCCCCGAGCTTTACCGCAGCCGTATTAAGGGAGCGCGAATTGTGGGAAATCCGGGCTGCTATCCCACAGGGGCCCTTCTCCCCTTGATACCCTTAATCAAACAAGGGGTCATTACCCCCGAGGGGCTCGTTATCGACTCCAAATCAGGAGTCAGTGGTGCTGGCAGGGAGCTCTCCCTGGAAACCCAATTTTCCGAGGTAAATGAAGGACTGAAGGCGTACAAAATCCTCGAACATCGGCATTGTCCCGAGATCGAACAGGAGCTGAGCGGTCTTGCCGGGCATCCCCTTACCGTCATCTTCACACCTCATCTGATTCCGATGAGCCGGGGGATCCTGACTACCATATACTGTGACCTCGCCCAAGACGAAACCACCGAAAACGTTTTGAAATGGGTTGCGGATTTCTACAGGGAGGAGCCCTTCGTCCGGCTTTGCCCCTTGGGAAAATTCCCCAATACGTTGGATGTGAGGGGATCAAATTTCTGCGACATCGGTTTAAAGGTGGACCAAAAGAGGGGAACGCTCATTGCCATATCCGCCATCGACAACCTCATGAAGGGGGCCTCCGGGCAGGCCATTCAAA
>CAYFXL010000246.1:0-2764 GCA_964346945.1 uncultured Syntrophobacterales bacterium
CCCCCGTTAAGGGATCGAAAGACTGATATTCTTCTCCTGACAGAACACTTTATCGCCGAATATGCCCGTGAACACACCAAGGAGATTAAGAGGATCACAACCCCCGCCATTGACATGTTAATGGCGTACCACTGGCCAGGAAACGTGCGGGAGTTGGAGAACTGGATTGAGACTGCGGTCCTCGTCTGCGACGATGAAGTCATCCATAGCTACCATTTCCCTCCCACTCTGCAGACCGCCGAGGCCTCTGGGACGCAAATCCGAACTCCCCTATCCACAGCCCTGATGAACTACGAAAGAGAGATCATCATCGACGCCCTCAAGAGCGCCCGAGGAAACAAGGCCAAGGCAGCGAGGTTTCTCTCCACCACCGAAAGGATCCTTGGGTACCGCATAAAGAAGTTAGACATACAGCCTAAGAAATACCGCTCCTGAAACTATACACTTTTGTAGGAACTCTGACCATTATCCTACGTAAATGTAGGAACTTTTTCCCACAATCATTCCCTTCCTTTACTAATTTCTCATTATTTTCAATATCTTAAGTCCTAACAGGACGGTTGGTATGATATTTGCTGTTTTAAAACAGCAAGTCTGATTCTCATGGAGGTTCGTGGATGAAGGATTACCGTATTTCCAAAGAGGCTGAGACGAAATTGCACGAGATGATGCTCTACCAAGAGATTCGTATGGCCATCCAAACCGAGTCGGCGGACCTATCCTTCCTCACTTCTGCCGTGGGTAAGTCTTGGATGAACCTCAGGAGAACCAAAAAGGACGGAACTCCCTGAAGCGAGGGGAATAAAGGGGATGAATTCCAATAAGGGCCAGCCTAAAATCCAGGAATCCCTTGTTTACCAAACGGAAGAGAGGTTTTCCAGGGCAAGGAAACTTTTTAGATTCAAGGCTATTGCAAGAAACATCTTCCAAAAAGCTCTGATGACGCTCGATGACATAACTGCGGAAGAAATGCAGGTGGAGAAGCCACCACAATCCCAAATAGAGAAATACTATCTGTTAAACCATTATCTGGGTTATCTCCAACGGTTTTGTGAGGGGAAAGTATAATACTCGGGAGAACCAAAAACGATGTTTATTCCGAAAAGCTCCTACAATATTGTAGGATTTTTTTGTTGCCATTCCAAAATCGTGGAAAATTGGTAGCCCGTTCTTTCTCCCCGGTCCCGAAATGGGAAAGGCAGCAACTCGCCTCTTGTGAGCTGGACTTCAATCTCCCGAGCTGCCCGAAGCCTGGTTCGAGGCTGTGAATTGTACCTTGGAAAGGACCTGGAGAATCTGAAAACCCGAGTTACGAGGGGTTTGAGACTGGTTTTGGTTACCCCCGGTATTTGCGGGGACGAGGAAGTTCACGTTGAACATCCTCGTTTTTGGAGTAACCAGAAGCACCGGAGACTTTCCGACAACCTGTTTCCCTAAAAGGAGGAGGTCTTATGCCATATGAATCCCTGACACAAAAGGATGTGTGGAAAATGGTGAAGGAGAAGGACGTAAAATTCATCAGGCTGTGGTTTACGGACATCTTGGGTCAATTGAAAAGCTTTGCCATCACCGATGATGAGCTGGAAGGGGCCTTCGCCGAGGGCATGGGGTTTGATGGCTCAGCCATCAAGGGGTTTGCCCGAATCGACGAGAGCGACATGGTGGCCAGGCCCGACCCCGTGACCTTTCAACTCATCCCCTGGAGGCCCAAGGAGAAGGCCGTGGCCAGGATGTTCTGCGACATCTTGACTCCAGATGGGTCTCCCTATGAGGGGGATCCCAGATATGTTCTGAAGCGGAATCTGGAGAGGTTACGGAAGATGGGCTACACGTTCTATGTGGGGCCGGAGCTCGAGTATTTCTATTTTAAGTCTGATAAGAACCCGGAGATATTGGATGAGGGGGGATATTTTGATCTCACGACCCTCGATGCCGCGGGGGATTTGAGGAGGGAGACGGTTTTGACCTTGGAGGCCATGGGGATCAAGGTTGAGTATAGCCATCACGAGGTTGCTCCTTCCCAACACGAGATTGATTTGCGCTTTGAGGATGCCCTTACCATGGCAGATCACGTGATGACCTACCGGATCATTGTCAAGGAGATAGCCAATACGTTTGGAGTCTATGCCACCTTTATGCCCAAGCCCATTTTCGGGGTGAATGGGAGCGGAATGCACACCCATCAATCCCTGTTCAAGGGGGAAAAGAATGCCTTTTTCGACCCGAAGGATCAATACCATCTATCGGAAGTGGGCAAGGGGTACATCTCGGGGATTCTCAGGCATGCCCGGGAGATCACCGCGGTGACCAGCCAGTGGGTGAACTCCTATAAGCGGCTTGTCCCGGGCTATGAGGCCCCGGTTTACCTATCGTGGGCCCGGCGCAACCGGTCTACCTTGGTGAGGGTTCCCATGTACAAGCCCGGGAAGGAGAGGGCAACGCGAGTCGAATATCGGAGCCCGGATCCCGCGTGTAATCCCTACCTGGCTTTTTCGGTGATGTTAGCGGCTGGGCTCAAGGGGATCGAGGAGAAGTACGAGCTGCCGGATCCCATCGAAAGGGATGTCTATCACCTGAGCGTGGATGAGAGGAAGGAGCTGGGCATCGATTCCTTGCCTGGAAGTTTGATCGAGGCCATAGAGTTGACGGAGAAGAGCGATTTGGTGCGGGATGCCTTAGGGGAACACGTCTTCAACAACTTCATTCTGAGCAAAAAGGTGGAGTGGGATGATTACCGGATGAAGATTCACCCCTACGAGATCGA
>CAYFXL010000247.1:0-2684 GCA_964346945.1 uncultured Syntrophobacterales bacterium
ATCGATCCAAGGATCCTTTTTCTCGATGAGCCCATGGCGAACGTGGATGTCAGGCATATCTACCGGCTTGAGGAGATCATCTCTGCCATCAATCGAGATCGGGGAACAACGATTGTCCTCACCGCTCACAACATCCCCCAGGCATATCGACTCGCGCATCACGTCTTCCCGCTCTTCGAGGGGCGACTGGTTCCCTCCACCATGCATAACCTGTTTGGTGGCACCATAAAAGCCTCCCCAGAGGGTCCCTACTTCGATACGGGCAGGATCCGGATTTGGATCTCCCAGGAGTTCTCCTCTTCAACATCCAATCACATCTCCATAAATCCGGAGGATATCATCGTCTCCAAGGAGCCCTTTGCCTCCAGTGCGAGGAATCGATACGAGGCGACCATCACCCAGGTAATTGATCAGAAGGGAAGGGTAGACTTAATGGTCAATGCGGGGGAGAACTTCAGGGTTCAAATTACGGAACATTCCTTTCGGACGCTGGGGTTGAACGTGGGCGCCCGAATCTACGTGACGTTCAAAGCCAGCTCCGCACATCTCCTATAATTGTTGTCAGTGGGGGAATCCCATGGAAAAAGAGATGTTGACGGCTAAGGAAGCGGCCCAATACCTCAACCTTAACGAAAAAATCATCTATCGGTTGGTGAGGGAGGGGAGGCTTCCCGGGGCGCGAATTACCGGTAAATGGACCTTCTCTCGATCTCAACTCAGGGAATGGATCGAATCCCATTCCCTCGAAGGGATAGGATCGTTTCCCTTTCGATCCGAGTCGGAGGCCGCAACCGAACTATTGATTGCTGGGAGCGACGACCTCTTGTTGGGCCGAGTCCTCGCCCAGATCCTCCATGCGGAGTGCCCGGAACTCATCACCTTTTATGCCACGATGGGGAGCCAGGAGGGAATCAGGGCCATTAGAGAGGGGAAGGCTCACCTTGCAGGGGTCCACCTCTACCATCCCCAAAGCGGGGAATATAACCTGCCGTACCTGGGAGATTTCCCTCCCAGAGAGAGGCCCTTGGTGTTTAATCTGGCCTACCGAACCCAGGGGTGGATGTTTCGGGAAAGAGCATCTCCGGCTTTCCGGGGTGCGGAAAATCTCCTTCAGCCGGGAATACGGCTCGTCAATAGGGAAAGGGGATCGGGAACAAGGCTTCTTTTAGATCACCTCTTGGCTCAAGATGGGGTCGATCCGAAAGAGGTGGCGGGCTACACGAACGAGGTCTATACCCACCTGGAGGTGGGACTGGCCATCTTAAAGGGGGAGGCCGATGTGGGATTGGGGATTCAAACAGCGGCTGAATTCTTGGGACTTCGGTTCATTCCCGTTACCACCGAACGTTACGACCTTCTCCTTCCACAGGGGAACCTCTCCGTGGAACCCGTTCGGAAGTTCTTCAACCTCCTCAATTCGAGAAGATTCCTCAAGCAAGCAAGGGCACTGCCTGGGTATGACTTGAAAGACTCCGGGAAGATACTCCAGTGAACGTAACGGTAGCTCGAAGAAACGTTGGCCTATTTTTCACTAGTAACCGCTTATAAAAAGGACTCCTGGAGTTTGGGAGATCACTAAGAGTTCGAAGGGTTCTTGCTATTTGAGATTAAGTAAAGGGAATCGATGCCCAACTAGAACAACGGATTTTACCTCAAATAAAGTCTCCTGCTCTTATCTTTCTCCATTTCTCTCGCTCTCATTGCACAGTATGATGGCGCTCTTGACATGGTGAATGCGGAGCGTTATAAAAAATCTCTGTTCTTACCGGTTGAAAGAATTCCTCAAAAAGAGCAATCGGTTCGATTTCGGCTATGCCCGTCAAGAGCCATAAGGGTGATCAGCCTATGGCCCTCTTTTTTTACGGCTGGTGGGTAGCACTTGCGTGCTTTTTTATCGCCCTCTATGTAGGTGGCACTCAATTTGGTTTTACGGCTTTTTTCGAGCCCATAGTCGGGGAGTTTGGCTGGAGCTACACCCACGTCTCAATTGCCTTTTCCATCCGGGGCTTGGAAATGGGAATTCTTGCTCCCTTCATGGGATTTCTCGTCGACCGCTTCGGCTCAAGAAAGGTGGTATGCGCGGGGGTGCTTGTTACAGGCTGTGGGCTTATCCTTATTACCGTAATCAATTCTCTGGTGATGTTTTATGTTGCTTTTATTCTTCTCGCCTTAGGAGCAAGCGGATGTACTTCAATAGTGCTAATGACAGCAGTAGCCCAGTGGTTCAGGAAAAATGTGGGAAAAGCGATGGGAATTGTAGCCTGTGGGTTCGGTGCTGGCGGAATACTTATCCCACCTATAGTCTGGCTCATCGCTCTCTTTGAGTGGCGAACCGCGTTGATTATCCTAGGATTAGGGATGTGGGCATTGGGAATTCCCCTATCATTTATCATCCACCATAGGCCGGAACAATATGGCTACTCGCCTGATGGAGAAATTCAGGCCGAGCCAAGTCCCGGTCATGAAGGCCGGGACATAGATGAAGGTGTTCCCTTCAGGGAAGCTCTTCGGGGAGGAAACTTTTGGAGGATGGGTATCGTCGAGTCAATACGGATGATGATCGCCATGACAGTCATCGCTCATGTTATGCCTTACCTGAGTAGTATAGGCATGTCACGGTCGAGTGCTGCATTTGTGGCAACCTCTATCCCCGTGTTGAGCATTCTTGGAAGATTTGGTTTTGG
>CAYFXL010000248.1:0-2668 GCA_964346945.1 uncultured Syntrophobacterales bacterium
TCCTTCAGGCCGGGAGATATCTCCCTTGCAATTACATGGTTGATTCCGTCATGGATATGGATCTGGACCGCCATGAAATCCCAATCGGGATCCCTCCTCACCAGGTAATCCGACGCATCGATGTACCACCTTACCGATTCATCCAGAAGCTCATAATAGGTATCCCAATCGTTCCGGTATCGTGTGATGGGAGGTGGAATCTCCAAGCCCTCAACGAATGGCCCGATAGTTCTCTTTATTTCATCAGCAACTTCTTCGGGATAGGACCAACCCTTGGCCGCCCATATATCAGTTCGAAACAAGGTGAAATCTCTCCCATCAGGGGATAATTCTACAAGCTTAAACTTAAAAACCCCCTCGACTTTATCGTCTTTAGCCTGGATCAGTCCGCTCTGATCCAGAAGTTCCTCTTTGAAGAAGGTTTCATACAGCCAATCGCTCCACCGTCCCCTTTCAAGAGTTGCAATACACCGGGTGGCATCTTTTTCCCTTGAGATGAGAAGCCTGTCGTACCCCCTGTTTTGGGAATCGATAAGGAGAAGGTGGTAACGTATGGGTTTTACTCTCTCCTCGATTTCCTCCTCGATCCTCCATCCTACCTCAGACCACGAGTATTTTGTCTCACTCTTAAGTGGGATATCACTCTCAAGTGAAGGAGAATATGATTTCGGAAGGTTGGTCCACCCCCTTGCCGGAGTAAAAGCGACCTTGGTCTCCTGGCCGAAGGCGATGCCTACCTCTTTGTCAGGTTTCCATTCCCTCATGGTGTAGGTGTTTCCATAACTAATCCGCCAGGTAGCGCTAACCGGTCCGGTTCCATTTATCTGGATCCCCCTACGGATGGTTGGGGGCCAGGAGACGGGCCAGTTTAGCAGGAGACATTTCTTCCCAGCTCTCTCGGCTGAATCCCAAAGGAATTCAGCATCGCAGACACGTGAAGTCGTTGTGGAATAGAATTTGTCCAGCGGGTCTCCCGGAAAATGCACAAAGAAGCTCGTGAAACCGTGGGTTCCTGCCCATGCCCCCGTCATCAGGGTTGCCCAGTTGGTTGGCGTGTCACATGGAGGAGAAGGGTAGAGTTCAGTGAAATAGCCATCTCCCATCAGCCTCGTGAAGTTTGGAAGTTTTCCCTCTTTGGAAAACCTATCAATAAACGTAGGACCGGCTCCATCGAATCCAAAGATGATCATCCTTTTTGGAACGTTTTTTCTCATTTGATCCTCCCATATAATGCGGGATGATAACTTCGACCGTCTTCTGCCCACATCCCCTGTAAGGGGAAAGGGGATTGGCACTGCTCACAGCTAACCCTGGTTTGCAGACGATGCAGACGGGCAATAGAAGAATTCCGTGACCTAGACAGGTCTCACCCCATGTCACTGCCGTTCTCGTCAATCTCAGTTCCCTCAAATCAAATTCTGCGAAAGGGCCTTTGGGGATATGGTCGGTGGAAACCCAGGTAACTTCCGAAAGACCCCGGGAGACGCAACCCCTTTAATCATCATATACACTGCTGATGAAAATGGGGGGCTAAAGTTTGCGGAGTGCCAATCAACGGAAAAGGCGGAAAATACGCCTTCCATCCAGGAATGCATGCCGTTCTTTGATAAATAGTTTAGAAGACATGTCTCCGTGGGCAGGACACATGGCATAGGCACTCAATTTCCCAGCAAGGTTCAACACATCCTTAAGTGTTTTCCGGTTTCCAAGGTGTCCCTTCGCAACATATGCACGGCATCCTTGAATTCCTTGTGACCATTATGGATGAAGTGTTCGATTCGTTTTGTGTCAAGTTCAAATCCTATCCACCATGATGTGCTTGAGGCCCTTGCCTTGAAACTCACTGAGGGTTTACGCTTTTGGATTCAAACCCCATTTCTCGTTGAATTCCTCGAATTCCGTGCCGTCTATCTCTTTTCCCCTCAACTCCGGTCCATCGGCGGAGTAACGATGGGCACGGAACAGCATGACTGCTTTGATCCCCTTGAAGTCGTGCACAAAAGGGCTGTTCCACTCCCAGCAGATTTCACAATCCCGGGTCACCTCGAAAACCCGCCCGCTCTCTCCCTCGCAGATCAACGTGTTGCCGTTGGCGAGCCGCTCTGCCCCAGCAATGTGAAGGCTCAACATGCTGAAAACCGGCGAACCAATGAACTGCCATATGATCTCGCCGGTTTCCATATCGACCTCAACAACGCGCGACCGCCCCTGAAGGGGGTGGTGGGTGCCATTGTCGAAAACTAAAAGCGTTCCGTCGGGGGTAATGGTTGGGTCGTGTTGGTGACTGATACGCCCCAAACCTCCCCATCGCCAGAGAACGTCTCCCTCCGGCCAGGATATTTTCAAGACCGTGTCCAACTTCTGGGAGCTGATAAGAACCTCGCCCTCCGGCGTCAATTCGACCGCATTGAGGTGCGTCCATTCTCTGGGAAAATCGACCGCACAGAGCGTATCGACCTCCGGATCGAAATGCTCGTAGGCATGCCAGATCTGAACCGGCTCACCCGCGGGATTTATCTCCCACACCGCGTCCGTCAGCATTCCCTGCAAACGCGGCCGGCCACCAACCCCCACGCCTTGCAGAAGAAACGACATGAAATTCCGGTCGCCCGTGATCCGCTCCATCTGTTCCGGGGGGAATCCGCCCTTTATTCTCTTCACGAGTTGC
>CAYFXL010000249.1:0-2525 GCA_964346945.1 uncultured Syntrophobacterales bacterium
CTTCCCGTCATAGCTTTGGGCTTGGGAAGGCCCATCATGGCTAAAAGGGTGGGAGCGACATCGGCAAGTATCCCTTTCGGGACAAGCTCTGGTTCGTCCCCCCTTGGGGAAACGAGCACAAGGGGAACCGGATGAGTTGTGTGGCCGGTGTTTGGCGGACCTCCGGGGATGCCGTGTTCCTCCAAGAGCCCGTGATCTGCCGTGATCGCGGCCCAATACCCGTGCTCGTGGGCGATTTGCAGAACCTCTCCCAATGCTCGGTCCACGGCCTCGGCACATGCGATCTTCGCCTCTAAATCCGTGTAATGGCCAACGAGATCCCCGCTAGCGATGTTCAGAATAACGAAGGGAAAGGGCTTTTGAGAAACCGCTTTCCGAAGGGCTTCAACCAAAAGCGGGGGGGCACGCAGGGGTTCAGCGAGAAATGAGGGAACGGACTGGTCCACCTCGCCGGGAAAGGGATCCGCTCGTCCCCCATTGAAGAAGTATGTCACATGCGCGTATTTCTCCGATTCCGCGAGATGAAACTGGGCAAGGCCCCGACGGCTCAGCACTTCACCCATGGTCTCTTCGACGTTTCGGGGTGCGAAGGCTACCGGGAGATGTCGGAGATCGGGGTGGTAAAGGGTAAAGGGTACGAAGGTGAGGGGATCGAGGCGTTCGCGGTGAAATCCATCGAAGTTTTCATCTGTGAAGGCTTTTGTAAGCT
The DNA here is from genome assembly GCA_964346945.1 of uncultured Syntrophobacterales bacterium. Taxonomy (GTDB): domain Bacteria; phylum Desulfobacterota; class BSN033; order WVXP01. The sequence goes on from CAYFXL010000249.1 coordinate 710, forward strand.
GAAGTTCCCTCTCCCCCCTACGGCAACAGAAGATAACCGAATCGCCGGGCTTGATCCGCCCAAAAGGGCCTTCTTTCCCGGTGAGTACGAGGGGCGGAAGCAGGTAATCCGTGTGCCCTTCTCGATAGAGGGATTTGACCTCCCGTGCCATACAGCGGGGGCTTTTTATGCTCGCTTCGGACTTTCTCTCATGCATAGGGAGTTTCTTCTTTCCACCGTTATATTCCTTGCACAAGGAGCCCGGTAACGTGTTCCCTGGATGGTGGCGCATGTTTCATTGTGTCTAGCCGATATAGGAAACCCTCTGCTCGCAAAGAAAGACGACGCGGAAAGGGAATGACCACTTAAAGGACCGACTCGACGAAATGTCACCTCAGTTCCAGAGAGTGTTCGGGACAAGGTGTTGCGGCGGTGCTATTTCTCTGTGTCACTCTTCTTACCTCATATGAACGTGGACGTCCAGAGATAAATATATTTTATTTGACCATTTGATTATCCTTCTCTCGGGCTTTTCCTGCTCCCCTGTCTGCCGCATATCCCAACCCCGGTTACATTATCCCAAAATGCCGGATATTTGGATTGATGTAGTTTAAAGGGATTTGGATCAGGTCCCACGGGGTACAGGGGTTGCACGATTGCCATGACCCCAACAGTGAGGTATGCTATAGGAATTGAAGCGCCGGGCAGATCCCTTAAGGGAAGGGGAGTCCATTCATGGAGAAAATCCTAGGGAGGTGAGTCTCATGAAATGGCATCTCTTCGTGTTACTTAGCATGGGGCTCTTGTCTTGGTCAAGCAGTTATGGCCAACCCGTCAAAAGTGGACCTTTTCCCTCCCTGGTCTCGTCTCTCAAGATAACCGGACCTCTGGAATATTGTGATGAACGGGTCCCCATCGAGATTCAGGAGATTCAAGAGCGACTTGAGAAGGAACTCCTCCTTTCCCTCTGGAATCGCCCCCAGGTGATCCTCTGGTTGAAGCGCTCCGGCCGTTATTTGTCCTATATTGAGAAGATGTTAACAGAGAGTGGGATGCCAGACGATCTCAAGTACCTGGCTATTGCTGAGAGCGCCCTTCGACCCCACGCGGGCTCAAGAAAGGGGGCCATAGGGTTCTGGCAGTTCACGGAGTTCACGGGCCGAAAATACGGTCTCGCTATCAACGAGCGCATTGATGAGAGGCGGAATATCTTTGCATCCACCCAGGCGGCGATCCGGTGTTTCAAGCACCTTCGGGAGGCTTTTGGATCATGGACGCTGGCTGCCGCCGCCTACAACATGGGTGAAGAAGGGCTTATGGCGGAAATGCTGGAGCAGGGCGACAATAACTACTACAACCTCTACCTCCCCCTTGAAACCCAGCGATTTGTCTTCAGGATCCTATCGGTAAAGCTGATTTTTTCCGATCCGGAAAGATTTGGGTTTCAGCTCTCCGAGGAGGATTATTACCCCCCCATGGAATTCGATCTCATTCAGGTCGACTGTTTTCAGGACACTCCAATCCGCATTATCGCACGGGCAGCGAAAACGCACTTTAAGGTGATCAAGGACCTGAACCCCGAGATTCGCGGGCACTTCCTCTCGGAGGGAAGCCATGCGCTTCTCATCCCAAAGGGGGCCTCAAGGGGCTTCGAGGCTCGATATCAAGATCTGCTAAAACAGTGGTTGGCCGGTCGAAAGGAGCGAATCTATGTGGTCAAGAAAGGGGATAGCCTTTCATCCATCGCCGATCGATTCGACGTCCCCCTGGTGGCCATCATCTTCTGGAATCGGCTCGATCCAAATGCACCCATCCATCCAGGGGATGAGCTCATCAT
>CAYFXL010000250.1:0-2445 GCA_964346945.1 uncultured Syntrophobacterales bacterium
ATTCCGAAGGTGCTCGTCCAGAGCTCAATCTCATCGACTACCCTTTTGGGATCACGGCGGCTGAATCCGCGGGTAATCTTCCATGCTGCACAATAATCGCATCTGTAGGGGCAGCCCAAGGAGGTCAATATGCAACCATAATCGAGAATTGGGTAGAGATCAAAGGCCGGATAGGGGAGGCCATCAGGATAGGGACCTTGACGAATCCCCCGCGATGGAACTCCCAAGCGCTCCTCTACAATGCTCAATATCTTTGCCAGCCCCTCTCCCGGCCAAACGCAGTCCGCCTTTGAGTATTGCCGGGCATGATCGGAACACAGCGTCGCGTAGATACCCCCCAGTATCACGAAGGAGTTTGGGAATCGCTCTTTGACAAGGCGAATCACATGGAATGAACCCGGATACCAATAAGTCATTATGGATGTGACCAAGACGATCTTGGGCGCGCTCAGGGACTCTAATCGCTCTCTAAATGCTTCCTCGGAGATTCCATACCGGCTATAGTGCCTAGGTATACTGGCAAGAGCGGGGGGTTTAGCGACATACTCCTTGAAGAAATGGCCCTGGTGGTATTGCTTCCGTTTAGGGAATCCCCTTTCCGCAATCATCGTGGAATCGTGGATATCCAAACAGTCGATATAATCGATCTCATATCCACTTTTCCTCAGCAACGCCGCGATATAGAGAAGCCCCAAAGGTTTGGCCCAAAAGTCAAACGCGGCAAAATCGTAAATCCAAGGATTAATGAGCAGGATGGATGTATTCTGTTTCACGTGAAACATTTCATTTCCCGATGCAAAACTGGCTGAATATACACTCCAACACTTCTTCCGTCGTTGTCTCCCCTCCTATCTCGGCCAGGTGATCGAGGCACAATCTTAATTCCAGGGCCACAAATTCAAGGGGAATCTTTCCTGCTATCCCTTCCTTTGCCCTTTGAAGGCATTGTAGCGATCCCTCGAGCGCCTTCTTGTGTCGGGCATTAACGACCACCACTTCTCCCCTATCGGCCCCAATACCATTCCTTGTCAACGTAGACAAAAGACATTTCTTCAATTTGTCGATTCCGCGGTTCTTGAGGGCGGAGATTTCCACAACTCTTGTTTCCGGGAGGGCCCTGCGAATCTGCTCCATAGAAATCTTAATGGGAAGATCCCTTTTGTTTACGGCGACAACCTTCTTCTTCTCCCTAACTTCATCGATAATCTCCCAATCGTGCGCATCCAACCTTCTGCTCCCATCAACCACCAATATCACCATATCAGCTTCGGCAACCTTGCCCTTAGCCAATCGCACACCTTCCCTCTCAACAGGATCGGATGCCCTCCTCATTCCAGCAGTATCCACCAGCCGAATGGGAATCTCATGAATATTTATGACCTCCTCAATGATATCCCGCGTAGTTCCCGGTATGGGGGTAACAATAGCCCTATTCTCTTTGAGGAGGACGTTCAAGAGGCTGGATTTCCCCACATTGGTCTTTCCCACGATGCTTACCGATACACCATCCCTATAGATTCTTCCTTCCTCATAAGACTCGATGAGCCACTCCACTCTCCTCTGGCTCTCCTCCAGATTCATCCGCATCATATCCTCATCTACTTCCACCTCTTCATCCGGGAAATCCATCAAAGCCTCAACGAGGGCCAAACTTCTGACTACCCTTGCCCTTAACCCCTCCACCTCATGGGAAACATTTCCCCTCAGCTGCTGGTTGGCCATCTTAAGGCTTTTGGCAGTCTTTGCCCTTATCACGTCGATCACTGCCTCGGCTTGGGAAAGGTCGATTCTCCCATTCAAGAAAGCCCGCTTGGTAAACTCCCCTGGCTGCGCCAGCCGGACCCCTGCTCCCAATGCAGCCTCCAAAACCCTCCTCAACACCAGATATCCGCCGTGGCAGTTAATTTCCAAAACGTCTTCCCTGGTATAGGTCTTTGGTTTTCTCATCAGGGTAAGGAGCACCTCATCCAGGGGTTTTCCATTATCCGGATCGATTATCTCTCCGTAATAGAGATGGTGGGATTTTAGGCGAGTAGTTCTCTTTTTGGGGCGAAATAACCTCGCGGCAACCTTCTCTGCCGAAGGGCCACTGATTCGCACGATACCTATTCCGGATTCACCGTGTGGTGTCGCAATAGCCGCAATGGTATCCCTTTCGCCATTAAGGAACATTATGTGAGACGGGAACAATGTGGGCGGTTCTCTTAGCCCCTGTCTGCCCTCGATTTGGGCGCAATTACGAGTTTTTTGTAAAACCCCTCCCCTTTGCTTTCCGTTCGAACGTCCTCATCTCCGCTCAACGTTGTATGGATAACCCTTCGATCCTGGGGATTCAGGGGTCCAATGATTACTGCCTTATTCAATTTTTTGACCTTTTCCCTCATGCGAAGCGTCATGTTCTTAAGGGCCTCAACCCTTCTGCCCCGGTAATTCTCCGTATCCAAA
>CAYFXL010000251.1:0-2372 GCA_964346945.1 uncultured Syntrophobacterales bacterium
GTTATTTTCAGGGTCCTACCCGGAAGCTGGAAAAACCGGGCGAAACCATCAAGCCACTGATTCCCTACGCCGATGGACTCTTTGTGACGCGGGGAGTGTTACGTTCCTGTGTTAATCCACGGACTAGTCCGCCCATTATTCTGAGAGTCTCCGGTGGGACCAGCATCATCGGAGAGGCCCTTTCCCACGAGGGAATTACCACGTCGATCCAAGAGGCCCTTCGGCTCAATGTGGCCGCTGTTGGCATGTCGATCTTTGTGGGGAGCGAGCATGAACATGACTCCCTGTTAAACCTGGGAAAACTGGTGGATGATTGTGAGGGCTATGGGCTCCCAGTCATGGCCGTAACAGCTGTTGGAAAAGAACTGGAAAAGAGAGATGCCCGTTACCTCGGGCTGTGCTGCCGGATTGCCGCTGAATTAGGCGCTCAAGTGGTTAAGACCTACTGGTGCGAGAATTTTGATAAAGTGGTCAATGGCTGTCCAGTGCCGGTAGTCATGGCAGGTGGACCCATATGCGAAACAGAACGTGAGGTCTTCGAATTTGTCTATGATGGCATGCAAAAAGGGGCTATCGGCCTGAACCTTGGAAGAAATGTCTGGCAGCATGAGCACCCGGTGGCCATGATGAAATCCCTCCGGGCCATCGTTCATGAAAATGCATCTGTTGAGGAGGCGAATGATTTATTCAATTCCCTTCGTGGTGAATGAGCTCCACATCCAGTGAAGGGAAAACTCCAAGGAACCCTGCAAGCAATTATAAGGACGGGCATGGGGAATTCCTTAATGCCCCGCGAGTTTTCCATTCCCCTCCACATTCGAATGAACCTCACCCTGGTACTTGATCTGTTCTATACCCTTTGATCCTTCGGGTTATCCAGGTTTCGATGGTGTCCTCTGTTAGTCCCCGTAACCTCTTCTTCAGGTTGATCAGGGGAATTTCCGCCCTTGCGGCCGATCTATGCCCTCCGGCGCTGCCCAGATCCCCGAAGAGCTTCGTGGCCATCTTTCCCGTATCCTTGCGGTATCCATCGCTCCGAAGGATGATCACCAGATTATCGTCGACCACGGATGATACGACCGTAGAGGAGATATTGTTCACCCTCATGAGAAAATCCGCAAGCTGAACGCAGACATCCGAGTTGCCGGTCTCACCCATGTGAACGAAGATCTTGTCTTTAAAGATCTTCATCTTCTCGAAGGCTATTTTGAAATAGTTGAGGATTTCAGGAGAGAGTTCGGAGAGCTCGATCTTACGGAGCACGTTCTTATTTGCTCGCGGGAAGAGATAGCGGAAGGCCCACACATCCTCCGCTCTGGTATCCCGTTCGAAATTGTTGGTATCCGTCTTGATACCGTAGAGCAGTGCCGTTGAAAGCCTGATTGTGGGCTTGATCCGCGCGGCGTTGAGGTATTCGGTCATTATGGTGGAGGTTGACCCATAGGTGGGACGGATATCCTTAAAGGTAGCGCTGTAGCCCTTGACGATGGGGTGGTGGTCGATGACTACATCGAAGTGCCGGTCCTCCAGGATATCGAAGTGAGGGGGTTGACCATCCAGAATGGCCGTTCGATTAAACTCGGTAAAATCAACTTCCTCAATCCTCTCCATGGGGATGTTGAGAAGCTTGACCAAGGCGATATTCTCTTGCCTGGTGATTTCCCCGATATAGGCCGTGGTCGCGTATCTTATGGATTTTAAAAGCAAAGTCTTCAGGGCGAGGCTGCTGGCGATGGAATCAGGGTCGGGCTTGATGAGAATGAGAAGGCGGTCCTCGGGGGAAAAGAGCTCCTTCAACTCATGCAGTTGCGATCGCGTTGATTTGAGATCTGGAAATCCGGACGCTTCTCTCATCTGCCGCCTCCCTTACATCCCCTCCGAACAATTCATGGAGACTTCGGATAATTTTCCCCGCACCCGCTCATCTTCAAAATGGGTGGTTTTGAGCATTTCCCTGATTTGATTACAGGAATGATGAGCAGATCTTCCAAATAGCTTTGCCCGGAACCCTTTTTGGTAGATATGGATAATTGCTTGCCTGAGGAAGGAAAGATTCGGCTCCAGATCCAGTTCCTCCATTATTTGCAAAGCCCTCCTTCTCGTAAGTCGTTCTCGTTCAATGTAGGTTGGATTGGGCTTCCGAGATAAGAAGGCAAGGAGTTGGAGGAATGTCTGCAAATCGAAGCCCCGGGACTCGACCTCGTTGATAGGTTTCTCCCCCCAGAGTTTCCTCGGACCTTCATGCCCACCCTCAGAGAAATACCAATCCTTCACCAGGCGAAATCCCCCGCGAAAGAGCAACTCGCCTTGAATCGTACTGACGGGGGGAAAGCCTTTCATGAGGGTCTCCTGGGTTTCCCGATGAAGGGGGC
>CAYFXL010000252.1:0-2210 GCA_964346945.1 uncultured Syntrophobacterales bacterium
GAATACGTGGATGCCCTCATTGTAGTTGTCGAGCCTGGGCTTCGCTCCATCGGCACCACGAAACAGATCAGAAAATTGGCTACCGATTTGGGGGTGAAGAGGGTCCTGATAGTGGGCAACAAAATCACGACGGAAGAAGACCGGAAGATCATCGAGGAGCACCTCTCCGATTTTGAGATCATTGGATACCTCAGCTTCAATCCCAAGATCCTTCAAGCTGACAGGCAGGGAGTTTCCCCGTACGATATCGATGATCGAATAAAGGGGGAGGTCGCGAAAATTATAGAAAGAATAGAGGTCTAAATGATCCGGTCGGTTTTGCTCTGGACCAGCATCATCGTCACCACCGTAGGCCTGGGTACATTGGCCTTTATTACTTCTCCCTTTGATCGACATGGCAACATCGTCCACCACTATGCCCGATGGTGGGCGAGGATACAATTGCTGGTCAGTGGGGTTAGGGTCAAGGTTAAGGGGTTGGAACATCTCGACAAGGAGTCGCCACATATCTATATGTCCAACCATCAGGGCAGTTATGATATTTTTGCACTCCTGAGCTGTTTGCCCGTCCAGTTCAGGTGGATTGCGAAAAAGGAGCTTTTTGCGATTCCTATCTTCGGATGGGCTATGAGGGCTGCCAATTACATCAGTATCGACCGATCCGGGAAGAGAAAGGCCTTGGAGAGCATCGAACGGGCAGCGAACAAAATCAGAGGAGGGGTCTCCGTGGTCGTTTTCCCGGAGGGAACCCGAAGCCGCAATGGATCTATCCAACCCTTTAAGAGGGGTGGGTTTACTTTGGCCATTAAATCAGGAGTCCCCATCATCCCCATTACTATCAATGGGAGCTGGGACGTTATGCCAAGAGACTCCATGAGGGTGCGGCCGGGCGAGATTCGAGTCAGTATTGATAGGGCTATCCAAACGACGTCCCTTTCATTGAGGGAGAAGAATGTCCTGATGGAAAAGGTCAAGGAGACCTTAGAGAAGAATTTAGCAGCCGATGGGGGATAGCATGGGAAGACTCTCTTCGACCTCTGGGACAACCCTAAAAAGGGAGATTCTGGGGATTATCCTGGTTGCAGTAGCCATCTTTGCGGGACTGAGCCTTATATCCTATAACCCTTCCGATCCATCCTTTAACGTCACTCATGCAACAAGGGTTAAGGTCATTCATAATCTCGGCGGCATCGTGGGGTCCTATCTGAGCGATCTTCTCCTCCAAGGCCTAGGCTTGGCCTCCTATTTGATACCCCTTGCCATAGGAATACCTGCCTGCTTCCTCGTGTTGCGCATGCCAACGGGGATGAGCTATGGAAAGGGAGTGGGTTTCCTGCTCGTTATCCTCTCCAGTGCTACGGGATTGGGCTTGGAATTTCATAAGATCCGGATTTTTGGCCATGAGGTCCTTGGGGGAGGTGTCTTGGGAGACCTTTCCTCTCGCCTTTTGGTGAGGTACTTCAATTTCCCAGGCGCCGCTATAATCGTCCTCGTGGTCTTTATTATGGCCATATCCCTCAGTACCGGACTTTCCTTCGTTTCCTTGATCGACGGCCTGGTGGGGGTCTTCAAAGCGGGAGTCCGAAGGTGGAATCTCTTGATTATGATTCGAAGGGAACGGGTTCGCCGGATGAGGGAGGTTTCCGCGGAGCGGAGACAAAGAAAAGGAGTGCGTGACCTCTCGGGACCCGTTGTAGTAGAGCCTCCCAAGAGAGCCGAGAGGAAGGCGAGATTTGAACAGGAGGAGTTCAGCTTCGTAAAACCGACGGTAAGGTTTCACCTTCCACCCATGTCACTCTTGGATTCAGGGGAGTTAAAGGCCGTGAGCATCGATAAACAGAGCCTGGTGATGAATTCTCGAATCCTCGAGAAGAAATTGATGGATTATGGTGTAGAAGGAAAGGTGATGCAAGTGAGGCCAGGCCCGGTCATAACGGTTTATGAGTTCGAACCAGCACCCGGGGTGAAGGTGAGCAAGATCGTCAACCTTGCAGATGATCTGGCCTTGGCCTTGAGCGCGGTCAGTATTCGCATCGTGGCCCCCATACCGGGGAAGTCAGTGGTTGGAATAGAAATTCCCAATGCCCTTAGGGAGACAGTTTACCTAAAGGAGATAGTCGATTCTGGAGCCTTTAAAACATCTGAATCCAAACTAGCCCTGGCATTGGGAAAGGATATTTCGGGGGACCCGTTCGTGATTGATTTGGACA
>CAYFXL010000253.1:0-2128 GCA_964346945.1 uncultured Syntrophobacterales bacterium
CTTAACGGCCAAATTAGGAGAAGAAAGGAACGGTAAACGGGGTCACATCTTCACTTGTCACGTGGTGCTTGATATATAAAGGACGAGAGGGTTGAATCTCACCATTTGGCATTCCAGATTAATCTCTGTTTCTTTACCGTCCAATTTCCCTCGACTCGCCTGTTTGAATCCTAAAGCCTCCCATAAATCCAGATTGTGAAAATTTTTCACCTCCCTCGCAAAAATTACCCGGATTTAATTGGAATTAATTCCAAGCTATCCGGATTTCATAATAATTCCAAAGGATTAGACGTAATGGCCCACTGGCACAAGATATGCTAAATTTTTAGTGTTTATCCTCAAAAACTGAAATGGGATGAAAGAGCGGTTTAAATGAGAAATAATATGACCATTCCCCATCTCTCCAAATCCCGTTTTCTTGCCGGGCTGCAGTGTCCACTCCGGCTGTGGTATACGTGCTATGAGCCGAAACTCGCGTCTGAAACCACTCCGGCCCAACAAGCCATCCTTGACACCGGCCATGAAGTGGGTGAATTGGCCAGGGATCGGTATCCAGGGGGCAAGTTGATTGATGAGGATCACAACAAGCTCACGGACGCGATTCGATCTACAGAAGAGGCACTGGAAAGCTCAAGCATAGCTGCGATCTACGAGGCAACTTTCGCTTACGACGGCGTCCTCATTAGGGCCGATATCCTGGAAAGGTCTGGTAATGGAGCCTGGAATCTCATCGAGGTGAAATCCGGAACGGGTGTTAAAGATTATCATGTCCCCGACGTTGCTATCCAACACTACGTCCTGACCGGGGTCGGCTTTGAACTCGAACAGGCTGGAATTCTCAGCCTTAACAACGAATATATATATGACGGTCGGAAACTGGACCTGGAGGCGCTGTTCACATTCGAAGACCTTGGCGACCGGGTCGCTGGGAAGCGTGAGGAGATCGCAGCGGGAGTGCAACGCCTGAAAGCGATGCTGGAGCGGGCAGCCCCCCCGGCGATTGATCCCTCAAGACATTGTCGTAGCCCTTACGATTGTGAGTTCTACGATCACTGCAGGAAGACCATGCCCGAGCACTGGGTGATGCAGCTATCGGGCATAAGAAAAGAGCGGCTTGACGAGCTGGCGGAGAAAGGGATCAGTGACATCCGGGATGTTCCGGAGTCCTTTCCCCTTTCCGCATTGCAGTCTCGAATCAGGCAATGTGTCATTCGCGATAGTGATTACGTAGGGTCCGAGCTGAAATCGAACCTCAAGGAATACGAGTATCCGATCCATTTTCTGGATTTCGAGACCATCAACCCCGCCATCCCCCGGTACGCCAACACCCGCCCCTACCAGGTTATTCCCTTTCAGTTGTCCGATCACGTCCTCTCCAAAGAAGGCTCTTTAACTCATAGGGAGTATCTGTGCGGTGAGGATAAAGACCCTAGGGAGGAACTGGCCGAATCTCTCCTCGACGCACTCGGTGAAAAGGGAGACATCTGCATCTATGGGAATTACGAGAAGGAGGTAATTTCAGGGTTGGCGGATTATCTGCCACACCAACGAAATTGCTTGACAGGGCTACTTCCCCGGTGCCGGAACCTGTGCCGGGTGATTCAAAGAGGCTACTATCACCCTAAGTTTCATGGGGCGTTTTCCCTAAAGAGTGTCCTGCCAGTAATTGTGCCTTCCATGTCCTACGAGGACCTCTCCATTCAGGAGGGGGGTCAAGCCGGGGTGGAGTATCTCCGAATGATCGATCCTGAGACACAACCCAATGAGAAAGAAAGCATTCGAAGAGCACTTCTCGAGTATTGTCGACAGGATACCCTCGCCATGGTCAAAATTCGGGAGGAACTCCTGAAACGCTGTGGTTGACCAAAAGGTTAACACATAAGCTTTTGAAGTTGCGGCATCATCCGCGGGTCCACGCCAGCCATCCTCAATGCAGGCTTCTCTTCGAGATAAAAAAATTCCGCACCCTCTAGACCTATTGGCATGTGTATTGCTTTTCTCATACCAAAAATCCCTGTGAGCTCGAGATCGCTTGCAGCCGTTGAGCTATTGATGGGGAGAGGTAAGGCTTACTTATGCCCCAAATGTATCCCACAGACATTGAAGCCCTTCCCGAAGCCACCGAGGG
>CAYFXL010000254.1:0-2091 GCA_964346945.1 uncultured Syntrophobacterales bacterium
ATAAGAAGGATCACCATTCGAGACGGGGGCTCTTGAAATTGGTTGGGCAGAGGAGAAATTTGCTTAACTACCTGAAGAAGAAGAGGATTGAGAGATACCGATCGGTTGTTGAAAGATTGGGTATTCGGGGATAGAGCCGGAGGGTCATAAAACGTAAAATAGGGAGATGAGAAGAGATGATGGAACGGAGAATGTCTATTGAATTGGGCGGCAGGGATTTTTCCATTGAGACGGGGAAAATAGCAAAGCAGGCTAATGGCGCTGTAGCCGTCCAGTACGGAGAGACGATAGTCCTGGTAACCGCTGTATGCAGTGAGGAGGAGAGAAAGAATATCGATTTTATGCCCCTCACCGTGAATTACCTCGAGATGACCTTCGCCGCCGGTCGGATACCCGGCGGTTTTTTCAAGAGGGAGGGGAGACCGAGCGACCGAGAAACCCTCATTTCAAGGCTTATCGATCGCCCCATCCGGCCCCTTTTCCCCAAAGGTTTCAGGAGAGAAACTCAGATTATCGCCACGGTGCTTTCCGCGGATCAAGAAAACGATCCTGCCATCTTAGGAATGGTTGGGGCTTCGGCGGCCCTGACGGTTTCGAACGTTCCCTTCAAAGGGCCCATTGGGAGTGTAAGGGTAGGGAGGATAAACGGCGAATACAAATGTAATCCCACCAATAGCGAGCTAGAGATGAGCAATATAGACCTCCTGGTGGCGGGAAATCGGGATGGCGTAATCATGGTTGAGGGAAGCGCGAAGATAGGCAAAGAAGACGATATCCTGGAAGCCATCTTCTTTGGTTATGATCATCTCAGTGCCGTGATCGAAATACAGGAGAAGCTGAGTGAAGAGCTGAATATCGAAAAGGTTGAGTTTACGCCCCGGGACAATGAGGCGCTAAGGGAACAAATTCAATCCTTCTCCATGCCCCAAATAAGGGAAGCCCATGCCATTTCGGGGAAATTGGAAAGGAGGCGGAGGCTGGAAGAGATCCTCGAGGGTGCAATGGAGAAATGGGGTGGGGAAGATGAAGAATCAAGGGCGGAGGTGAAGGAGATCCTCGCGGAGACGGAAAGGCGATTGATCAGAGAAATGATCCTGAACGAGGGAAGAAGAATCGATGGAAGGGGGCTTTCTGATATCAGAAACATCTCTTGTGAGGTGGGAATTCTTCCCCGGACGCACGGATCGGCACTTTTCACTCGAGGTGAAACGCAGGTATTGGCTGTTACCACTTTTGGGACCTCATCCGACGAACAGAAGATCGATACTCTGAGCGGGGAGAGCTACAAATCGTTCATGCTTCATTACAATTTTCCTCCGTTTTGTGTCGGTGAGGTTTCACCCTTAAGGTCACCGAGCCGAAGGGAGATCGGCCATGGGGCATTGGCCGAAAGGGCGATATTACCCGTTTTACCTCCCAATGACACGTTCCCCTATACCATTCGGGTTGTTTCCGAGGTTTTAGAATCCAATGGATCCTCTTCCATGGCGACGGTATGTGGTGGCATGCTCGCTCTTATGGATGCGGGAGTGCCTACCATCGATACCGTTGCTGGGATTGCCATGGGACTGGTCAAGGAGGGGGAGAAGGTGGCCATCCTATCCGATATTTTAGGCGACGAAGATTACATCGGTGATATGGATTTTAAGGTGGCCGGAACGCGGGAGGGAATCACCGCAGTGCAAATGGACATCAAGGGGCCCGGCGTGAACAAGGCTTTATTGGGGGAGGTCTTATACAAGGGTAAGGAGGGAAGACTCCATATCCTGGAGAAGATGAGGGAGACGATCGCAGAACCCAGGAAGGACCTTTCACGTCACGCCCCGAGGATCACCACCCTTCAGGTGAAACCGGACAAGATTCGTGATATCATTGGGCCAGGGGGTAAGAACATCCGGAGTATCGTCGAGCAGACTGGGGTTAAGATCGAAATCGAGGATCCGGGATTGGTCAAAATCGCCTCGGCGAATTATGAAGCCATCGAAGAGGCTATAGCCATCATCAAGAGGCTCATCCAAGAGGTAGAAGTGGGTGGGCTCTATTTGGGGAATGTGAAGCGAGTGTTGGACTTCGGTGCCATTGTTGAGCTCT
>CAYFXL010000255.1:0-2086 GCA_964346945.1 uncultured Syntrophobacterales bacterium
AAGCCGAGTTATGAGGCCTGTCGCTCCTGCGGGATCATCTCCCACCCCAGGGAACTTCCCTTGCCCTTAAAGATTATCTTGTAGCCCCTATAACGTGGGGAAACCGGTAGTGAGAAGCCATCCTCCTGGATGGCTTCTCTTGTTTACCATGAGGGGGAAAATCCCGGGTATTATCGACCCCGAATCCCCCTCTTGGCACATTTATTGCTGAATTTCCTTCTCAGCACTCAATTCATCGTACCGGTGCATCTGAAAAACGCTCTCTTTCAAGTACAGAACTTCATAAAGCGGGAACAGATTTTTTGCGTGCAGGTGGTAATCGTAACCATTTTGCATAGAATTGCATAAAATTTTCCGGGGTTTCAGCAATGAAATCAGACAATGTATCCGAACACCATGTGAAGGATGAACTCCAGGAGGCAATGACTTCCCCAGAGCCCGAAATCAGTGAAGAATTATCCTCCACAATGGATGCGATCCGGTCTCTCCTAAAGGCCATAAAGGCCTTCAAGCTCTACCAGTCGAACAATCCCATGCTCACCAAGCAATTAGAAGAACTGACCACGAAGTTCACGGCTCATCTCGATCAATATCAATCATTGAATTTACAGGTCGGTGAATACAAACTATTCTTCAACGGGACCCCGGTATACGAGAATACGGACATGAAGGAGAGCCTGGCTTTCCTCCTCTATAAGGATGGGATGAGGGAGATTCGATTCCTGAAGGGACTTGAGGATCAAGAAATCTCCGATTTCTTAGACGTACTCCGGAGAAATGAGCAGGCAAGCAGGCTCGAGGATGATATCGTCACTCTCCTTTGGGAGAGGGATTTTGCCCACATTAGCTACCACGCCACCGATGAATTTGCGGAGTCCAACGCGGTTCAGGTTCCCGTGAACTATGATGAGTTTCAAGCGGGCCTGGAGTTAACAACCGATGGGGAAGAAGACGCTGCTACAACTGCGGCACAGGAGTCGGCAGAAGCGGGAATGACTCTCATCGCGGAGGAGGTGCGCCCTGAACTTAGTGGGGATCAAAGGCAGACCTTTACACGGCAATTCCAGCTCACCCCCGAAGAGGTGGAACTGATTAACCAACTCATGAACCAAGAGTCCGATATCAGTTTCATCTCCACATTGGTCGAAAGCCTCATTGAGATGTTACTCCACTTGGGAGAGGATTTGGAGCCATATGAGAACATGGTCACCTTCTTCGATAGAGCCATTGAATTTCTGGTGTTAAAGGGGGAATTTCAGACCGCGGGGAAGATTTTGAAAAACCTCCGGGAAATTCTCGACTCCATGGCCCTCAAGGACAACCAAATCTACGCAATAAATCGTATTTTCGAAGGTGCTGGAAGCGGCCGGATTATTGAATTGACGGCGGAGACATTGAAACACGAGGGGTTTCTCGACCTCAATACATGCTATGACTACTTCGACTTGCTCCCCAAATCCGCCATCGAACCCCTTTGCAACATGCTGGGCCAGCTGGATTCTTCCAAGGAAAGAAATCTCATCGCTGAGATTATCGGAAGAAAGGTCAAGGATGATGTGGGGATGCTCGTCCCCTTCTTGAATGATAAAAGGTGGATGGTAGTTTGCTATGTCATCAACATAATAGGGAAATCAAGGGATCGGAACGCCGTCAAATATCTGGCTCAAACCATCAGTCATCCCGATGAACGGGTACGAAGGACGGCTCTCAAAGCGTTATCCCAATACGGGGGGAAGGAGAATAAGGGTTTTCTCATTAAAATGTTGAATGACGAGAGCTCGTATATTCGGTCTCAGGCGGTTATCCATCTCGCGAGATCGTTCAAGGACGAGGCCCTGAGGCCGATCCTATCTGTCATCCAATCCGAACGCTTCCTGGATAGGGAGTTTCCCGAAAAGGCCACCTTTTTCAGGGCTATTGGAGAAATCCGTTCCAATGAATCCCTCCCCGTTTTGGAAAAGATACTCGGGAAGAAAAGTTGGTTTCGGAAGCCAAAATGGGATGAGCTCCAGGTATGTGCGATTGGGGCCTTGCGGATGATTGGAACAGAGGAATCAAAGAAAATCCTGGAAATGGGGAAACGATC
>CAYFXL010000256.1:0-2081 GCA_964346945.1 uncultured Syntrophobacterales bacterium
ATATCAGAAAACATCTTTTGGAATACGATGATGTGATGAATAGACAGAGGGAGGAAATCTATCGGCGGAGAAGAGAGGTCCTGGGCAATGATAACGTGAGCGATCGAGTTATGGAGATGGCGGAGGAACTCGTGGAGGAAATCGTGGATGCCCATACCGATAGAAAGAGCTATCCTGAGGAATGGTCCCTGACGGGGCTCCAGGATGAGGTGTTGAGGGATTTTTCGATCCATTTCGATATCGGAAAGGAACCCCTCGACGGTTTAAATCAAGATGGTTTGAGGGAAAAGTTGCTCGATAGGGTGCGGAGGACCTATGCGAGCAAAGAGGAGGAGCTTGGCCAAGAGATCCTGCGCCATTTAGAGAAGGTCATTTTGTTACAATCCATCGATACCCATTGGAGGGAACACCTTCTCAACATAGACTATTTGAAGGAGGGTATCGGACTCCGCGGATATGGCCAGAAGAACCCCTTGACGGAGTTTAAGATAGAGGGGTCGGAGATGTTTCTCGATATGTTGGCCGAGGTTAGGGAGGATACGATTCGTCAGCTTTTTGCCATACGAGTGGCGGCAGAAAGGGAGGCGAAAGGTTGGAGGAGGGAAAGGCCGCAACGCCTCATCCTCACTCGAGGAGAAATGACCCCCCCTCTCCCTGCCAGTGAGATGGCTTTGGCTAACGAGGGCTCTATGGCAATGCCCGAGATGGAGGAGAGGAAGGTGGTAACCTTCAAAAGGGAGGGAAGGAAAATCGGTCGGAATGAACCATGCCCTTGCGGTAGCGGGAGGAAATATAAGAAGTGTTGCGGTAGGTGAATCGGATAAAGATGGAGGGAGAGAGAAAGGCGGGCAGCCGTATGGGAAAGAAGCATGGTGCGGATTTTTTCATCCCCGGGTTCATGTTTTCTGGAATCTCCGCGGGCATCAAGGAGGGGAAAGAAAGGGATCTCGCGCTTTTCTATTCAGTGACTCCGGCCACAGTGGCAGGGGTATTCACAACCAATAGGGTGAAGGCGGCGCCGGTCCTCATTGACAGGTTGAGGATAAAGAAGGGACGATGTCAGGCAATTATCGCAAACAGCGGAATCGCCAATGCCTGCACCGGGAAGAGAGGGATGCGGGATGGAAGGGCTATGGCCGATGCGACGGCGCAGGCGCTTCAAATCCCAAGGGAGCTGGCACTGGTTTCGTCAACGGGAGTTATCGGAAAACCCCTGCCCATCAACAAGATCCTCTCCAGGATCCCCAGTCTCGTCGATAATCTCTCTTCCCATGGCCTTTTGGACGCCGTGGAAGCCATTATGACCACTGATAGATTCCCCAAGGTGAAGATGAAGAAGTGCTCGATAGGTAATAGGGAGATTCGAATATGCGGGGTTGCGAAGGGCGCCGGCATGATTATGCCCCATATGGCCACGATGCTCTGCTTTGTGATGACCGATGCCGCCGTTGAAAGGGCATCCCTGCAGAAGGCACTTTCAGAGGCTCAGGAGCTCACATTCAACCGAATCACGGTGGATGGTGATACGAGCACTAACGATACCGTCTTAGTTCTGGCCAATGGGCTGGCAAAAAATCGGCTCATTTCCCTGAATTCCCCTGATTACCACCGTTTCAAGGACCTCCTCACCGGAGTTCTGCATGAATTGGCGGTGATGATCATCAGGGACGGGGAGGGGGCCACGAAACTCATTGAGGTCAGGGTAGAGGGGGCAAGGAGCGAGGTCGATGCCAAGAAGGTGGCGTTGACGGTAGCTAATTCAAATCTCGTTAAGACGGCCTTTTTCGGTGGGGATGCTAATTGGGGCAGGATTGCCGCCGCTATTGGGCGGTCGGGTGTCCCCATCAACCCAACTACCTTCGATATTCTCTTGAACCACGTTCCCGTTGCCTTAGGTGGGCTGGAGACTGATGGGGCATTGCAGGAAAAGGCCGGCCGAGTAATCCAGGGGGATACGGTTGAGCTTACCATCCGCCTCCATCAGGGAAATGCCAAAACCTCTATTTATACCTGCGACTTCTCCACGGATTACGTCAAGATTAACGCCCACTACCGGTCATGATTAGGCGGGAGTTCGGGCT
>CAYFXL010000257.1:0-2080 GCA_964346945.1 uncultured Syntrophobacterales bacterium
AACGCCATACCGCAACACGGAAGCAGCATTTGATCTCTGTAAACTGGCCGAGATCTCAGGGGCGAGCTATGTGGCACGGTGGACAACGGCACACCCAAAACAAGTCATAAAGTCCATTATGAGGGGACTCAGGAAGAAAGGGACAGCTTTTATTGAAATCCTGTCCCAATGTCCTGTCCATGAAAAGACCTCGCCGGTGGATTTATTAAAGGGGTTTAGAAAGAATACGATACACATCAGCAAAGCGAAGGGATCCACTGATGGTAAGACGCTCATCGGGGAATTCTGCGATATTGATAGAAGGGAGTGGAATGAATCGTATCAAGAGATAATCGACCAATTTGTGGTGGAGAACCACGGAATCGATGAATAGGGTGTGGATTGAAGAGAGATATTGCAAGGGTTGCTTGATATGCGTAGACGTGTGTCCAACAAAGGCCCTTAAGGCCTCTCAGGAAATTAATTCCAAGGGCTATATCTTACCCAGGGAAGACGATATGGAGCGGTGCAAAGCTTGTGGACTGTGTGAACTCATGTGTCCGGATTTTGCCATTGCCATTGAAAGACCCGACGGCTAATCGATTTAAATCAGGAGACCAATTGTCGGCTATCGCTCTTTAGATATCTGGCTTTTTAGTCCCTCTCCCCCTTTCAGAGAATCGGGAGGAATTTATCGATCTCATAGGGGTGAATCTTTATCCGATAATCATCCCACTCCACCTTTTTGCTGAGGGTGAAGTTCCTGAAGACATGTTCGCCCAGGGCATCCCTCACCAAATCGCTCTCCTCCGTCAACTCTATGGCCTCGATTAAGCTCCCAGGCAGGGAATCGATGCCCAATTCCTTCCGTTCATCCACGCTCAAGTGGTAGACATCTTTTTCGATGGGTTCCGGCAAATCGTACTGCTCCTCGATCCCCTTAAGCCCGGCCGCTAACATCACCGAAAAAGCCAAGTAAGGGTTACACGCGGGGTCCGGGCTCCTGTATTCGATTCGGGTTGCCTTCTCCTTCCCGGGCTTGTACATGGGAACCCTCACCAGGGTAGACCGGTTCCGTCGAGCCCACGATAGGTAAACCGGTGCCTCATAGCCGGGAACAAGCCGCTTATAGGAGTTCACCCACTGGTTCGTAACCGCCGTGATTTCCTGGGCATGCCTGAGGATCCCGGAGATGTACCCCTTGGCTACCTGGGATAAATGGTATTGATCATTTGGGTCGAAAAAGGCATTCTTTTCCCCCTTGAAGAGGGATTGATGGGTATGCATCCCGCTCCCATTCACCCCGAAAATGGGCTTGGGCATGAAGGTAGCATAGACTCCATACTTATTGGCTATCTCCTTGACAACGATGCGGTAGGTCATCACGTGGTCGGCCATGGTGAGGGCATCCTCAAACCTCAGGTCGATCTCGTGTTGGGAGGGGGCAACTTCGTGGTGGCTATACTCCACCTTGATCCCCATGCTCTCCAAGGTCAAAACCGTCTCCCTCCTCAAATCCTCCGCGGCATCGAGGGTCGTGAGGTCGAAATACCCCCCCTCATCCAGTATCTCCGGGTTCTTATCAGACTTAAAGTAGAAGTATTCGAGCTCCGGCCCCACGTAGAACGTGTACCCCATCTTCTCTAGCTTCTCCAGATTCCTCTTGAGGACATATCTGGGATCACCCTCATAGGGAGACCCATCGGGATTTAAGATGTCGCAGAACACCCTGGCCACGGCCTTCTCCTTGGGCCTCCAGGGGATGAGTTGAAAGGTAGCGGGGACGGGTCTGGCCAGCATATCGCTCTCGTCGATTCGGGCAAACCCCTTGATGGATGAGCCGTCAAACCCCATGCCCTCGTCAAAGGCCCCCTCCAGCTCATCGTCGGTGAGGGCAAAGCTTTTCAATTGACCCAAGATATCCGTAAACCAGAGCCTGATGAATTTCACATCCCGTTCCTTCACAATTTTCATGACATCCTTCTGCGTCAGGGATTCATATGGCATAGGACCTCCTCCTTTCGGAAAAAAAACGTTCCCAGAATGTTTCTACTCCCCTTTAACCTTTCAAAAAAAGAGGATGTTCACCATGAACATCCTC
>CAYFXL010000258.1:0-1972 GCA_964346945.1 uncultured Syntrophobacterales bacterium
GGCAAGGGGTTAGCAGATGGATTGACCGACGCTGATCCCCAAAAGGATGGAAAGCCGAGCATCCCGGTCCATGCTACTTCTGAAAGTGCTAAGTTCTCGGAAAGGGTCGTCAATCGATTCATAAGGGAGGCGACCCACCTCTTGAGGTCCCAAGAGGCGGCCAATACCATTCTCTTGCGAGGCTTCTCTCAACTCCCCAAAATTCCGACAATGACGGAACTCTTCAAGGTTTGTCCGGCAGCCATCGCGGCCTATCCCATGTATAAAGGGATAGCGAGATTAGTTGGTATGGATGTTTTGGAAGCCGGAGAGGAAATAAGGGATGAGGTAAAGGCATTGAGGGATCATTTGGATCAATATGATTTCTTCTATATTCATATCAAGAAACCCGATATGTTCGGAGAGGATGGCAATTTCCAGGGCAAGGTGAAGGCCATCGAGGAGGTGGACGAATACATACCGGATCTTCTGGGGCTTGAACCGGATGTGTTGGTGGTTACGGGTGATCACTCTACGCCCTCCGTACTCAAATCTCATAGTTGGCATCCCAACCCGATTTTGCTCTTCTCCAGGTTCGTAAGGAACGATGCGGTAAAGAAATTCGATGAAAGCTCATGCCTGTTAGGGGGATTGGGGCGTTTTCCCGCCACTGTCATCATGCCTTTGATGTTGGCCAACGCCTTAAAGCTACAAAAATACGGGGCATGAGACGGGATCCTCCGAGATTCTCCATGGATCCGATAGGTGAGATAGCCGGAGTTTATCTCCTTTTGATCCGTTTACGAAAGGGGAGATGGATCCAAATTGGGGCGATGGGAAACCGGTTTTTCCTCCGAGGATCATACGGGTACGTCGGATCAGCGAGGAAGGGGATGAGGTCGAGGTTAAACCGCCACCTCAAGAATGCAAAGCGGCTTCACTGGCACATTGATTATCTTCTCCAATATGGGGAAATCGAGGCGATCGTCTACGGACAATGCCCTTCGGATAGGGAGTGTATGTTGGCCAACGAGTTGAGCCGTACCTTCAAATTTATTCCAGCATTTGGTTGTACCGATTGCAGCTGTCCGAGCCACCTCTTCTTCTCTCCCCACCGGAGAATCCTTGTTCGTGATGGATATTGGTCCTTTAGGGGGATTGGTCTCACGCCACGGCTCTATTGGAAAGAGCCTTCCATGATGCTGTTCAACCTGGATTTAACCAATGGATGAGAGCCAAAGGGCTTCGAGGAAGCAGCCAGTGAGGGTAAGGTGGTCCGTAGATCTTCAAACAGGATGGAAAAATATGGAAAATTAATTACTTAACCCGAAAAAATCCTTGACAAATATCTTTTTTTGGGTATAATGGTGTCAATTTATTGGCCGAGATTCTTCGGTGTAGAGGGCTCAAAGTCAATTCGGCCAATGGGAAAAATATTTGGATTCCTTCTCTTTGAAAGACCTCTCTTGGGACTTACCAGTAGCCTCTGATCTAAAATGAGACCCTTTCACCGAGGTGAAAGGGTCTTTTGCATGGGGTTGGAGAGCGTCCAATGGAAAAGAGACTATTTGACCAGGGGGGGATCCGCTACATCGACGAGGAGGACAGAATGAGCTCTTGGGAACAGGAGCCCATTGTGAGTCCATCAGTAGACGCGACCGAGGATCTTGTGAGCGGGAAGGAGATCGCCCTTTCCAATAATGCGGGGAAAGCGCGGAAGATCGCCAAATCAAAGGTCCCAGATTCCCCTGTCTCCAAAATGGTGGACAACCCGATATGGAAATACCTTCGGGATATCGGAAATATACCCCTCCTCACTCGGAAAAGGGAATTGGAGGTCGCCAAAAGGATCGAGGATAGGGGGAGAGAACGGAGAAAATTGGCCCTCGAATCTCCCATTGCCCGAGAAATAATGTTCGATCTCAAACGGTATTTAGAGACGAACCACGTGAAAATGAGGGAGATTACGCGGGACGGCGAAGAACTTACCAAA
>CAYFXL010000259.1:0-1928 GCA_964346945.1 uncultured Syntrophobacterales bacterium
GTTTGACGAGGCGGGGATTGGAAACGGACTCACTGAGTACCGCGCCAATCCTCGAACCTACCTCTGAGGGACTGGGAGTGAAACTCCCCCGGTCTACTCGACTAGGGCGTCCGGTCTCAACCCCAGTTATGCAATATTCCCGTCGCAAATCGAGGGACTGAAGGCCAGCCGGCATTCCTGCCACGCCCTCCTCACAGACCTTTCCTTTTTCTGAGGTCATTCAGCCAGGAAGTATGTCTATCTACTCTCTAGCTTCAATTTCTAGTAGACTCATCGCCTTTTATGAAGAGCCATACTATTCGAGGGGCGACGTCCATCTCCTCGAGGAGGGGAATCTTTGTATGACTAGAAATGTCAATTATCGGTGGCTAATGATAGTGATCCCTCTATTTCTCGCTGGATGCGGAGAT
Organism: uncultured Syntrophobacterales bacterium; assembly: GCA_964346945.1. Lineage (GTDB taxonomy): Bacteria > Desulfobacterota > BSN033 > WVXP01. Next base: position 411 of record CAYFXL010000259.1, read on the forward strand.
GCAAATGTTTCCTTCTTTTTTTAGTGAAAAGGGAGGCCTTGTCGTTATCAGCGAGCACGATGAAATTAGTCGCGGAGAACTGACTGTCAGAATAGTTGACTCTTATTCTGAGCTACCGTCGGGCACCGAACAAGTGCGAATCACATTTGATGAGGTTTATGTCCACAGCAAAAACGAAGGATGAATTTCGCCCCCGTTGGTCCAAATGCCATATACGGTTGACTTGCTCCATTATACAGATGGTCTCAGCGGTGAACTGGTGCCACCCGTAGCGCTATTGCCCGGATTGTATACGCGAATTCTCATTGGATTAAAAGACGCAATCATTCGGGTTGAAGGGGTTGACTACCCGGTCCGAATTCCTTCGCAAAGCTTGAGGACGAGTGTGGAATTTGTGCCCCGGTGCGAGTTGTTACCAGGGGCTTCTTGCCGGCTGAATGAAGGCTACTCGATGTAACCTCTTTGTTATGAAGTTCAGAGCGCGGAAACAGGGAAGATTCAGAATTTACACCGAGGACGGGCAGGTAAGTTTCAAGGCAAATAAACTCGCGCCAAGCGAAGCCCGAGGCGTTGGGATTTCCGCAAGGCGGGATGAAATTCGCTAATGTTGCCCAGTGGGTGAGGTTCGGATGGATCGAGTCCCATCCGTCTGACTCCCAAATCGAGAGATGCGGTACCGGGGAAAGGAAGCTTCGGCTTCTCTCTTTTTTTGATCGATTTCGGCCGAGTCTGGGCGGGTAAGAGGTATACTCCTCACCAGATAGGTGAAACCAAAAAACCCAGAAGGGGGTGACACTATGATGCGACAAAGGGTGATGCCTTTGAAGTTGGAAAGGACCGAGGAGGGGGTTATAGCCCGCAGTGGATTGCTTCTTTTTGGGGAGTTTATGGAGGCGATGGGAGTGGACTCTTTGATTGAGCGTCACCTGCCCAAGCCCTGTTCGGGGCGGGGATATGAGCCGATCCGTTATATCAAGCCCCTTTCGATGACCTTGTATGGAGGGGGGGAGGCGATTGAGGATGTCCGAGAGATTCGCGAGGATGACTCTCTAAGGGAGGTGGTTGGGTTTGAGGAGGTTCCCTCCTGTTCGGCGATTGGGGATTGGCTTCGGCGGATGGGTGAGCGGGGTGGGGTCGAGGCCATGGAGCGGGTCAACGATGGGATCACGAAGAAGGTGCTCAAAAAGGACGAGAGCAAGGGCTACACCCTGATCATCGAGTCTTGTAAGCGTGAGGCCCAGATGACCTATTTAGGGTGTAAGGGTTACCGGCCTGTGGTGGCGACCCTCAAGGAGAATGGATTGGCCATCTCGTATGAGTTTCGAGAGGGAAACGACACGGGGGGAAAGCTTCGGATACTGAAGAAGGCCTTTGGCAAGATGCCCAGGAGGAAGTGGATAAGGACTCATCAGTGATGGAAGCGATCGGGGGGATTTCAGATGAGGGCTGGAGGCCTTATCGGGCCGAAGATGGGGTCATGACAGACCGAGAGATTTCTGAGACCGTCCACGTGACCAA
>CAYFXL010000260.1:0-1915 GCA_964346945.1 uncultured Syntrophobacterales bacterium
ACCTCTTGAGCCAACGGAAAGCCCTATAGTTGGACTGCAGCCTGGAGAAGACCTCCACGATACCCACCACGGACAGTTCCGAGCTGTCAAAAATAACGTCGGTTCCCATACTTCTCAGGTGTTTTCCCCCAACGCCGTAGAAGCGGAGTCCGGGGTCCATGGAGAGAACAGCTTTCACTAAATGGGCCCCAAGGAGATCCCCGGAAGTCTCTCCCGCCACGATGAGAATCTTCCTCTCCTCGTTAAGCTTCACCCCATAAGGCCACCCAATGTTTTTCTTCTTTCGATATTCCTCTGGATCTGATCGGTAATCCGCAAGGCGACCTCGAGGGCCTTCTTCCCATCCAAACCCGATACGAGGGGTTTCTTTCTATCCCTGACCCTCTCGACGAAGGATTTTATTTCCAGCTCTAAGGGGTCGTTTTTGGAGATTTTGATATCCTCGGCGAAGATGCCGGGGAAGATGGCTTTACCTCTCTTTCCATCTTTGCTGAGGACGCTAATCCTTTGGGAGACGTAATCGATGGAGAAGTAAGCGGTGGATTGGAATATCCGGATCTTCCGCATCTTTTCCATGGAGACGCGGCTGGCCGTTACATTTGCGGTGCAGCCGTTCTCAAATTCGATCCGAGCATTGGCAATATCCAAATAAGGAGATACGATTGGGACGCCCACGGCTTGAATGGACTGGATTGAGGAATCCACCACGCTGAGAATGATCTGAATATCATGGATCATCAGGTCAAGGACCACATCTACACCTGCCGCTCTTTGAAGGAAGGGGCTCAGCCGGTGGGATTCGATGAACATGGGATCGACAAGGATTCCCTCCAAAGCCATGAAGGCGGCATTAAACCTCTCCTGGTGACCAACCTGAAAGACGAGGTGTTTTTTTTCCGCCATATCGATCAATTCATCCGCCTCCCGGAGAGTAGCAGTGATGGGTTTTTCCAAAAGGACATCGATTCCTCTCTTGAAGAAGTCTTTGGCTACTTGGTAGTGAATGGGAGTGGGCACGGCGATGCTAACAGCATCTACCTTGTCGTATAAATCCTCATAACTGAGAAAGGCATTAGTATTGAAACGCCTGGCCATCTCTCGGGAACGGGAACAATCGATATCCGCAAGGCCTACCAACTCCACTCCAGGCATTCGGTGGTATTTCTCGGCGTGAAATTGCCCGAAGTATCCCACGCCAACCACACCGGTCCTCAATTTATCCTTCACCTGCAGATCCCCCTCTTTGACCCTTGAATGAACTGGACGAGGTGATCTACTTCCGGAATACTGATGATTTCCCCATCCCTTACGGTTTCAATGGCCTTCTCCAGGACTAATCCCGAATTGAAGATAATCTTGTAAGCCCTCTTGAGCCCCTTGATGGTCTTCTCGGGGAAACCGTGTCTTTTCAGGCCTACCATGTTTAAGCCATACAATTTGCACCGACTGCCGGCGGCAAGTATATAGGGCGGAATATCCTGCGGAACGCCGGATAATCCGCTGATAAAGGAATAGGCGCCGATTCGGACGAATTGGTGAACGCCCACTAATCCGCCGATGATAGCGCCATCCTCGATCTCAATATGTCCCGCTAAAGTAGCCGCGTTCGACATTATCACGTGGTTTCCGATGAGACAATCGTGTGCCACGTGGGCATATGCCATCAGGAAGTTTCCATAACCCAAGACAGTTTTCCCACCCCCATGAGTCGTTGCCCTGTTGATGGTTACGAACTCCCTGATGACGTTGTTATCGCCAATAATGACGTGAGATTCCTCACCCTTAAATTTAAGGTCTTGTGGGACTTCTCCGATGGAGGAAAATTGAAATATCTTACAATTTTTCCCGATCGTTGTCCATCCGGTAATAACCACGTGGGGCCCAATCCAGGTATCCTTGCCGATGGTTACGTTTT